>CAZWXI010000016.1:0-35892 GCA_964637845.1 uncultured Hyphomicrobiales bacterium | reverse complement strand
CGGTGCCGATTAAAATTGCTCTGAATCCTCCGATTTGGGAGACGTTGCCGATTGAAATGAGGGATAAGGCGATGATGACCAGAGCGGTGAATGCTATTAGTTCTTTGAAGCGGGCAACGAAATCAATCAAATTTTGCATGTGCGGGCGGGATAATGTTTACGGGGTTCAACCTTTTGCTTTTGTCAGAAACGGGAGCTTTTTATGAGTACCGAGGTGTAGTCGCTCAGGTTTTCGAGTACTTTGCCTGTGCCGCGGACGACGGCGGTCAGGGGGTCTTCGGCAACGTGAACGGGGAGGCTTGTCTCGATACGGAGTCTTTCGTCGAGTCCTTTTAGTAGGGCGCCGCCGCCGGTTAGCATGATGCCGCGTTCGTAGATGTCGGCGGAAAGTTCGGGGGGGGTGCGTTCGAGTAATTTGCGTACGGCGCCGACGATTTCGTTTACGGCTTCTGATAGTGCTTCGCGGATTTCTACTGAGGTGACGTTAATCATTTTTGGGATACCGGTTACGAGGTCGCGTCCTTTGACTTCGATTTCGATTTCTTCTTCGAGGGGATGGGCGGAGCCGACGGCGCATTTTATTGTTTCGGCTGTTCGGTCGCCGATGAGTATATTGTGTGTGCGTCGGAAGTATTGGGTTATGGATTCGGTCATTTCGTCGCCGGCGATGCGGATTGATTCGTCGGTTACGATGCCCGATAGGGCTATTACTGCTATTTCGGTGGTTCCGCCGCCGATATCAACTATCATGTTTCCGATGGGGTCGTGGACGTTTAGTCCGATGCCGATTGCTGAAGCCATTGGCTCGGCGATGAGGTGGACTTCTTTGGCGCCGGCGTGTTCGCAGCTGTCGCGAACGGCTCGCTTTTCTACTTCGGTGATGCCGGATGGGACGCAGACTACAACGCGGCGTGCGGGTTGCCATGACATGGAAACTTTGCGTATGAATGCTCGCAGCATGCCTTCGGTGATTTCGAAGTCTGCAATGGCGCCGTCGCGTAGTGGGCGAATGATTACGATTTCTTTGTGGGTCTTGCCTACCATCGCTTGTGCTTCGTGTCCGATTGCGATGATGTTTTTGGTTGTGCGGTCGTATGCCACAATGGTGGGCTCGTCGAGTACGATGCCCTTATTTTTCATCCAAATAAGTGTATTGGCGGTACCGAGGTCTATCGCAACATCGTTTGAGAATAATTTGAACAATGCCATATTTTAGTCTGCTTTACTTGTATAAATTGTTTATCCCAAAGTGCAAAAATAGAAAAAATCCGCTTAATTTTTTCAATAATTTGCTCAAATTGGAAAAAGCTTTCTCGGTGTGTGGGGAATTTAGTTTAATCGGATGTAAGTGTGGTGGTGTAAAATTCTAATCTTTGCGAGATGTAATTATTTTTTTAATGTAATTGTGTATGTTTGGCGGGGGAAAGACTTCTAATTTATTTGTGATGGTGGTAATGTTATGGCTTTGCTTGTGGAAGTTTTTCAAAGAATAAGCATGGGCGCAGTAATATTAGATAGAGTAATAAAAAGTCTATTGGAGGGGGAAAGCAAGTTGTTAGTCTGAGCGGAGTGAAGGGAGCGATTAGCATTTACAACACTTTTTGGCAGTGGGTGTAGGAAATCCCTCTTGGTCCCGCTTTTGCCGGGGAGGAAAGTTGAATATTCTAGATAATTTATTCTTCAAATCCCCTTTGCCAAAGGGGGAAAGTGAGAATTGATGTGTCTCAGTTGCCTCCGGGTGTGTATTTAAAAATATATTCGAGAAATTCCTTCGTATTCATCGGTACGTGTGGCGAATCGTATGTAATCTTCAAATCTTCTACCAATATTGTTCCGGACTTCGAATAATAATCGAAAGAACGTCGCAATTCTGAAGGGTTTGTTGCTATTGTTTTTCCCGGATATTCTGCTTTAATTTTATTTACATCATCAGAAACAATGATTGTTACAAATACATCGCTTTTTTTGTCATATTCCATTACGCCTGCGACAATATCATAAATAGTTAAATTGCATGGATTGCAGTCCTCGTTGAAGAATAAAAAGAGATACTTTTTATCAGGAGTAATAGAAATTTTACCTTTATTTGTCAAAATATATTGAGCTTTTATTTTTTTACCAACTTTTTCAGTGCTATAAAGCAATGAATTGATGTCAATAGGCTCTATTCCCAAATTTGATGCACGGTCATTATATTGTGTAAGAATCTTTTGAAGTTGTGGGCTTCTTGTCTTTGTAAGTATCGATATAAATTCTTTTGCTTTTGTCAAATCGCCTTTTTTTATGTAAATTTCGCAACCAAGTACATGTATCGAATTTATCGCGCCTGATGTAAATTTGTTATCCTCATAGTTGGAGTTTTTGAAATCGTTAATAATTTCTAAGGCTAAGGAATCGAGCCCATTTGAAATTAATACTTTTACGGCGAAGAATTTTAATCCGTAAGCAAATTCAAATGTATAGCCGTGAGTATATCCATTATTTAACCATGAATCAGAGTTTATACATTGGGAATATTTTAAGAGCAATTGAACTATTTTATTAGAGACAATGTTTGGAAATAAATTATAATTGGCGAAAAACGTGTAAGGTAAGTCAAAATAATAAATTTCTTGCACTGCGTTGCAATCTAAATCAAGAAAGTAATCTAATGAAATTTCGAAAACCTGATTTAATAAACTATCTAATTCTGGGCTCAGGGTTTTATCGGATTTGCTCGCTATAAGTGTATTTAAAATGTAAGGTGCCAATACAAAATCAGTATTTTCATTTAATATTTCCAACATAAATACATTAGTCTGATAATCAAAAGGGTTGAGTTCATTATTTAAACGATAGCGATAAATCTGCGTATAAACTTCCCTCAAAAATAGATATTCAAATGTAGACAGCTCCTGAGTGAATTGATTCCGGAAGTAATAATTTAAATTTATTGATTTAATATCTTTATTATTATGACCTGCAATTTTTAGAAATAATAATGCCCAAAAGTCATTGCTTGATATTTTTGGAGATTTAATTTTCTCTGAAATTAAACTGTCAATAGTAGAAAAATCAATATTAGGCATGGGATTATGTTTCATTTGAAAATGCCCATAGAGGATATTGATAATAAAGGAATAATCTTCATAATATTTGTACTTGTCATAAATTGCTTGTGCAGTATTAATGCTATCAGTCAAAAGCATTGTAATTAAATCATCATCAATACTGCGTTCCTTAGTCAAATCAAAGGTTGAAAATAGAAATTCATCACGCGTAGTTGGTTCTTTTAGCCTTGACACAAAAATGTTAATACTCGCGGGGAGGTAATTAAACTTTCTTTTTGTGTTAAATGTTCCTTTGTTTAGACTTACTTGTTCTCTGAAGAGCTTTATTGTATCTGGATGGTATTCCTCATAAGTAAAATAGAGGATTGAATCATTGCTAAAAATTCCCTTGGGAATATATGTGATTTCCATGTACTCTGAAAGATTCTCTCTGCTTAAGGCAATTTTAAAATTTTGCGTTTCTACAAGTGTGTGGTTTGTACACGAAATTATCAGAAATAAGCAAGATTTCAAAAGCAATATAATTTTTGTCTTATTCATGTTTTTCTCCTAAATAAAGGGGTGTTTTTACTTAACACTCCTATTTTCAAATAAATTTTTCCCGCATTATTCCCAATAGAAAGTAGATGTCGGTAAATAAGTGGGTGATTCTACTGCCCGGCACTCCCCGTGAGACGGGAGTTAAACTACTTTCATACGGCATCACGCTCCTTTGTAAGTAGTTTTCGTCCTGCGCTTATATACTTAGCCTTGTTGTTTGAACTTGTTTGGTGCGGCTTGCCCTCCGTCAGTTCTGGAAAAATTGTGTATAAGTGCTTAAAATATGACTTTGAGGGGGCGTCTTTCCATAGCTCCATAGCTCCATAGCTCCATAGCTCCATAGCTCCATAGCTCCATAGCTCCGCAACTCCACTTTCGTGTACTTTGTTCGGTCGCTATGTTGCCTTCTTTCGTCATGTCAATACATTTTATAAAAATGCAAACACACTTATTGTAAAGATAATAAAAATTTTGAATGATGCAAGAAAAATTCCTGGATGGTGCAAAAAAAATTTAAACGGATTTGTCACGATTTCAAATCTTCCTGCTCGCTTGCTGTTATTGATGACATATTTAGTAAAACTGCCTGCAAATAAGGGGACAAAGTGACTTTTCGAATTATCGCCAATCACGACAACGTCATATTTTTATCATCCCGTCAGGTGTTACACCTGACGGAACAAAATGTAATCATAAAAAAATCAATCAAATCAATCAAATCATAGTTTAGACTTTCACGAACTTCTCCACTCTATTGCCGACCCGCATTAAATACACGCCCACAGGCAGTTGCGACACATCAATTCTTCCTCCCTCTCCTTTGGAGAGGGTCGGGGTGAGGTGACTTACGCACTGTCCGAGCGTGTTGAATATTTTAACACTCCCTGACCCGCTATTATAAGCGGGGGAATCGTCACGCGCTAAGTCATTGAAATTGATGTAGATGTAATCTGTGGCGGGATTGGGGTGGATACTTATGGCGTCATATAAATATGATGAGCCAACGGAAGACGGTAGAGCCTTCGCAGTTATGATTGCTGTGTTCTTAATTACGTAAGCATCACTGAATATTTTCAGAACGCTTGAATATTCACCGGGGGCGAGGGGGGCAAATTTTATGGGTATTAAGTGTTCTCCGTAAGGGTCAATTTCGAATGGGGATTCTTGCGTAGCTTCGGGTAAATCAAGTTCAAAGGGTGCTCCGGTGTCAAATTCGAATCCCGTGATTAATAATGATATCTTGCTGGGGTTGCTTACTTTGATAAACTTAGGCTCGCTACGTTCTCCGACGGTTAAAGAATCGAAATTGAGGTCATCGGCAATAATACGAGGGTTGGTAACCTCGATTTGAATCTTTGCGTCGAAAGCTAATTTGTGGCCTTCCGTAGTTAATACTGAAATTGAATTTGAGAATACTTTTTCGAGATTTTCGAGGGCATCTGAATATAGGGAGTGTGCTCTGAATCGGACGCGGAAGTTATGCGCTGATTTAGCTGGGATTTTTGTGCCTGGTTCAATATTTTCTAAAAGCTCAAATTGCGGGTCATTGTTATTTAGAATAATTGATTTTAGCTCAAATGTTGGTTCGTTTGATTCATTTTTCAGGCTGAAATGGAAATCACGTGTTTTGCCGGATTTAATTATGCTCAAGCTGGTATCTTGTGCTGTAAGGCTGAGTGAGATTTTCGGGGTGTAGGTAATTTCTCGCATCGAGACATTTCCACGTTTATCGGATGCAACTAAAACAGCATTTGCTGGTTTGAAACAATCTTTTACTACAAGCTCGAAAGTAGCATTATTACTCAAGCCTGCCACGATATATGGGGAATTAAAAGTGAAGTTGTCGCTAAATCCTGGGAGCATTTTGAAATATGCTAGATTAGACGGCTCGGCGCCGGGTTGGGCTGTATCTCTTGCCGTTCCTGATATATTGCATATACTTTTAGTCTGAAAGCTGATAATGGGGGCAAGCGAATCAAATGAGTTCAGGTCTCTCAAACCGCTTGTGGCTGTAGTGCCGAAGGCATGTATCTGCGAATTTCCGTATGAATAAATCATGATAGGGTGAGTGGATTTAACTCTGTAAACTCCCGGATTAATTAAATCAAGATTTGTGGAATAAAATTTTCGTCCGTCAATTTCGTATCCTTGTATGGGCAAACCAGGTTGGGCATAATTACTTACGGGGTGCCATGCGTCGGGATTGTTGCCTAATTTATTAATTTGCAAATCGTGGGGTATTTTCCCATTTTCATCAGCAAGATAGAGTAAATTGAAGTAATTTTTTTCATATTTGAAATTGTCGGGAGCAACGGTTGAAAAAATTATGTCTTTTTTGAATTGCTCTACGGGTACAAGCTGCATTTTGAAAGGAGCATCCGGGGTATTGTCATCATCGGCAGCCGGATTATATTGTACCACATTTATCGGATAAAACGCAGAAATGTTGATTGGTCGGGGGTCTTCGGAGCTTCCGGTCCTGACTTGCAAGAAGCCGACTCCATCTGGGCCCCCTACTTTTGGAACTTTGGCAAATTCGATGCCGTCAAATCTTATTGTGTTATCCGGAGATGTGGTATAGATACGCACTAAAGGAAATTTTTTTCTTCCAACAAGGGGAGTAACAAAGTAATTATTTCCCCAAGCACTCGTTGGAGTTTCTTGCTCAATCATATAGTTGCAGTTAACGGTGCTGCCTCCACAAAAGCTGCCGGAGATTACTGCAATGGGTTTATTTGCACTAACTATTGAACCGGACAAATCATTGCCTTTTCCCATGCCTCCGATAATCCATACATCGCCTCTATTTAAAGTTCTTCGGATAATATCGTTTTGTTTATAAATTGCACCATCAGCTAAGACGCTTGTATTTAGATTTCCGGAGAGCCTAAATGATGCTCTTGTGTTGCTATAAACCCCAACCAAAGTCGTATAGCTTGGCGAATACAGGGTTTGGTTGTCAGTATGGTCGGGAAAAGAGGAAATTTGATATGTAAGACCAAGTGTATGAACGGGGTGAACCATAAATCCTTCAGACTTGCCCTTGAAATGAACGAAAGCGTAGCAACTGACGGGTTCATCGGAATTAATGAAGATAGCACCATTGAAATAGATGTTGGCAACTTCTCCCGTGATAGGATTTTTTCCGTTGCCGAGTGAATAGAGCATAGCTTCGCTCGGTGAAAGTCTGAATTCAGTAAGTTCACCAGGGTTTGTGAGTTTTGTCTCGTGTTTATTTTTTGAGGGGATACTCAGGCGAACATTAGTTTTAAACATTGAGAAAACGTATATACTCACGTAATTTTCGTTGCTTTGCTCTTCCCAAGCGGGATGAAAGGCAAAGATAAACTCGGTTCCTGTATTTGTGGCTGAAAGTAGTTGGGGTATATGCTCCAGTTGAGAATAGCCATTGTTTGGGGATAGTAAAATGAACAGCGATATAGCTATAATATTTCTAAAATTTTTCATGGCACACCTCTAATGTTATCCTTGTATAATTTTTTAAAAGCATAAATTTTAAATTACAAAATAAACTTATCTGTATAAACAAGTGAAAATTTGTTTTGTCACATTTTGTGGAGAAGATATAGCATGAGTGCCTTATAAAGCATCTTAGCGTTTGGATTAAGAAGGGTTATCACATCAATTAGAAATTAAATCTATTCCTGTCGTATTGACTTCCTCTACGAAGGGGTCACCTTCTTCATAATCTGATGTCGAATAGCTTATCAAATGAATCATGTCAAATTTAATTAATTCATCGGTGATTAGCTTATAATCAATGAATCCGACACCAACAAATTCATCAGCAACTAATAATATGTCAATATCAGAAAAATTATTTGACGCCTTTTTTGCATAGGAACCGAATAGTTTTGCATGTTTGACTTTAATTCCTTTGCGTGTAAGTTTATCGAGGAAGTCTTTTGCATATTTTACGATTTCCGGATTAGCAGACATTGCCTCAGTTCTAAAAATTGTGGCACACACGTAAAAACACACGTAACAATCGTAATAATATTATTGATGGTTTAACGAAGAACTGCCGCATTCGCGGAGTCGTTTTATCAGAAGAATATTATTAAAATGATTAGCTATTAATTCTCTGTCCAAGCATCTTTCCAAACAAAAGTTTAATTCTATTGAAAAAGCTGGCGACTGCATAGTAGGCAACGGGAATGACGAGCAGTGTCAAAAATGTTGATGCGACAAGTCCGCCAATACTAACAATACCAAGAGGAATTCTCATTTCTTTGCCCGCAGAACCAATGCCGAGCGCCATTGGGAGTAATCCGAGGATAATTGCTGTGGTTGACATTATAATCGGTTTAAGTTTTTCGGGTCCGGCTTTAATCAGAGCTTCTTTTACTTTCATTTTTTCTTCTCTGATTAATTGATTGGTATTATCGAGTATTAATATTGCGTTATTTACCACGATGCCTATCAACATGATTATACCCATTATTGCCGTAAGTCCAAGGAATGTATCGGTATAGTACATCAAAATTACTACTCCGACCAAAGCCAGAGGCAGTGTTAACATAATCAGGGCTGGTTGCCATAAACTTTCGAGTATAGCCGCTAACAGCATATAAGTCAATATTATAGCTAAGAAGAAAGCAAAAGTAAGGTCAGTTACCATTTGAATTTGCATTTCTGATGTTCCGCCCCATTTTACTCTGTATCCGGGCGGGAAATCAATACCACCGACTTTTTTGCCATCAAGCATTTTGCCGTCAATAATTTCATTTACTTTATTAATTATGTCGCCTGTAGGTACACCAGAGGCAGCATCTCCCGAAAATTTAATTGCGGTAAACTTATCTCGGCGTAATACTTTTGTAAATCCTTTAGTGAAGTCGACTTGGGCTAAATCAGAAAGTCTGAATGTTCCCATTTGTGTTATAATTGGAATCGCTGCAATCTTTTCGGGGGTGTTTACAGATTCATCGTTCATCGTGACGACTATGTCGTATTCTTCGCCTTTGTCTTTATATTGAGTGGACACGACTCCCTCGATTGCGGCTCTTAAAGTCAGAGCAATTTCCTGAACCGTAACACCCAATTCGGCGATTTTTTGTCTGTCGGGTCGAATCGTCATTTCAGGTTTACCCGCACTCGAGCTGTTGTCAAAGTTGACTAGCCCTTCTATATTTTTAGCTTTTTCGACTATTTCTGCTTTTATTTCTTCTAGCTTTTCTAAATCTTGCCCTAAGAGATAGAATTCAATTGGGGCGCCGGGGCCTGTCATACTTTCGAGTAGGCCTATTTTAATCTTGGCATTAGGGACATCGTCAAGCTCTTCGGTAAAATGGGTGATGTATTCCATTATGCCGATATTTCGTTCGTTTACGTCTTTTAGGTGAACTTCCATCAGTGCAAGATTTGTGCCAATATTTAGTTCGTCAGTTTTTCCGACATTCGTAAGGATGATTTCGACATCATCGTAAGTTCTTATACGGTCTTCAATTGATTTCATTAATTTTGTTGTTGCTCCCAAATCATAGCCTTCTGGAAGTTCGACCGATATGGCAATTTTACCATTATCTCCGGGGGGCATGAATTCAAACGATAATCGAGGTCCGTAAATAACTGCAACTGTCAAGTAAAATATTACAAAAGTTACGGCTAAAATGCTAATGCTAATCCATTTTCTTGATAAACTTATTGAAAGGATACGTGTGTAGATTCTTTCCCACATTTTCTCGAATGCTATGATTTTACGACTCAAAAGTCCCGTTTTTTGTTTATCGGGAATTATGAGCGAAGCAAGCATCGGAGTTAAAGTGAAAGACATTATGAGTGAGAAAATTGTCGCAAAAGTCGCAGTAAGTGCCATTTCTTTGAGAAATTCGCCGACGAGGGAACTTATGTTTGCCAGAGGCACAAATACCACTATGTTAGTCAGAGTTGATGCAATTACGGCCACCGTTACTTGCTTGGTTCCGTAATATGCTGAATCTTTGCGATTCATGCCTTTTTCTTTACTCCTGAAGATGTTCTCGAGTACAACGATTGAATTTGCTACCAAAACGCCCACAGAAACAGATATACCCATTAGCGACATCATGTTAAGTGAAAAGCCGGCCGCTTGTACAACCCAAAACGTTGAAATAACCGAAGTTGGCATTGATAATGCGACAATGATTGTTGAACGAATATCGTGCAAAAACACCAATAATATAATTGATGTAAATAATATACCGAGCATGATATTGCTCATCGTATCGTCAACGACCGACTTTGTGAACTCAGCGGCATCGCTAACTACTTTTAATTGAGTGCCTTGCGGTATAGTTTTTTCGAGTTCGGGTAATAGTTTATAGAGGTCTCGTGAAATATTAATCGCATTTCCGTCGGTTGCTTTAATTAATGATAATCTTACGACATTTTCATCGCGTACTTTAGAGGTATTGTCAAAATAAATGGCTCTTTGTCGTATTTTTTTTCCACCATCAACGACATCTGCAATATGAGCTACTTTTTTCTTGCCGAAAGGGGTATGAATTTCGGTTTCTTTTATCTGGTCAATGTTTTCAAATTGCCCTGATAATCGTACCGTATATTCTTGTCCTTGTACTTGGAAATATCCGCCGGGTAAATCGAAATTTTGTGCCGCAAATATTTGCAGTAGTTGAGGGAGTGAGAGCATATTTTCGTAAATTGTTTTATCATCGAGAGTTACTTGAATTTCTCGTTCTTGACCTCCGATAATATTTACCTGCGCCACGCCACCAATTTGCGAAAATCTGTCTTTAAGTGTTTGAGAGGCGAAGTCGTATAATTCTAATGAATTTAAATTCCCGCTGAAAACTACGTCAATAACCGGAAATGCCTGGATGTCAACTTTTTGGACGATAGGTTTATCAACGTCACGGGGTAGTATGTTTATAACTTGGTCAACTTTGTCTTTAACTTCTTGTGTTGCAATGTCAATATTTTTTCGTAAGTCAAATTCAATCATAACGATAGATATGCCGTCGAGCGAGTATGATTCTATTCGCTTTATTTGACTGACGGTAGCAACTACGTCTTCAATTCTTTTGCTTATTTGTGTTTCGATTTCTTTTGGTCCCGCACCGGGATAAATTGTTGATATTGTCACAAAGGGTATATTGACCTCCGGGACTTGATTCATATTCAGGCTTCGAAATCCGAGGTATCCGAAAATAATGAATACAAGCAAGGTCATTGTGGTCATTATAGGGCGATTTATTGAGATTTTGGCTAATATCATAATTAATTCCTTACTTAATTACTCGGACTTTAATTCCGTCTTCGAGGAATGATGTGCAACATGTAATTAGATTATCACCTGAAGAAATTCCATCGATAATTTCAATGTTCGTGCCGCTTGTAATTCCCGTAGTTACTTGTTTTTTATATGCTTTACCGTTTTTTTCGAGGAATAAGTAATTTTTTCCGCCTTCATCGAGGAGTAATTTTCTGTCTATAACTATTGTGTTATGAGTTTCGCGTACTTTTAATCTAACGTCAATGGTGACTCCGCTTTTGAGAGTTAGTTTGGGATTGTCAATTGTAATCTCAATCGGAAAGGAACGAGTATAGTGGCTCATTTCCATGCCAACATCGGTCACGGTGGCTTTATATTCGTATCCATTCCAAAGAACTTGTGCGGGCATACCTTTTTTTATCTGTTTGATTTCTCTATCGCTTGCATTTATCTTAGCTACCATTTTGCTTAATTGTGCAATTGTGAAAAGTGCTTGTTCGTTACTTGTAACATCTCCTACTCTGACGGGGATTGAAATAATTGTTCCGGAAATAGGTGCCTTGATTTTGACTAATTTATCAAGTGCTTCCATGTTTTGTTTGGCTACTAAGTATTGAGCTTGGGTGTTATCGTAAATCTGTTGTGATACTTCGCCAATGGTGAGCAATTCTTTCATGCGTTTGTAGGTTTTCTCGGCGTTATCGAGGGCTACTTTAGCTTGTTCGTACTGGAGTGAGGGATTGTTTGTAGGGAATTCCATAATTAATTGCCCTTCGTTTACATAATCGCCGACTTTAGCTTTTATTGAAAGTATTTGGTCTTTGACTTTTGTGTATTCCACGGTTTCTTTTATGCCGGAAGCAGTAGCAAAAAATGATAATTCTTTTGAGAAGTCCGACGGCATAATCGTTGCTATTTCAACGGGAATACCATCTTCGGCTTGTATTTGCTCCATGCTGCGGGGGGGCAGGGCTTTTTCCTTTTGGCAAGCCATAGTAAATGACAAAAATATTGCCATCATCAAAAATAGTTTAAATGTTTTCATTTAATTTATCCTAATTATTTGTTGTTATTCATTATTAAATTGATGTATTCCTCGCTTAGCTGGCCCGTAAGGTTTTCAATATCAGCTTTAGCGGTGATGAATGAATACACTGATTGTAGTCTGTTTGCTCTTGCTTGGCGTAATTGCAACTCTGCGTTCATCAACTCAAGTTGAGTGGCTGTGCCTTCGCGGAATCTTACTTCTGCTATTGAGTAACTTTTCTGAGCAAGCTCAACATTTCTTTCCTGTGCGGCTAAAGTTTGCCTTACTTGTTCGAGTTGGTTAAATTTATCTTTCATTTGTAGAGCAACGAAATCCTTGAGATTATTGACTTGCTCGCGTGTTTGAAACATATTAATTGTTGATTGTTGTACTTTCTGCCGTGTTCTGTTGCCATTGAAGAGATTTATCTGGAAGCTAATTCCAACCATTGATGAATTGTAGTGCATGAAATCAAAAGTGTTGGAAGCACCATTTAGAGAAACATTGCCGAATGCGACGATTGAGGGCCAATATTCAGACAAGTCTAAATCGATGAAGGCTTCGTCAACGTCGGCTTTTTTGCTTAATCCCTTGATATCAAGGTTGTTTTTTCTTGCAAGTTCAATCAATTCTTGTAAGTCATTGCTGACATTATCCGTGAATTCGAGGTTACCGCGAGCATCAATGTCAATTTTAGTATCAATGCCTATAACAAGTTTTAGTCCTTCTTTGGCGTTTTTCAGGGCATTTTCGGAAGAAAGCACTATGGGTCGAAAGTTTTCGAGTTGTACTTCGGCTTGCATGGCGTTGAATTCAGAAGCTAAGCCTTGTCGGAACATGGCTTGTGTGGATTTTACGTGATTGGCGATATTTTCGAGGCTTGAAAGGGCAATTTGATTCATCTCTTCGGCAAGCAGTAAGCCGAAGAATGCTTTTTTGACATCGAGAATTGTCTTTGCAGCAGTGCTTTTGAGGTTTACTTCGGCGGCTTGGCGATAAATTTCAGAGGCGCCGATACCACGAAAGACAGCCGAGTTGAATAGTATTTGAGTTACTTGCAGTTTGGCTTCGTAATTGTTTTTTAATGTGAAGCTCTGCAAAACATCTCTCCTGTCGAGAAATTTTGCTTGGTCTTCGGTAATTAGTTCTACATCCAAAAGTACTCTATAGGTGTTATTATTGAGGAGGGCTTCAAAATCCGGGAAAGGCATCTTGGGAACGCTAAGAAAATGAGAAAAACTTGCCGATAGGTCAACTGTCGGCAGGGCATAGCCAAAGGCTTCTTTGACGGCGGCATTTGCTTTTGTAAGTTCCATTTGGGCGATTTTTGTCTGTGGATTTTTATCAAGAGCAATTTTGAGAGCATCTTCGAGCGTCAGTACCATAGTTTCGGTGGCATACAAGGAGCGAGTGCCGAGCAATCCTTGTATTATGATAATTAGAATCAAGAGTGGTATTTTGTTATTCATTTATGAGCCATAAAGTTAATTTTCGCTTAGTGAGTTATATTCTTTTTGGGAATCTTCGGTTAACACGCCGGTTAATAGCACATTAAATGCGCCTTCGATGACATCATTGATGCTTAAAGGAAGTTGTGATATTATCTCGGGTTTCAAAAGTGAGCTCAGAGCATGAAAGTTGATTAAATAAAAAATTTCGCTTCTCATGTTTGGTTTAATTACTGCTAATTCAATGCCGCGTTGGAATACTTTGTGAAATTCGTCTTTCATTTCGTTTTCGAATTGTTTGCACTCGTCGTTCAAATCGTGGAAAATTGTTTTGAGCTCTGCAAACTGTGTATTGCTCAGTATTTCGCTGTGTTTTTTGAGTATGCCCCATATGCGGCGTAATTCAATTAAGAAGGTCTGTTTGCCTTCATTTAAAATAACCTTTATTGCATTATTAATTTCATCGGCAAACTGTTTATGACTATACTGGAAGAACTCTTTAATCATTTCTTCTTTCGATGTAAATGTCTCGTAGATAGTTCTTTTTGAGATTTGTAAATCATTGGCTATGTCATCTATACGCAGGTTACGATAGTCATACTTGATAATCCTTTCCCTCACTGCAATTAGCATTCTGTTTTTCAGGATATTATTATCTAATTTGATACTCATAAAACTAAAATAGTATAAATGGTTTTCGATAATTGAATGATATTACGTCGAATTTTGAAAAATGTTGCAAAGAGTTAGTGAAGAGAACAAAAGAACATTTCTATATACGCAAAGTCTGTGTGTTTGTTTCATTTTTGTGACAGAATTGGCGGTAATTGTATCATTGTATAACATTAGATTGTTGAATTAGATAAACATTTTTTCCTTATTTTTATAGTTCTTATGATTGCAAATAGTAGAGCATAAAATGTAATGATTGAATATTATGAATGCTGAAGAGTTATACACAGAGCTTGAGGTTACGAGCGAAACGGCTCTTGAACTGGGTTTGACCGAGGAAGAGTACTTGAGGATCACCGAGATTTTAGGCAGGAAACCGACATATACGGAACTTGGTGTTTATAGTGTTATGTGGAGTGAGCATTGCTCATACAAAAACTCAATTAAAAAGCTAAAGAGCTTGCCGCGTTCAGGTAGTAGGCTTTTAGTCGAAGCCGGCGAAGAAAATGCGGGGCTTGTTGATATCGGCAGCGCTTGGGCAATTGCTTTCAAAATCGAAAGCCACAATCATCCTTCTGCAATCGAGCCGTTTCAGGGAGCGGCAACGGGCGTCGGCGGGATTTTACGAGATATATTTACTATGGGTGCAAGACCTATTGCGGCGTTGAACTCTCTTAGATTCGGCGAACTTAATAATTCGCGTACAAAGTATCTTCTATCGGGAGTTGTTCATGGTATTGGTCATTATGGCAATTGTTTCGGAGTACCGACAGTTGGAGGCGAGATATATTTTGATGATTGCTATGCTGACAATCCGCTCGTAAATGCAATGGCGATCGGAATTGTTCGCACGGATAAAACAGCCTCGGCCGCATCTGACGGCGTGGGTAATCCTGTTATGATTTTAGGAAGCAGCACAGGTCGTGATGGTATCCATGGTGCTTCACTCTTAGCTTCGCGTGAGTTTGACGAAAAAACTGAAGATATGCGACCTACAGTGCAAGTTGGTGACCCTTTTGCAGAGAAATTGCTACTCGAAGCAACTCTCGAGTTGATTGATGCCGGAGTTGTTGTAGGTATTCAAGATATGGGTGCGGCTGGTATTTCATGTTCTACATCTGAAATGAGTGCACGCAAGGGTTTGGGCATGGCAATCAATCTTGACCTCGTTCCACTTCGTGAAATCGACATGAGTGCTTACGAAATTATGCTTTCCGAATCGCAAGAAAGGATGCTTGCTGTCATTGAAAAGGGTAAAGAAGAAATTGCGTTTGAAATTTGCAGAAAATGGGACGTTCCAATAACACAAATCGGTGAGGTGACAGGTGATGGCATTCTTCGTATTTACTACAAAGGCAAGAAGGTCTGCCATATCGATGCTTTTTCTCTTGTCTTGGGCGGTGGGGCTCCTCAATATGACAGAGAAATCCGCGAACCATCGTATTTAAGTGAAAAGCATAGTTATAATTGTGCAGAAGTAGCTGAAATGATACCGATGGAATGTGATTTCAAGGCTGTTATAAGTTCGCCAAGCATTGCATCGAAAAGATGGATTTTCGAGCAATACGATTCTCAGGTCAGGACAAATACCGTTTCGATTAAGGGTGATGCGGCGATTTTACGCTTGAAAGAAATTCCCGGCAAAGCAATAGCAGTTACTACTGATTGCAATAGCCGCTACGTATATCTTGAGCCTTACATGGGAGCAATGCTTGCCGTAGCCGAAGCGGCGCGTAATGTTGTATGCGTTGGCGCCGAACCGGTTGCAATTACAAATTGTCTGAACTTCGGCAATCCATACGACCCGGAGGTTTATTGGCAATTTTCTGAAGCCGTTAGAGGAATGGGTGATGCTTGCAGAGCTTTCAACACACCGGTAACGGGTGGAAATGTTAGTTTTCACAATGAATCCAAAGATAATGCTGTGTTCCCTACCCCAACTATTGGGATGCTCGGTGTGATAGATGATATTGAAAAAATAATGTCCTTGCATTTCAAATCAGCCGGCGATACGGTTGTCGTGCTCGGCAAAAACAAGTACGAACTCGGAGGTTCGGAGTATTTAAAGCATTACGCCGGAGGAATAACAGGCTCTCCCCCCAAAATAGACTTGGACGAGGAAATTGCTTTGCAAAAATTAACATTGTATTTAATTCGAGAGAAAGTTATAAATTCTGCTCACGATGTAAGTGAAGGCGGGTTGATAATCGCTTTGGCTGAAAAAGCAATTGCCTCTGGAAAGATTGGTTGTGAGATTGATTTTGGTAGGACAGCTACCGTGGGTGATTTATTCAGTGAATCGCAATCGAGGCTCGTTGTAAGTTTGGATTCTTCAAAATTAGGCAAATTAGAACAATCAGCACGTCAGTACAAAATAGAATGCACAATTATAGGCAAAACAATCGAGGGCAGATTTACCATCAAGGACTATATTGATTATTCGCTTAGTGACCTTGTTGAATTATACGAAAACGCAATACCAAATTTGATGAAAAATAAATTTATTGGAGAAAAATCATGAAAAAGTTTCTTTTATTATCAACATTGTCTCTCTTTTTTGCCATCAGTTGTGCCGAAGATACTGATTTGACCGAGCCGACTGACATCTTGGCTCAATCTTTCGCCAGAAGTGAAAAAATCGAATCTGCCGAATTTAAAGTGGAATTCAGATTTAGAGCACCGGATATGGATAATGAGTTAGCCGCGAAAGTATATATGCTCCGCGACAGTGCTAACCAAGCGTACCCAATGAAGGTGTTGGCGGAATATAATGACGGTAATACCATTGCTTACGACAACGATAAGTTCATGCTTATAGATAATGAAAATAAGCAATTTATAACAATTAGCCCCGAAAATGACCCAAAGAGGTTTCTTATTGAGAACTTTCTGAATTCTGCGTTTGAAATGGCTGTGCCTATTTCGAGTTACGACGATTATTTGCCTGAATTTAGAGATTCGCTGAAACTGTCCGGGATTGAGGAAATTGATGGTGTAAAGGCATATGTTTTGACGTCGAATAAGTTTTACCCGGAATTCGATGTCCAAGCAAGTATGAAATTATTCATTCGGAAAAGTGACCTATTTAGAATAAGGGAAGAAATCTATCAAGTACGCGGAACTGATACCGTAAGTTATACTACCGCATTAAAAGAAATTAAAATCAATCCCAAGATTAGTCCTGAAAGATTTACACTCAAGAAGCCGGAAGCTTACAAAGAGGAAAAATATGATTCACCCTCGAATATGCCGGCAGTTGACGTCGGGAGTGATGCGCCTGATTTTAAACTGAAAGATGAGCAAGGAGGCTTCAAAACCTTGGATGATTACAAGGGAAATGTTCTGGTTTTAGATTTTTGGGGGACTTGGTGTAAGTGGTGCGTCAAAGCTATGCCTGAACTGCAGAAGGTGCATCAACATTTCCAAGGCAAAAACGCAATTGTGCTTGGAATAAGCTGCCAAGAGCCTGACGATGCGGACCCTGTTAAATTTAAGAAAGACAAAAGCATAACTTATAAAACCTTGCTCGAAGGCGACCAAGTCGCCTTGCAGTATGGGGTAAGGGGCTTCCCGACGCTTTTTGTTCTCGACAAAGGAGGTACGGTAATTTATCGTAAATCCGGATTTTCGGAAACTATGGCGGATGAGCTTATTGAGCTGATTTCGGCTCATTTAGAGTAAATCGGTTTTTGTGCGATTGAATTACTTTTTCACAAGTTTCGAGCATGAGTTCGGCAGATTTCGTCCATGAAAAATTATCAGCCCATTTGACGGCGCCTTCAGAGAGGTGCTGTCTTTTTATATTATCGGATAGTATTAGTCTGATTTTATCTGCTAATTGGCTTATGTTGCCGTACTGATAGAGTAAACCCGAGAGCCCTTCGCTTACTGAATCCCGCAATCCGGGTACATCTGCTGAGATTACGGGAGTACCGCAGGCGTTTGCCTCGATGTTGGTAATTCCCCACCCTTCTTTCATCGAAGTATTAACCACGCAATATGATTTCGATAGCAGTTCGGTCTTTGTGCCTTCGTCAACGAAACCGTGAAAGTGTACTTTATCTGTCATTCCAAGTTCAGAGATAAGATTTTCGAGATATGGGCGAAAGTCACCACGCCCAATCAATTCGAGTTTAGCTTCGGGGAATTCCCGGGATACAAGGTAGAATGCCCTCACAAGATGGTCAACACTTTTGTATTTTTTCAATCTTCCGAAATAAGTGACAATCGGTGTTGGTTTTTCGGCTACCTTCATTGGGAAATTTGCTTTTTCGATGGCATTTGTGACAATAGTGAAATTATTGGGTTGAAATCCGCGAGCAATAAACTCATCGAGTGTACTCTGAGAAACAACCGCAAATGGGGTTTTCTTATAAATGACGTTGACGAGAGATTCGGACACATAAACATAAGAACCGAATATGAAGTTTGTCTCTCTGAAGATACTATCACCAAAAAAATGGTGACTAATGGCAAGCAGAGGCTCTTTTACGAAAAGTGGTGTGTAGAAGGGGATTTTGTTTATGTCGTCAATAATAATATCGAAGTTCTGTTTCGAGAAGTAACGTTTGTACTCCAGCGGGACGGTGAAATTAAAAAGATTTCGGCTGCCTTTTCTGAAAATTTTGATGTCGTCAATGGTATCGCTCGTGGGCAATTCGGGATGCGAGCATGCAAAAATCGTTACATCATGCCCGAATGCGGCTATACGTTTGAAGATTTCGTGCATGTGGGCTTCGGCGCCTCCGGCGAATGGGTTCAATATATCTTGCCAATTGATTACAAGTATTTTCATAAAACTGAGGCATGGAAATTGTAAACTATAATTATTAACATGTCAAATATAAATGAAATATTCGATATAATGTGGAATTTGCCATGAAAAAGGCTGAAAATAATAAAAGCGTCAGCGCAAATACATGTAGAATAGTGTTATTTGTGACAATATTAACCATTTCCGGGATGACTTTTAACTCATGTTCAAGCGCAAGGAGCGTTCGAAACATCCAAACAACATCTTTATCCGAAAAGCAAGAAAAGGCTCCAAAAGCTCAAAGAATATCGAAAAATAAGATTGAGCAGTTGCCTGCAGTTGTAGAAATGCCAACCATTGAGGGCGCTCCCGCTCCAATCATTCCCGAAACAGTTATCAGGCAAATCCCTACTCTACGTGAGCAAATGGCAATAATAGCTGATGACCAAAAAGCCGCTAATAATCGTCTTGATAACATCGAAAAGGAAATCGGGGTAATAAAAGAACTTGTTGGGAATATAAGTTATGGTTTGACTGAGCTTAAATCCGATTTGGATATAGCTCCGGTAGCAGGAAGAAACGCTAAATCACAAATAACGGGAACAATTGAACAAAACAGAAGCACTATTCTACTCCCCGATGAGAAAGTCGCCACTAAAAGTAATGCCGATAAAAGTGAGAAAGTCATCGAAAGAGCTATGAACGAGACTTTTTTTGAAAAAGAGGCAGCCAAGAATAGACCTGCGATTCAAGTTACATCGGGAGCTAAGGCGAAATCAGTGGAACCACTTGCATCGGAAGTCTTAAAAACTACGGATAGTCCGGAACTGATTGATGCGAGGAATTTATTCGGCAAAGGGTCTTATGCACAAGCCTTAGGTCTATTTCAATCTGCATTGCACAAGGAAACAAGCAAAAGCAAGGAAAATGAAATCAACTTTTATATTGGGAAATGCTTTTTCGAGCTTGCAGACTATGGTGCTGCATTAACGAATTTTGCGAAAGTTATTGATGCTAAAGATAATCAATATATGGATTACGCACAATTACTATCGGCTGAGGTTAAACTCAAAACTGGTAGAGTCAATGAAGCCAAAAACGATTATAAGCAATTGCTTGAGAGCAATCCGACAAGCCGTCATGCCCCAAAAGCCCGCAAAATGCTCCAAAAAATATAGTTTAACTTATTGGGTTTGATTGCTTCAACTTCAATTTGCGAGACATTTTATTCGCCGGCTCAATCAGATCTGCATAGTATTTTTGGTCTTTTAAATCCTTTTGTGAGATGTAAGTAATATCAAGAAATTTTTCAATTGAGAATCCTGAACGGTTGTAATTAAGCTGGCTGAGGCAATGATTCCAACCTTCGAACCATAGTTTAAGTTCGTTAAGTTGTTCGGTTGTGCTGTTATGAATTACAAGCAAATCAATGTCGGAATTTGACGATGCAGTGTCATTGAATACGGTTCCGTAGAGGTAAACATCAATGATGCCGAATCTTTCGGGTTCGAGTTTGAGAGCAACGCTTTCGACCATACGCTTTCTCCATTGGAGTGCTTCTTCGGGCGATGAATCAGTCTTAATGGCGGAGTAAAATGTGTTTGATGTATATAATGCGGAACTCGTTGGGTCGGTAATTATCGCCATGGCAAAGTCCTCGTCGGCATTCATCAAAATGCGCACTATGGCTCCTCCGGTTGATTCACGCACGTTTATTACTCTTACGACATCGGATAAATGCTCGTATTCGGGGGCGTATCTCGTGAGTGTATTAGAGTTTTTCATAAAGAAATTACGGTTGAAAATCACGTCTTTGTCCCCAGGGTACAATGGTAAATATCTGATACCGGCCTCGACCAAGTCTTGGAAGAAGTGGGTGCCGAAAGATAGATCGGGGATATAGTTTTCTTTTTGTTGGGCAACTTCAATCAAAACAGCGGTATTATGAATATCGGAGTATGTGATTTTGACGCCGAGGCGAATATCATCGCGGGTTCCCCATCTGCCGGGTCCCATGAGGATGAAAGTTTTCTTCGGGAGCAGTTTATTCAATTTGCTTACAGTAGCTCCAACGTCCATCAAATGTGCAAGGGATTCGGTTTTTGCATAATTATCGGGGTCAACATAGACAATGTGAGCGATATCGGGAACTTTGCCGTTGGAAACGAATTTGTTGGCAGTAAATAGGATTTTTTCTTTTGCGACATCCTTTGGGATTACTGCCGATAGGGCTTCGGATGCAGAAGATTGTGGACGGCATTGTAATAAGTATAAGTCTGTGCCATCGCAGGCGAATTCGATGTCAACTGGGGTTCCGAGTTTTTCTTTGAGTTCGACAAGTACTGAATTGATTATTTCGATATATTTTTTGTTATGGACTAAATTATCGAAAGTGACAACGATGTCATGTTTTTTGGTGTCAATTCCAAGTCCGATTGGTCTGATAATCCGGCGTCGTTCTTCTACGATTGAAAAAATGTCGTTAATCATAGGGAAGCGGTTGCCGACTTCCTTGAGCAATTGCTTAATTGTGATGGTTTCAAAGGTATTTGTTTCCAAATTGATAACATCCATGAATTTAGGTGAATAGCCGACTATTTCCATATAAGTTTGATTTACTTTTAAATCGGGGCGTCCGGGTGCAATTAGGAGGGGGAAGTCTTGGCTGACTCTATCTACAGCACGAGTACCTAACCCGGGGACCATTCTAATGAGTCCGTCTTCGCGTTTGATCCTTGGTGACCATCGGAATTCGTTGTTGCTGAATGCCACACCTGCAAACGCGGGGAAGAAATATTGTCCGACTCTCTTGCCGACTACTTCTTGGATTAAAATTCCCATCTCTTCGTTGAAATCGAGTAAGCCTTTTTCCGTGCGATAACCGATTGGGTCAGGTCCAAAGGTTGAAGCATATACTTCGGCGATTGCGTCAACCAAATCATCGAGGCGTTGTTGCTTGGTGCCTTGGTTGGCTAAAAAGAGAGATTTGTACTTTCCTGCAAATGCTGAGCCCATACGGTCTTCGAGGAGGCTCGAGCTTCTGACGATAATCGGGTTATCGCTAAAATCATCCAAAGCGCGCGATAGTCCATTTAGTATTTCAGATGAAAATTGCGAATTCTTGAAGGCTTGCATAATATGTGGATATTCTTGGCGAATTTCCTCAATATCGCGATATTTTTGCTCAATTACGTCTTCCATGTTGTTGTAATACATGAAGTTCATCAAGCCGTCTGATGTAATATACCAAGTTTTCGGGAATTTTACGTGCGACATAATGTCAGCATATTCAGAGGCTTTTTCGATTATCTTTCGGGCAAGTAGCAAACCCGAGCCCTTTCCTCCTAATTTTCCGTGGCTTTCGGGGGGGAAAATCATTTTTTGGAATAAGAAGTAGAAGTCTTCAATCTCAAGATAATTCTTAGCTATGTCTATGAACTCTAGTTGGTCGTTCAAAAATCGGCGAATAAGGGCAACACGGATTCCTTGTCGTGTAGGGGTTAGGCCTAGGTCGTAGGTTGGATTTACTTGATGATATTTGCGAATTGCGTCGGCAATATCAGCCAGCGGCGAGTTCTGATTGGCGAGGAGTTTAACTAAATGATGTGATTTCTCTTCATTAATCCATTTTTGGATTTTCTGCATTATGTCATTATCACTGAAATATTGGGAGGCGAGCTCGAATATTTCATTGCCGAGTTTGAAGGATTGTTGTAGGACAGTCTTCTTGGTTGGGCGATTAAGAAAATCGCTTGACGTAACGTCGTAATCCATCTTTGAGCCAAGTTTTTCGAACATTTCGTGAGATTCTTTAATGCCTTTGCAATATAGATGGTTAAGCATTTTGCGGGATAATATTGAAAACAGGTTTTGGTCGGTGCGTTTGAGCATGTCAAGGATTACCATCCATTCGGGGCGTCTTGAAGCGTTGTTTTCGGGTTGAGATTCCGAAAGTTCGTCGAATATTTCCTTCATTTTGTTGAAAAACAGGTAATGAGCAAATCTCTCGGCTATGGTTTTGAGTAGCTTCTTTTCTTCTTTGTAAAAGGGTCCTTCGTCCAATTGTTCCAGGTTCTGCCAATAGTAAACATTAAGTGTGCCGAAGACCTCGTTATGAACTTTAATGTTGGAGTTGAGCACCCATTCTGTTTCGTGAAATCCCGGTAGGGTATATTCTTTATCGGCAATTGTGATTTTTGTCATACAAATCTGAGGATATTTCATTCCATTGGGAATTTTTGTCAAGAGTTCGTAAATAATCTCTTCTGTACTGCGATTTGAATTGAGTATTTCCTCGATACTATATAGGCAGTTCAGTTCTTTTGCTCTTTCCTCGAGACTTTTGATAATTGTGTCCATCGTTTGCTTGATTTTTGGAACAATATAGTATTATATAGAAATTATAGGAAAGAATTTATTTTATTTCAATTTAAGTTATAATTTCAAGTTTTTTGTTACAAAAAGTACAAAAAAGCGGAAATTTAATGATAAAATATTAATTTTAATTTGTAAGATTATCATAAAAATTAGTACTTTTGCTGCTGAAATGTGTGTAACTTGCAAAAAGCAGGTTCAAAAATTGTAAGATTAAATTTTCGAGGCATAATATGTCAGAAGGATCATTCAATCCGTTCAAAATGGCGCAGCAGCAATTCGACGCCATAGCAGAGAAGCTTCAATTAGATGAGGCAACTCGGGACTTACTTAGAAATGTTGATAGAGAGTATCATTTTAACATTCCAATCAGAATGGACGATGGCACATACAAAGTTTTCAGAGGCTTTCGCTGCCAACACAACGACGCACGCGGTCCCGCAAAAGGTGGTATCAGGTTCCATCCTCAGGAGACAATTGACACGGTTAGAGCATTATCAACGTGGATGACTTGGAAAACCGCCGTTGTTGATATACCTCTTGGCGGGGGAAAGGGTGGCGTTATTTGTGACCCGCGAAATTTATCACTTCGTGAACAGGAAGCTATTTGCCGCGGATGGGTTCGTCAAGTAGCTAAAAGCATAGGTCCGCTACAAGATGTGCCTGCGCCGGACGTCATGACAAACGGGCAGCACATGCTTTGGATGATGGACGAGTATGAGAGAATAGTGGGCTACAAAGCTCCGGGTGTCATAACTGGAAAGCCATTGGGAATGGGTGGTTCATTAGGCAGAACAGAAGCTACGGGTTACGGCGTTATTTATACCGTACGCGAAGCTCTCAAAGGGATGAATATTGATATCAAGAGCACAACTGCATCATTTCAAGGTTTTGGTAACGTAAGCCAGTATGCAATGGATCTCTACTCACAATATGGGGGCAAAGCTATTGCCGTTTCAAGCTGGGATAACACCGAAAAGAAAGCTTTCACCTATCGTAAGTTGACTGGCATCGACTGGAAAGAATTACTCGAAATCACAAATCGTTTCGGCGAAATTGACCGTCCGAAGGCAATGGAATTGGGTTATGAGGTGCTTCCCGGTGAAGCATGGATAGAGCAAGAAGTGGATATTCTTATTCCTGCCGCTCTTGAAAATCAAATAAATGTGGGGACCGTTAATAAAATTGCACAAACTGTTAAGTTAATTTCTGAAGGTGCAAACGGGCCTACGACTCCCGAAGCCGACAAAGTGATTTACGAACGTGGTATATGGATGGTGCCGGACTTTTTGGCTAATGCGGGTGGTGTGACATGTTCGTATTTCGAGCAAGTGCAGTGCAATCAAAATTATTTCTGGACTAAAGAAGAGGTACTTGGGAAATTGGACAGCAAGATGACTCATGCATATCACGCCGTTGCTGATTTGGCACGTGAAAGAGATATTTATATGCGAGATGCCGCCTACTTGATTTCAGTATCAAGGGTGGCTGAGGCTTGCAAATTAAGAGGTTGGGTGTAATCGTTTTTCTTTTTGGGCGAAAAAGCTGTCTTGTAACCGGGGCAGCTTTTTTTTGTTATGAGCCCCGTTCTAAAAAAGGTTTACATAAAAGGGGTAAACGATGGAGCGAGAGCAGAAAGAAGAGTATGTATGGCTTTTGCCTCACCGCTTCAGAAACTTCCTCGCTCTATTAGCATTCTGCGCGAAATGCACGTGCGCGGCTCGGCAAGCATGATGCATCAATTTTATTTGATTTCATTTATAGTTACGAGGTCATATCTTTTTGTATATCAGAAATTTTTTATTACCAGCATTCAAGGAATCTGATAAGACATAGTTTTTGTTAAAGGAACTGTCTTGTATTAAACTAACTGAATCGTTTATCGCAATATTATCATAATAAGCACTATTTAGTTTAATCGTTAAATTTTCAATATTCTCATCGTCTTTTTTTATAAATTCAACTTTGCTGAAGAATTCAAAATATTTTGAAATAATCCAATCTTCGTTATTAATTAACAGGGTATTGTCTGGGACTAGTTCTTCAATTTTTGTAATTATATCGAAGTACATGTCATTTTTGGGATTATTTATTTTTGAGATTATCAGAGTGTAATTATTTATAAACAGGGCTAAGGTTAATGACAAAAAGATTGTATATTTTAGTTTAGTTTTAAAATTATTGACTAAAATGGAAATTAGGAGCATAAATATAATAGATTGTGGTATCCAAAATTCCAAATTTGCTGAATCCCACAATGAAAAGAATGCGGCAAAAACAATAAAGAAAATTAATAGTAATTTAAAGTTTTTGTCGTTTTTAAGCATTATCAGGGCATTATGTCTGCTTTTTATAATAATGAACAGGATTGTTGCAATAAATATTGTCAGTAATAATATATATATATAAAAAAAGTTCTCTCCCGTCATTTGAGCTATAAAAATGTCATCTGCTAAATTTTTGCTATGAAACCAAGTAGTAATTTTATCATTTAAGTAATTGTTTAAAAACAAACCATGAGAAGTAAATATTGCTCTAAAAAATCCGAAGAAAGGCAGTATTAATGACTTTGTGCTAATGCTACTCCATGAGCTTAACTCGAAATGATACAGAAAAAACCAATATAAAAAACTCTCCAGTGTATTAATTTTTAGTACAATTAATGCAATTAAATAGCCACATAGCCAAGTGCCGTTAAATAATAAGGCGAAAGTAATAAATCTTTTTGTACTGTGGCTTTTAGTAATTATATAATGAATAATTACAATTATAAAGTACAAGCCATATAATTGATGAAACAAGACGGCTATACCGCCTAAAATTGCTGAGATTGCAATGGTCTTATTCGAGCTTTCTTTTGTATAAAAATAAATTGATAGAAAAGCAAATGCTAATGGTATAGTATATGTTTCGATATTGCAATTATAAAGCCAGAATCCATAACTTAGAGATGACAATACTACGGCAAAAAAGCTCGATGAAAAGCTAATTTTGAGATTGTTTTTCAAATATTTATATATTGCTACAAGCGCTAAACAGCCGAAGAAATTATTAATTACTATGATATTAAAAATTGAATTATTGTTATTAGTTATTGTGCCAATCAAATTGCTCACGAAGGACATAAACGGAACGAAGAATAAATGATGTGGAAATAAAATATTTGGGTCTGATATTATTTCAGAATAGTAATAAATGCTATCGTGAGATATTGCGAAGGTATTCGAATAATGCAGAGCATTAAAGATGAAATATGCAATTATGAAAGTATATATTGCTATACTCTCCAATCTTGTGCGTTCTATATTCTTCATGTGGACAACATAATGTATGACAAATAATTAATTATTCTAAGCAAAATATTCAGTAAAACAGCAGTATCTTGCTCGTGTCTCGGGGTTGGGCCGGCAGAGGGCCCGTACCAAACTTCTGAAAAATATCTCAAACACGATGTTACGTCTATATTGTGAGCAAACATCACCGGCGGAGATGCTTATCATTAGAAAGGCAGGTACAAAGGTTTTGATATATTTTGCCATGGTGTTAATTTCTATAAATTCAAGAATACAAGCCTAAAAATAGTAAAACATACTTTTGAATGATACAATCAACGCATCTAAAATACGAAAAAATTCCTTGCTTCCTGCTTAATTGAGAGTAAAAAGGTGGAACGCATTGTTCGCCTTTTTTATTTTTTAAGATTTCTTTCGTAAACTTCTATCCATTTTTGTGGGGTGATTTTACGAGCAAGTTCGGTAATTAATTCATAGGGAATTTGTTCGGGTTTCTTGAATCTTATGCAGCTTTTACCCATGTCTAATTTTGCTTTTACGTGTTTTGGGTATTCTTTGGTGAACCAGGTGTAGAGTTCGGGTATAGCATATATTCCCATGTGGTATAGGGCTATAAAGTTATTTCGGGAAGCAAAACTGATAAAAGGTAGAGGCTGGTCAGGGGAGCAGTGGTAACCCGGTGGATATAGTTTGTGTGGTATCACAAAAGATGGTATATTGTGTTGGAGGATTGGTTCGAATCCGTCGGGTAAATTCTCTAAAAAGATGTTATGTAGCTTTATTAAGACTTGCTGCCGGTCCGCGGGAACTGATGCAATGTATTGTTCGAGAGAGTTGATGTGTGTTGTCATGCTATTTTGTGGGTATGAATTTCAACAGTAGTTGAGCAAATGCAGATAGGTTACGGGTTTGTATCCATATTCTTCCGGGGCCGGTATATTCGCAAACAAGTCCTTCGCCAGATGCGATGCTTGAGAATATGCCTTTGCTTGCTTTTTTGATTGAGTAGTGTACGGTTTCTTCAAAAGCGACAATATGCCCTGTATCAACGACAAGTCTTTCGTCGTGTCTGAGGGTGCGTTCGATAACCGAACCATACGAAGCGAAAAACAAGTTTCCTTTGCCTGTGATTTCTTGGAGGAAAAGTCCTTCGCCCGAAATCATTGCTTTGAAGGAACCTTTTGTTGAAACTGTTAAATCTGCTTCTCCTGCAAGATATGCCCCGGCTTGTGCATAGAGTTTGCCGGATATTTTAGTATGAATGATGTCGCCCATAGTAGCGGGAGCGAGCCAGAGTTCGCCGGTTTGCGTATGGCAGGTATAAAGTGATGCAAAGAAAGATTCACCGCCGACAGCGGCTTTGATGGAGCCGAGCAGTCCTTTGCCGGTGGTTTTGGCTTGGAGTTGGATGTTTGGGGACATGGAAATCATTGCTCCGGATTCGGCTCTGAATGATTCGCCGGGTTGGAGAATAAGTTTCAGTACCGAAAAAGACGGGCGTTCGAGTATTTCAAATTGCATTTATTTCTCCTTGTATATTATTGTGGGTTCAGTTTTTAATATCTTCGAAAATCAATTGTCCGACCTTGTAGTCGAAAGGCGTTGTGATTTTGATGTTACTGTCTTCGCCTTCGACTACGGTTACTTTATAGCCGAGGAATTCGACTAATGAAGCGGAATCGCTTCCGACAAATCCGGCTTTACGGGCGTTGTCGTAGGCATTGCGAATGATGTCGTTCCAGTAGCCTTGGGGTGTTTGGATGAGAGCGAGTTTGCTTCTGTCGAGGGTTTTAATGACTGTGGATTTTTTTGAAATCTCTTTTACTGTTTCTTTGGGTGCGATTACGGGGATTGCGGCTCCGGTTTCGTCGGCTGTTTCAATAATTTTTCGGACTAATGCGGGTGTGCAGAATGGTCTGACTGCATCGTGGACGAGTATGATGTCGGCATCTTCGACAGATTTTGTGTGCAATGCGTTATGTACTGAGTCTTGTCTTTCGATGCCGCCGATGATGATATCTTTGACCTTTGTCAATTCGTATTTTGCGACAAGTTCTTTTGTATATGTGTACCATTCGCTGTGAACGGGGATGACAATGCTGTCGGCTTCGTTAATTTCATCGAATAGTCTTATTGTATGCACAACGAGTGGTACTCCCGCAAAATCAACAAATTGTTTCGGTCTGTCGGAGCCGAATCTTTTTCCGATGCCACCTGCTGGTATAATAATTGTAGTTTTCAAAATCTTTTCTCAAATTTGCTTAAAAATAATATGCAATTTAAGAAAGATTGAAGTAAGAAAGGGAAAAAATTATCTGAATTTTATCGTTGAAAACGGTATTTTTCGGTCACCGTCATAGGTCGGACAAGGCGGAAATCGCCGAATCCGGTGTTGTCCACAAAGAGAAATTCGCGATTATTTCCGTAAATCCATCTTTCGTAAATTCTATTATCGCCGTAGCCGGTTTGTCTGTCGGCAGACATTGGTGGTCCGAAGATTATATAAACCATGCCCATGTCGGTCATCCATCCGTCTGTATATGAGCGGAAAGTGTTATTGGCGAAATCAATTCGGCTGAAGTATTCCTCGAAGGCTTCGTTGCGCTCGGTGCTTGGAGTGGGGTCGCGTTCTTTCCAGAATTGTTCGAATCGTTTGCGTCTCTCGGCTTCGGTTTCGCCCGCATTAATATATTGGATTTCGTTTTGAAAAGCGGCGTATCGTAACTGCTTGATTGCCAGGTTCAAATCTGCCAGTACGGCTCCGGAAATTGATTGGACATAGCTTATTGAGCGTTGAGTAACCGCAAGGAAGTCTTTGTCGGAATATTCTTTGTTGTCGAGAGTTTGCACGGCAAGCATACGAAAGGTGTATGTTCCTGTGGTGATTTCGGCTATTTCGGGTACTTTGATGTAGTGTCGGGATGTTCCTGTGGGGATTTTGCGTCTGTTTCTATTGCCGTAAATGATTTTTTTCTGTTCTGCGTCGAGAATTTCCCAAATGAAATCAACGGAATCGGTGTTGGCAATTTTGCTGTATGCTTCGAAAAATACGAAAAATCCGTCTTTGAGGCTACCGATGTTGTCGGATACGTGGGGGGTGATTTTATATCGTCCGCCAACGTCTTCTATTGAGCTTACAAGCAACAATCCGCTGAGGGAAAACTCGAATGAGTCGAAATCTATTACTGATACGACGCGTGTTTTTTCTGATTCAGTGTTGTTAAATTTATCTATTATTACTACTTTTATTCTGTATTTTCCGGGTGCTAATGTAAATATGCTTTGGGTGATATCGAAAGCGGCTGTGCCTCCTTGAGTTACGAAGTAGTCGGTTTCGTTAATTCTGCGTTCTTTTTTGGAGGTCATGACTCGTTCATTTTGTTCGTCAAAAACGTCAATAACGATGTCGTAGGCGGCGCCGAGTACATTTTCATTTTTGACGAAGTTTAGGAATTCATAGGGTTGGAGGACGTAGACGTCAACTCTGGCGAACTTTGAGTTTTCGTCGCGGAAAACTATTGCATCGAAATAAAATTTGTCTTGCATCAGCAATTTCTCACTGGTAACTTGAGTTCGAAGTGAGAAAGTCAAAGCAAAAAACAGCGTTATAGTAATATAAAATTTCACCTTTTTTCCTAATTTCTAATGACGAATTTAAGTATTTTCGGTAATATAAGCAATCATTTGGGTAATTTAGCTATTGCGAATTAATCTTGCCGCAAAAGCGCCGTCAATCCGGCTTTTATGTGGAAGTGAATAATAAAATCCGTCTTGGCAAAGCTCGGGGCTAATGAACTTCTCGGCGTTTTCTATAGAGAAGTTTTGATTTTCGGATAAAAATCTATTTATTATGTCTTCATTTTCTTCGGGTTCGATTGTGCAAGTGGAGTAAATAACTGCTCCACCGGGTTTGACGAGTTTAGAGGCATTGCTAAGGATTTGGTATTGAAGAGAGGCTAATTTTGGGATGTCTTCTTGTTCTCGCTTCCATTTTATGTCGGGTTTTTTGGCGATGGTACCGAGTCCAGAGCAAGGGACATCTGCGAGTACGATGTCAGCAAGTGTTTCTGTTGAGTATTCCGAGGCATCGCCTGTATCGGTTTTTATAATATCAATGCCTAAACGTTCAGCGCCCTCGACTATGAAGCGGAGTTTGGATTCATGTTTATCGAGTGCTAGAATTTTACCTTTGTTTTGCATTAGTTCGGCAAGGATGAAGGATTTTCCACCTGGGGCGGCGCATATATCAATGACATAATCATCGAGTTTGGGATTTGCCAAGGTTGCCGCAAGGGTTGCCGCGGGGTCTTGAATGGTGATTTTTCCTGTGCGGAATAATTCTGAAGCGGATATATCGTATTTCGGTGAATCGAGTAATATGGAATTTTCGTTGTATTTGCATATTCGGTAGGCGACTTTGTGTGCGTCAAATATGGATTTGATTTCCTTGATATTTGATTTGAGTGTATTGATTCGAATCGGGACGTAGGGGCGTTCGTTGTTGACTTCGAGTAGTTTTTCTGCTTCACGGAGTCCAAATCTTTCTATCCAGCGTTTTGTCATCCATTTAGGGTGTGAGAAAATTACTGATATGAAATAGACTTCATCGTCACCACGCTCGGGATAACGAATATTTTCGAGGTTTCGGGCGATGTTTCTGAGGGCGCCGTTTATGATAGCGGCGGTTTTGTCGCCTTGGATGACTTTGACGATTTCGACGGATTCGTTTATTGCGGCGGGGATTGGGATACGATTAAGGAATAGCATTTGGTAAACTGCAATGCGCATAGCGTTTTTTACGAGGTTGAGGCATTTTTGGTAGTCGCCGTGGTAAAATCCCGTAAGTATCCAATCGAGTTTTGCTCTCCATCTTATGACGCCATTAATGATTTCGTTCATCAGAGCCTTATCTTGGTGCGAAAGTGATTCGTTTTTAAGTTCGCGTGCTAGTAATTTGTCAATGTAAGAATCGCTTCTGTCATACCTGTTGAGCAATTTGACTGCATTATACCGTGCTGTGTGTTTTATACTCTGCTCTTCTTTTTCAAATGGCTCTGCAACTTTTTCCATAATAAATAAATATTAAGATAGTTAATACATCTAGTAAAAAATAATACGTTAAGAGATATGAACTTATTGTTGAAATTGCTGATATTTGCGATGGGGGCGTTAATGATGGTGCCGGCGCATCTGAAAGCGCAGACTTTGGCATCGCCGATTGCTCCTGAAAGGATAATCTATTACGGACAGTTGGGCTTGGTATTCGGGTTTGGGCAGAATTTTCAGTCGGGGAAGTATTATGTTGCCTGCGATGGCTGTATTTTCGATGATGGTGTGAAGTTTGGATTTACAATAGGGCTGAATTACGAATACAAGATTGCCGATATGTTAAATATAGGTATCATGGGCTTGTTTGATGATTACGGGCTAAGAAATTCTTATGTAGAAAACGAACGCATTCAAGTACGTTCGACGGATGGTTCATACAATGAAATCATTACGATACCTTTCAGGCATTCTGCCGAGGCTGACTTTACGATGATTTCACTCATGCCTCATATTAAGTTCTATCCGGCTGAATTTTTGTTTCTCAATCTTGGTCTAAGTTTTGGCGTGCAGGGTTCCGCAAATATTAAGCATGAAAAGGAACTGCTCAGGACTACTGCAAAATTGAGTAATGGTGCGGTAGTTGACGTAACAATCGAAGGGACGAACGCCACTTCGGTCGTAATCGAGGAGAGTAGGTTTCCTCAGTTGAACATGCCTCAAATCAGTGTTGTCCCCATGCTGGGCTTGCATTTCGACATAAAGGAAAAGATTTACCTGCGTCCTTTTTTCATGTATCGTATTCCACTGACAAATTTTTCTGACCGTGGCGAAGATTTTATGATAAATTCGTGGAGATTAATGTTCGAAGCAAGCATAAAGTTGTGAAAAATGCCCTAAAAACGAATTTTTTGTAAAAAAATTACAAAATTTTTAATAAAGTCTTTGTCTTTTAATCTATTTTGATGTAATTTAAGTTTTTGTTGGAACACAATCAGAAAAAAATAATTCTGAAAGTGTGAAAATGATTAAAGAGATAGTGAATTTAAATTAACAATTTTTAATCATTCATTGATATAGATAAAAGATAAAAGAATTTTATAATGTTAATCAAAGGTAGGTATATGCAAAGTTTGTACAAAAGAACTTTAGTAGTGATTTGGGCAATCATAGTATTTGGTTCGCTAAACCTGCAAGCACAGGATGAGGAATTTATAGAGTCTGCTTTGGCTTATAAGCTAAGCGAGACAGCGTACTTGATGAGTGCGGAAATAGTAGCTTCGCCAACACAACAAGCAGGGGGCATCATAGATAACCGCAGAATCAGAATTATTAACTTAGGTCCGATTATCAACCATCCCGGAGTTGATTATGCACCAACGATAAGTGCCGACGGCAGGACTCTGTTTTATGTATCTAATCGTCCGGGAAGTCGTCCTACACAGGATGGCATACCATCGCATGATTTTTGGGCGGCAAAGAAAAACGACCGTCTCGATACAGTATTTTTTCAGCCATACAATATTGATACATTGACTGGTTTGGGCTATTTGAACGTAAATACCGAGTTTAACGAAGGCGCTGCCACAATTGCCGCTGATAGACAAACTCTTTACTTCACGGCTTGTAATCGCCCCGACGGTTTGGGTTCATGCGATATTTATCGCTCAATTATAGAGGGCGATAAATGGGGGCGCCCTGTAAATCTCGGGAAGAATGTTAATTCCGATAACTGGGATTCTCAACCCTCGATTTCTCCCGACCAACGAAGATTATATTTTGTGTCTTCACGAAAAGGGCCTAACAGTGATGGCAAACCTATCGTCAAAAATATGGATATATGGTATTGTGATTGGGATGATGACAATGAAGAGTGGCTTCCTGCAAAGAATCTTGTAGAAATCAATACCAAGGGCAGTGAGCAAACTCCATTTATTGCCGCTGACAATGCAACATTATTCTTTGCATCCGACGGCCACAGACCGAATTTAGGTGGTTTGGATTTTTATGTAGCGAGAATTGACCCACTAACTGGTAAATTCGGTAAACCCGAAAACTTGGGTGCTCCTATCAATACGAAGGATGACGAAATGTTTATTACATTGCCTGCTTCGGGTGATGTGCTTTATTTCTCGTCGCGCAGAATGGATTTGGATGGGCATCAAGGGAATTTGGACGTTTTTATGGCGTTTGTACCTTCCTTTTTCAAGGCTATGAACTTAATAACTACTGTTGTAGATGAATGTTCGCAAGAATTTATACCTGCCACAATTACAATCACAAATCCTCTCACAGGCAGAGTCGTTCGGGACAGCGTGACTAATTTCCGTAAAGAGCATGAATTGATAGTGTCAAATCCAGATTACGGCAACCCGATGGATTCATTAAAATATGTTGACCTCGAGGTAACCGCATTCAACCCGAGATATGGAACTAAGACAGTGGTCCAGAGAATAGAACGCCCCGGGACTACTGAAGACCCCGATGAAGTTGATCGCCCGGATGAAGTAAGGTTGACAATTACATTGGGGCAACGTCCTGCATTAGTTACGGATATCGAGGAATCCGAATACATCAGAAGTGTAAAGGCTTCTCAACCAAAACTTGCATCATGGCGTGGTCTTGTTATGAAAGAAACGAAAACATGGAATCTCTATCCATTGCTTAATTATGTCTTTTTCGATGCGGGGAGTTCAGAAATTCCTGAAAGATATATATTGTTTGATTCTCATGACCAGACCGATATCTTTACCGACACTACCATACTCGGCGGAACACTGGATAAATACTATCATGTGTTGAATATTTACGGCTATAGATTAACTCATAATCCTAACGTAAAAATTGAAATTGCCGGTACAATTGATACCGAAATTGAAAAAGACGTAAAATTGGCAGAAGCAAGAGCTCAAAAAGTTTACAACTATTTTAGAGATGTTTGGAAAATAGACCCGTCACGAATGACTATGGGTAGGCACGGCAAACCTCAACATCCGACAAATACGAGAATTGACAGCATCGGTATCCAAGAAAACAGACGCGTTGAGATACGTTGTACGGATTGGGAAGTTGTGAAACCTGTTTTCGACATTGGTTCAGTCACCGAACCACAACCACGCACGATGAACTGGAAGATGAAAAATGGTATCGAGGACCAGTTGGTAGCAAAACGCAGAATAGAAATTTTACATGGTAATAGTAATTGGAGAACTTTAACCGATATCGGACTTACCGACGAATCCTACAACTGGAATTGGACTAATACAGCGCGCAAGTATCCGAACGATGAATTATCATTCACCGCTAAGTTGGTAATCACAACTCAAACGGGTGCTGAATGTACATCCGACCCTGTTACAATACCGGTGATGCAAATCTCATCAACAAGGATGATAACAGAAGGTACGGTGGATACAACACGTGAAACGTACAATCTCATACTCTTTCCATTCGACCAATCTGATGCAGGCCCGATTAATAACAGAATTATGAATGAATATGTTTATGAACGGTGCCGCCCGACATCTGTGATAGAAGTTATCGGGCACACTGATATAGTAGGTATGTACGACCATAATAAGCGCTTATCAGAAAGGCGCTCTGCGACTGTGCGCGACGGAATTAATAAGAAAACAGGGGCTAACTATTCCTCATTAATTAATAAAGGAGTTGGCGAGGAAGATCCGCTCTATACAAACGATTTACCCGAAGGGAGATTCTACAATAGAACTGTACAAGTAATTGTACGTACACCACTTTCGGAATATGAAGGCGAGAATTAATAGCATATAAAAATTAATTTTTTTAATAATTGATGGCAACTTTAATATAGTTGCCTTTTTTTTTTACTTTTAAACTTCCCCGCGAATATGATTAAATCTACAAAGTAAAATGAGCATGTAAATTTTTTTAATTTTTTTCAACTTTTTTAACTTTTTTGTGTGACAAAATCAATTTTAACTTGTTTATACAATATGAGAACTGATAATTGAAATAAATGTATGATAAATTGATTTGAGATATGATGTCGAATTTTAAAGTTGATTTATTAAAATTATTTATGAACAAATATTAATTTTTAAAATGACAATAAAATCGTAAATTAAAGGTTTAAATAAATGATGTTTAAAAATTTTATATTTTAATTACTATTACAAGAGGGATTTATGAATAATTTCTTAACAAAGTTTGCAGTATTACTGCTTGCTTTTGTACTCGCAGGAACGACGTTATCGGCACAAAACGACGGCGGACTTACTGAATTCAAGCAAAATATTCCGCACTTACTGCGTTCAAACAACGCTGGAACTCTTTTCTGGGTGACTTTCCACCCCTGCTGGGAGGACCCTGGTCCAAACAACGCATTGAGAATTTATGTTTCATCTGCGGTTGCAACAACCGTAACGCTCGAAATACCCGGTCTCGGCATTTTCAGGCAGAAAACAACAATACCGA
>CAZWXI010000015.1:0-35983 GCA_964637845.1 uncultured Hyphomicrobiales bacterium | reverse complement strand
AGAAAGCCACTGCTAAGACAGAACCAGAAGCAAAAGTTCCTGCAAAGAAAGCCACTGCTAAGACAGAACCAGAAGCAAAAGTTCCTGCAAAGAAAGCCACTGCTAAGACAGAACCAGAGGCAAAAGTACCTGCACAGAAAGCCTCTACTCAGGCAGAATCCAAACCTGAAGAAAAAGTTCCTTATAGACCGGCAAAAGCCAAAGTGATTATCCCTTCTATTGCAAAGCAAGCTGAACCAGTTGTAGTCGAGCCCGAATCTCTAAAAGTCGGCTCGAAGAGAAAAAAGAAAAACGAAACTGAAGACATTGATATCACCGCATCAATGCCGAACCGTGAGCAGGAAGAAAGAATCGGTCCTTTTAAACCTCCCGTTACAGTCCGTTACTCAGACGAAGATTTAGAAATGTTTAGTGAAGTAGTAAATCAGGCAAAAATCGAGGCAATGGAAGAGATGCGGATGCTGAAGGAAAGACTTGATGATTTGACAAGTTTTGATATGGCTGACGAAAGTATGGTTTACTCAATGCACATGGCAGAGCAAGGTTCCGAAGCACAAGAAAAGGAAAAGACTTATGCTCAAATCCAGCGGATCCACGAATATATAAAAAAATTGGACGAGGCATTGGAACGCATTCGCAATAAGACATACGGTATTTGCCGTGTATGTAATTGTCTTATCGCCAAAGAGCGTTTACTGGCTGTACCCGTTACAACTTTATCAGCATCATACAAAATTCACCAAAGGTGTCCCGAGGACGGCATAGATAAAATCGAACCTGTACGCAACTTTGCATAAGCAGCTAGCATGTTTAAGAAAAATTGTTATTCCCGAGCTTTGTTTATGAAAACAATAAGGTATTGCTTTGCAAAATGAGAGGGGTGTTTGGAGCTCAAGATGGGGTTTTATCTTGGCAGCCGCAGGTTCTGCAATCGGCTTAGGTAATATTTGGCGATATCCCTATATGGTTGGTGAAAATGGTGGCGCCGCTTTTGTAGTGCTTTATTTGTTTTTCGTCCTAATTATTGGCTTGCCTTATTTAATGGCTGAGTTTGCACTCGGGAGAGCCACTCAACTCAATCCAGTTGACGCAATCGAAAAAGTTCGTCCGAAGTCATTTTGGAAGGTTGCCGGCTTTTTAGGAATTGTCACAAGTTTTGGCATACTTTCATTCTATGGCGTGATTGCAGGTTGGACATTTGGGTATATTTTCAAATCACTATACTCGGATGCAGGAGATTTTGCAACATTTATTTCTAACCCAATAAACGAGGTTGGTCTTTACGCTTTCTTTATACTGATAACAGCGTTGATTGTTTACAAGGGAGTCGCATCAGGTATCGAGAAATGGTCGAAGATTCTGATGCCTTTGTTGTTGGCGATTATTATTGGATTGATAGTTTATGCAAATTTGTTGCCAGGAGCAGGCAAAGGGATAGAGTTCTATTTGTTGCCCGATTTCTCGAAAGTAACATCACGAACAGTTCTTGCGGCTTTGGGGCAAGCGTTTTTCTCATTGAGTTTGGGGCTTGGGTTAATGGTTACTTTTGGTAGCTATATCCCTAAAACGACCAATATTTTTTCATCTTCTATCATTATTGCATTATCTGACACGGCAATTGCAATTATGGGTGGATTAATCGTATTTCCTGCTTTATTTGCGATGGGCGAGGACCCAGCTTCGGGGCCTTCATTAGTGTTTATTATTTTCCCGAAATTATTTACTGAAATGCCCGGCGGTGAAATTGTAGGAGCATTTTTCTTTCTTTTGCTTTCAATTGCCGCACTGACTTCTACGATTTCACTTCTCGAAGTACCTGTTTCATATTTTGTGGACCGGAAGAAATTGCCGCGTCAAATAATAGTTTGGTTTGTTGCGGGATTTGTATTTGTGGCGGGGCTTCCATCTGCACTATCGCAAGGCGCTGTGGAATTTTTTTCAAATTTCGCTCTAATATCGCCCGAATTTGCCGAAGCGGATTTTCTTAGTCAGATGAGTTTTATTTTCGGAGAAATATTCCTTACGATTGGAGCACTTATACTTTCCATTTTTATCGGTTGGGTTTGGGGGGCAAAAAATGCTGTAGCTGAATTGCGTATTGGTGCAGATAATTTCTCGAAGTTTGAAAATTTATGGACTGTCCTGATTAAATATATAATTCCGGTTGTTGTAGTAATAATACTGTTTGGTATCTTTAAAATTTGGTAACTTGAGTAAAATATTTAATTTGCAACCAGAATTTTTCTTGGCTTCAATGTTCCGTCAGATAATTGAATTACGACAAAATATATACCTGAACTAAAAGCTTGTAGGTGAATGTTTGAGTTATTTGTATTTGATATTTCGGAGATAATTTCTGTTCCAAATAAATTCATAATTTTTATAGAGTTGATAATTTTGTCTGATTGAATAGTCAAAATTCCGTTAGAATAAGAACAACTAAGTGCTTGCTTGTTCTCATGAACATCGGAAACGGGACTGAGATTGAAAATGTAACCGTCTGTGGTTATTGCTTTTAAGTTGTTTACCGCTACATTGGGTAATTTATTATTATGAAGGTGCTTGGGTTTAAAAACAATGTAAGACAAATCAGATTGATTAACATTGGATTGTTCTCTTAAATATGAACCGGATGCGAGATGTAACTTATGATTGGCGTCTAAGGTATAATAAAGAAATGGTTTTTCGGAGAATGTATTGCCGGGTTCGACACCGATGAACTCGAATTCGGAAATCGTATTAGCAATATCTATAGTACCGGCTGCAGTAATGAACTCTAATTCGGGATTAATTCGTAGGGGTATTTTTATATATTCGGATGAATTGAAATAAACCGGCTTAGGAAAATCTTCTTGTACTTCGTCACGGCTTTTGTTGGCTTTACTTGTCACAGTATCTTTGCCCATGTTGTATGAGACGATGAGCATATCCGTTATAGTTATGTCGCCGTTCCCGTCGCAATCAGCATAAGTTACTTCGGCATTGTCCCACGTGAGAACGCGATGTGGTGCCCATATAGCACTTCCGGCTTTTCTTTTGAAACTTTTCATATTTTTAGTGGCTGAACCCAACCCGATGTATTTTGTGACATTGGCATAGTCAAGATGATTAACGATACCGTTATTGTCAGTATCTCCGGGCCATACGTTCACAAATCCGTGAATTGTATAATCAATTTGTTCCGCTTCCAATGCAACAATTTCTCTATTACCGTTTTGTATAATCGTTGCCACAGGTTGCTGGAAAGTATAATTAACTATGGAACCGTTAGAGGCACTTTGCAATATTACAAATTCGAGGTGAAGTACTTTCGGTTCTATGATACTATCGGGAATTGTACTGTTACCAAGGCCAACCGCAATTATCAGTTTCGATGTACCATCGGGGTTCAGCATCGGAATGACTTGTGGTTTGCCGTAATCTCCGGGGAGCCATTGCGAAAATTTTATGACTTCGCTTTGGTTAAAATTCAACTGAAATGCAATGCCGTTAGACTTTTTCAAATCCTTTAGATGAATGTCCATGCCAAAGGTATAGCTTGCCGTTACAAATCCGAAGCGACTCGAATCGACATCAGTCCGCTTTACAAAAAGACTTTGAGCGGACATGGTTTGTAATCCAGCAATAAAAACCAATATGTATAGCAGTTGCTTAATATTTTCACCTAATATATTTCATGTAATATCAAGCAATGTTCGTGCCACTATTTAACGGAAATTCGAATTATCCGAATTGCCCGGGTCGAAGTTCGCTTATAAGTGGAATTACATATAATACAATATATAATACAATCTTTGGTTAGAACGCTTATCTCATATTTTTGAACCCGTGCTCTATCTCTGAGGCTAATCTCTGAAATACTTCCTCGAAAGAGCCGAGTCCGTCAATTTTTGTGACACCGTGCAGTTGATTGTATTTCTCGATTACGGGTATTGTCTTTACTTCGTGTTCATGCAATCTTTTGACAATTTTTGCCGTACTTGAGTCGTAAGGCATACTTTTATCGGTTTTGCTTCGGGTATCAAGACGGCTAATTAGCTCGAGCATGGGTACTTCTATTTCTATTATTTTCGATATTGATGAGCCGTGCTTTCGCAGCAGACCGTCCAAAATATATGACTGTACGAGTGTGCGGGGAAATCCTTTGAAGATGAAACCTTTGACTTCATTTGCTGTGGCAAGTTTTTTTTCTATTAAAGGAACAATAATTTCATCGGGGACTAATTGCCCACTTTCGTACAAATCTTTGATTTTGCTTCCAAGTAGTGTGCCAGCCTTAATTTCTTCATCGAGCATCGCGCCTGTTGCTACATATTCGAGTCCGAAATGTGCCGCAAGTGCCTTGCCTTGAGAGCCTCGACCACACCCGGGATATCCAAATAAAACGATGTTTAGGAGTTTTCTGCTTAGTATTTGTTTAACGATATCTGTTATTTGATTACTTACTTCTTCAATAGTTTTTGTGCCGTCTAATTCGTGGTAAACACCTTTCTCTTTGTAAAACTGAAGAACGGGTAAAGTTTTTTCGTCATATTCTTTCAATCTGTTGCGAATGACTGTTTCATTGTCATCGGAACGCCCCGAGCTTTTGCCTCTGTTCAACAAACGTTTTACTGAAACCTCCTTGGGTACGTTAAGGCAAATCAAGCAGTCAAGCGAAGTGTTCAGCTTTAGCATCAGTCCTTCGAGAATATATGCTTGTATATAGGTTCGCGGGAAACCGTCGAACAAAAAGCCGTTTGAATCAAGGTTTTCAGTCAAAGTTTTTTCTATTATTTGGACGATTATCTCATCTGAAACTAAGCCGCCTGCGGCGATGGTGCTTTGTGCCTCCATCCCGAATTTGCTCTGTTTAGCGATTTCTTTACGTAGTAAATCGCCCGTAGAGATGTAAAATAGGTTATATTTCTTGATTAAAAACTCAGATTGAGTACCTTTTCCCGCACCCGGCGGACCAAATAAAGCAATATTAAGCATATATTTCCTCTTTTTCTTAGTAGATCTAAGTCCAAATTAATATTTTTCTTGCATTTTAAAAAAATATGCAGTTATTCCCGTTAAGTTATCAGTATAGTTAAAATGGGGTTACAATTTTTTATAGTAACCCCATATTAAATTATTTGATATTAATATACATACTCGAAGCTTCCGTACACCAGTGCTTTGTTAGTTCAACGGCACAAGCGCCGCTTTGGGCTGGTTCAAAGTCATAACTTGTTTTGGTAATAAATTTACAAACATCGCTTCCATGGATGTTAATCATAATCTGAGTACCGACTTTGTCATTTGGCGTAATCGGGATATTTCTTAATTCAGCCACGTTATGCTGCGTACCATGTAATGCAGAATCGAAATATATTTCGTTTATTAATTCAATTTTTAGAAATGTAATGGTAGTTGGGTTTATCTCTTTGTCAAATTCAATTGTTATGTTTCGGGTTATTTTATAGTTGGTGGTATTCTCTTGTAAGGTACCTTGAAACTTTTTACCTTGTCCTGCAAGTTTGATTTTTGGAGAGCCGAAATAAATCTGTCCTTCGCTTATAGTGGTCTTATCGGGACAAATAACTTTCGATTCGCCCATAATGCCCACATTACAGGTAAACTCGATTTCCATTTTCGGTTCTACTTTAAATCTCACGGAATAGCCGTCTAAATAATTGCCTCCCTCCCATAGGTCAACGTTGAACAGCACATGTGTTTGTGCATCGGGAGCAACAAATTCGTTAAGCGAAATGCTTGATTCAAAGGTGTTTGTACCCGGAGCAAAAGTTTTCATTTGACTGTTCTCGTAAAGTAAAGCGCCTTTATCAATATTATATGCTTTCAATTCAACGTGGATTGTTTTGGAAACTTGTGCTGAGTTGAAAATCGGTAATTTCAAACTCAATCTGTCCGCTGAATCAGGAAATGCAGTCACGACAACATCGCCAAGATTGTAAATCCATTCGTATGCGTTGGGAGCATCGCGTTTGTATGACATCTGAACTTTGAAATCTCTAATACTTCCATCTTGACGCTTTATGGGTACAATCGCGGCAAATTCTCCGCTGAGATTTTTCAATGGCATTGCCACGGTAACAAGGGGACGATTGTTCGGTACGGCTCGGTCGGCGTACAAAATTTGATAAGCTTCTGTCAGCGATTTTTCTGCCATCAACCAGTCGAAATCTGCCCATCTGTACATTGATTCATTAGCTAGGTTTTGGGGATTGTGGTATTGGAGCTTGACGGTTATTCTAGCTATTGAAACTAACTCAATTCTATAGCCTGTAACCAAAACGGCGTGTCCGCCCACTCCGGGATAATCCAAATTCAGAATCACAGGTATGTTGTCATTCAATTTTGCAATTATTTGGTTAAGTAGGTTGGCTGATGAAACAAATGTTGATGTTTCGAATTTCATACCGACTTTGTTTGCGAGAGCATTTGGTAAACTACGTCTAAATGCCCAAAGTCCCATGCCGTCGTTTAATGAATTATGTCCTAAGTTCTTAAGGAAACTGATAATGGTAACATTTGCTTTCGGGTCATTGATTTGAGCATAAGCTCGGGCTAACATTGCGGCACAAGTTGCCCAGCAAGTTCCCTCGGGTTGCTCATAGTATGGCATTGTTATGATTCGCTCCTGTGGTCTTTCAGCTAAGGTTTGTCTATCAGTCCAACTTAGTGTTAGTCGTGAATATTTTCCGCTTCCGCTTTGGAACTCTGGCGAATCATTCTTTGCAGTGTTTATTATTGGATTATCCGAGGGTGCGGCAAATGATGCCCTGAGTATTCCGGTGTTTAGGTCGTAAGTAAAATTAATCTCTTTTGCATCGAGTTTTTCTTCGGATGTTTCCGGTGCGTAAATGAATAGTGAGATGTCTTCTTTGACAAGGTTTTTCGGTAATGTGTATGCAAAATCAAAATTCATTTGGTGCTTCATTTTCGAAAAATCGAATACGATATCGTTTTCGGTATTGAAGTATCGTTCTTCACCGATTATTGATATGCTGATTTCTTTTTTTTCGCTATTGAGATTAGCTGATTTGGTTACACTGAAACTAATGCCTGCACCTAAGTTGAGTTCTAAGTCTGTACCGTCGTAAGTAGCGTTCAGTTGGTTAATAACTTTTTCATTGTCCACAAGTCCAGTCAAATCTTGTTTGTCGTCGGGTTTAACTGTTTCGCCGCAAGCTATTGAGCATAGCAAAAGGAATGCTGTAAAAGCAGCAAGGATGGTGATAGTCCTTATCATGACTTCTCCTTTTGTTTTATTTGTTACATAAACGATGGTACTAATATAGTAAAATTTAATGAATTCTTGTGAATTTTTCTGAACTATCAGTAAATTGCAAGAGGTTGAGAAATAATTTATTCAGAATTGTGCCCCAGTAAATAAAATACCCCCTATACTTATCTACGATTTATAGAGGATAGTATGGATTATTGAATTACTAAGACTAAAATATTAGTCGGGGCTAAAACTATATCAGACGGGATAGCATGGAATCACTAAAACTTCTTCTTAATTATATTAAGTGCGGAGCCGGCTTTGAACCATTCTATTTGTTGAGCATTGTAAGAGTGGTTAGCCCAAAATTCATCTTTTGTGCCATCAGCGTGGTTGAGCACTACTGCCAATGGTTTTTCTGTAGCAAATTCCGTCAATCCTATGATATCTATTGTGTCGTCTTCGAGTATTTTGTCATAGTCAGTCGGGTCGGCAAAAGTGATAGCAAGCATACCTTGTTTTTTGAGATTAGTCTCGTGAATCCGGGCAAATGATCGCGCAAGTATGACTTTGATGCCCAAGTATCGCGGTTGCATTGCCGCATGTTCACGTGATGAACCCTCGCCGTAGTTCTCGTCTCCAACAACTATTGAACCGATACCTGCGGCTTTGTATGCTCTTTGTACGACAGGTACCTCACCGTATTCACCCGTAATCTGATTCTTGACTGTGTTTGTCTTGTAATTAAAATAATTCACGGCTCCCGTCAGTGTATTATTTGAAATGTTATCGAGGTGTCCTCTGAATCGGAGCCATGGACCGGCCATTGAAATATGGTCAGTCGTGCATTTTCCTTTTGCTTTAAGGAGTAACTTCAATCCAATGTAATCATTGCCGTCCCATTCGGGGAATGGTGCAAGGAGTTGCAACCTTTGTGATTCGGGATTGACGATGACTTCGATTCCTGAACCGTCTTCGGCGGGTGCAAGATATCCATGGTCTTCCACATAAAATCCTTTTTCGGGAAGCTCGATGCCGACGGGTGGCTCTAATGCAACCTCAACACCATTTTCGTTTATGAGTTTATCAGTCATAGGATTGAACCTCAGAGTACCTGCAATTGAGAGTGCAGTAACGATTTCTGGCGAAGCAACAAATCCGTGCGTATTCGGATTGCCGTCATTACGCTTAGCAAAATTCCTATTAAATGATGTAATTATAGTGTTCTTCTCTTTCTTCTCGGCACCATGGCGAGCCCATTGACCAATACAAGGACCGCAAGCATTTGCAAGCACGACGCCACCGATTTTCTCGAAATCGTCAAGTAATCCGTCGCGTTCGATGGTATATCTAATCATTTCCGAACCCGGGGTAATAGTAAATTCAGATTTTGTTTTAAGATTTTTCTCTGATGCTTGTTTGGCAACTTCTGCGGCACGAGTAAGGTCTTCATAAGATGAATTTGTACAGGAACCGATAAGGCCAACTTCGATTTTTTCGGGCCAAGCATTTGCTTCGACAACTTCTTTCAGTTTGGAAATGGGGGTTGCCAAATCCGGAGTAAATGGGCCGTTAACATGAGGTTCGAGTTCTGAGAGGTTAATTTCTATTACTTGGTCGAAATACTTATCGGGTTCTTGGTAAACTTCCGGGTCGGCTGTTAAATGATGAGAGAGTGCTTTTGCAAGTTCGCTGACTTTGCTTCTGCCGGTTGCTTGTAGATAACGTTGCATAGATTCATCGAATCCGAAAAGGGACGTAGTTGCACCAATCTCTGCACCCATATTGCAAATTGTGCCTTTACCCGTACATGAGATATTGTGGGCGCCAACACCGAAATATTCAAGTACATAGCCTGTACCGCCTTTAACTGTTAGTATTCCCGCAACTTTGAGTATGACGTCTTTGGCAGATGTCCAACCGTTCATTTTCCCCGTCAATTTGACACCGATTAATTTAGGGAATTTTAATTCCCACGGAAATCCGGCCATGACGTCAACTGCATCGGCACCGCCTACTCCGATTGCGAGCATTCCTAATCCGCCTGCATTTACGGTATGGGAATCCGTACCTATCATCATTCCCCCCGGGAAAGCGTAATTTTCGAGAATTACTTGGTGTATGATGCCTGCTCCGGGTTTCCAAAAGCCGATACCGTATTTATTTGATACGGATGAGAGAAAATCAAATACTTCTTTATTGAGATCTTTCGATTCTGCCAAATCCTGTACGGCTCCATTTTTAGCGAGTATGAGATGATCGCAATGTACAGTTGAAGGTACAGCTACTTTCGGCATTCCCGCTTGCATAAACTGTAAAAGTGCCATTTGAGCGGTAGCATCTTGCATCGCAACTCGGTCGGGATTGAAATTTACATATTCTTTGCCTCGGACAAAATTTTTTAACTCTTGCTCCTTATCGAGATGACTATAGAGAATTTTTTCGGTAAGTGTGAGTGGTCGCCCTAAAATTGCCTTTGCTCTATTGATTTTTGATTCTTTTTCGGTATAGACATTTTTAATCATTTCGAAATCGAACATCATTTTATTCCCTAAAAATTTTACTCTGTACAATATTTCTAAAACTAATTTAAAACCATAATATTTTGAAATCATATAAAATTACTCTTTCACGGCATTTCCTTAAATTTGTAAATACTGTTTTTGAAAATTTGAAATTAAAGGAAATTATGTCTTACGAAGTAGCCGTTATAGGAACGGGTTATGTTGGTTTAGTTACAGGGACTTGTTTTGCATCTACGGGTGTCGATGTGATGTGCATTGATATTGACGAAAAAAAGGTAGATATGATGCGTCAAGGTGTGTGTCCGATTTACGAGCCGGGGCTTGAGCCCTTGATGCAAAAAAACATAAAAGACGGCAGATTACATTTTTCTACTCAATTGGAAGACGCTGTTCGCTCTTGCAAAGTCATTTTTTTATGCTTGCCTACTCCACCAAACGAGGATGGTTCAGCTGATTTGCAACATGTAAAAAGAGTTGCGGTGGATATTGCACGAATCATGAAGGTATTAAATATTGCCGAAAAACGCATTATCGTCAATAAAAGCACTGTTCCCGTGGGGACTTCGGACATTGTTAAGTCAATATTCGATGAGTTATTGCCCGGTAATAATATAACCGTAGCATCAAATCCAGAATTTCTACGCGAAGGTTTTGCCGTAGAGGATGCTTTAAAACCCGAAAGAATTGTAATCGGTACATCTGATGAATATACTGCCAACATTCTCAAAAACCTCTATCAGCCCTTTGTTCGCTCGGGTAATCCTATTTATATTATGGATAAAAAAAGTTCTGAATTAACCAAATATGCCGCAAATGCATTTTTAGCTACAAAAATCTCGTTTATGAATGATTTGTCGGCTTATTGCGAAGCTGCCGGTGCTGACATCGAAAAAATCAGAATCGGTATTGGTTCTGATTCTCGTATAGGGAAAAGATTTTTGTTTGCGGGTATCGGTTATGGAGGTTCTTGTTTCCCGAAGGATGTCAGAGCTTTGATTTATTCGGCGCAGTCTCAAAATATTTCTCTTGACATCGTAAAAGCCTCTTACGAGGTAAATGATAAGCAAATTAAGCGATTTTTCGAAAAAATCATGAAGAGATTCGACGCTAATATTTCACCTATTAAGTTCGCTTTGTGGGGACTTGCCTTCAAACCTAATACTGATGATACAAGAGAAGCACCCGCTCACAAATTGCTTGAAATGTTACTCGAAAAAGGAGCAAAAGTTACAGTTTTCGACCCTGAAGCTTTGGAAAACACGAAGCTAAAATTCGGAGAAACCATCGAATATTCAACTAATATGTATGGTGCCCTCTTTGGTGCAGATGCTTTGATTATTGCTACTGAATGGAATGAGTTCCGTAATCCTGATATGGATAGAATTGCAGAATCGCTCAGCAATAAAATTATTTTCGATGGCAGGAATTTGTTCGAGCCAAGTGAAATGTATAAAGCCGGGTTCGAATATTATTGCATAGGGCGATGAACTCTCGTGGTGACTAATCGCCATTTGATAAAATATTTGTGGCAGATAATTCGCCATAGAATTATTATTATTTAGTATAATTAAGCTGCATATGTCCAAGAGTTGCATTTAGTAATGTTCGGAAAGTGCAATGCCTTTGTTGGCATGATTTTTCATGAATTTGATAGATAAATTCAATTATTTGGACAAATTGCCGATATTTCCATTATATTTTGCAGAGGATTGATTAAATATGGCTGAAGAAGGTAGAAAACAAGAGCCCGAAAAACCGCAAAAGAAATCCGGCGCTTTGTCGTTACCCGTGATAATCGGTATTGGTGCGGGCGTTTTAGTAATTCTTGTTGCAGTGATTTTATTTGCCGTTAAGATGATGCTCAATACTGTTGTCGAAACGAAAATGGGCGCTATCCAACAAAGTGCCGAACAGCAAGCAGTTCCGAAAGAGGAGAAAGATATGTCGAATCTTGAATTTTACAAAATGATGTCTGAAAACGATAGTGTCGGTGATGAAGATGCCAAATACATGGAAACCGGACGTATTACGACCAATCCCCGCGGCTCGACTCAGTTTGTCGTCGTTAACTTAGGTATCAGTTATCGAGATAAATCTGCCGAAGAAGAAGCCAAAAAGAAGGATAAAAATGAAGAAACCGATGATAAGAAAAGGAAATTCGAAGCGCTAATTAGAAATGCTATTAATAATCAAATTGGTGATATGACGGTAGCTGAATTGCAACAAATCCGCCGTGACTCGCTTCGCTCTATTTTCAAAGAGAGTTTAACCCCTGTTTTCATCAATAACAGAATTTTCTTGCGGGATGTAATTCTTGTGGAATATATTATTCAATAGCACCATGGCTGAAGTACTGACACAAACGGAAATTGACAACCTGCTTAACGAAATGACGAGCGGCAGGGTGGATGTAAACGACATAATCGCCGGCAGACTTGCCAAAGGAGATATTACAAACTATGATTTCCGTCGTCCGAATAGAATATCCAAAAATCAAGTACGTACGTTGCAGACAATTCACGAAAATTTTGCCGAAGTATTCGGCTATTATTTGGTTTCTAAGCTTCAGACAGTTATTTCTTTTACAGTTACTTCTGTTGACCAGTTATTTTATTCGGAGTTTATTTTATCCGTTTCAAATCCGAGTTGTCTTTATATTTTCGATATGGAGGGAACTGATGGGTCCGGAATAATGGAAATTAGCCCCGAATTAGCTTTGACGATTGTGGAATTATTGCTCGGCGGAAGTGGGGATATTATACCTAAACCCCGAACGATAACCCCTATTGAGCAAGCCGTTTTACGGGGGGTGATTGAGCATGCTTTGTCAGATTTGAGGAATTCCTGGCGAGCTATTGCTGACCTCAATTTTAAGTATTCGCGACTTGAAATTGAGGCTGACTTTGTCCAAGTTGCTCCATCATCTGAAATTGTAGTTGTGGTATCCTTCGATGTCAAAATCGGAAATACGAATAATAATTACATGATGAACTTATGCTTCCCGACGTTTGCTCTTGAAGAGGTTCTCTCACGGTTGAACAAACAGCAAATCACTACAAATGCGGTGAAAGTATCTCCTAAGAAACTTCGAGAAAATGTCGCCGCTATCAATCAACAGATTTCGACAACGAGGCTACCCGTGATTGCCGAATTGGGTAAAACATCAATTACCGTGGGTGAATTGCTCGAACTCAAACCCGGAGATGTGATAAAACTTGAAAATAGGATTAACGAAGAAATTGAAATATTAATCGGAAAAAGACGCAAACTTGCCGCTCGCCCTGGCTCAATTGACGGGAAAAAAGCGGTTAGGATTACTCGTGCACTCAAGGAAGAGGACTTAGTAGATATGGATTTATCGTACAAAGAAGAAAAGGAATAGTTATGACTATGACCCAAGAAGAAATTGATGCTTTAATCAGCAGTGGCGCTCCGGGAACCGAACTCGGTCAGACGACTACAGGTGAAGTAAAAACTCAATCGGATTCACCTAAGGAGGATTTTCCAAATTTGGGATTCGCAAGCGACCCGAGTATTTTGTCGCCGCTGGATCCAAAAATGGAGTTACTCTACGATTTACAATTACCTGTTTCGATAGAGCTTGGCAGAACTAATATGTTGATCCGCGATATTCTGCGGCTTGCTCGCGGCTCTGTTGTGGAATTCGATAAACTTGTCAGCGAACCCGTTGATGTACTGATAAATGGTAAAAAAGTTGCCGAAGGCGAAGTTGTTGTCGTGGATAAGCATTTCGGCATCCGTATTACAACTCTGATTGACCCTGCAGACAGATTGAAGGGTTTGAAAAAATAATTTTATTCACATTGATGTGGTTATTTCCATGGATGGAACAATTTTAAATACTTTTTTTACGCTCATTGCGGCAGTTGCCATTATGGGTGTATTTTTTTTCTTCGTTAAGCGATATGCGTCAAAAATCAGGCATTCAAGTTCACAAATTGAGTTGAATGTATTATCCAAAATATCGCTCCAACCCAAAAGTCATCTTTTCGTCGTCAAAGCCGGGTCGCGAATTCTTTTGCTCGGGGTTGCGGATAAGGGTATTGCTCCAATTGCCGATTTGACGGGCAAAATAGACGCGGATCCACCGTCTCCAACTCCCGCTAAAACCGTAAGTACCGAAAAAGCCGGAAATAATGCCGTACCAAACGATGATTTATCATTTAAGGCATTTATAAAAACGGTTCTGAGCAGACAAAGTAATTAATTTTCAAGTTCAGCAAGCCAACTGAATATCTTGGCGGGATAATTTGTGGCAACTGCTTTAACTTTGTGTTCGAGTGCATATTCCAGATTAGCTTTTGTATCAACCGCATAAACCCCTGTAAATAGTCCCGCTCTTTCAGCCGATTCCATTAATTTTGGGTTCAACTCTTCTAAAGAAAAAATGAAGACTTCGCATTCAGTCAAATCTCTGATTTCTTCGGGTGTTTTGTCGTCACCGGGAATTTTAATAGCAGCAGTTTTTATGTTAGGATTCATTTTTTTTAAGTCAACGAGTACTTTGTAATTGAATGAGCCGAATACGGTTTTCGATAAATAGCCGAAATCATCAATCAATTTAATTAGCTCGCTCATGTTTTCTTTGATTTTATCACCTGTCCAGGTTTTGAGTTCTATCATCAGCAGGGCTTTGTTATCAATCAATTCGAGAACTTGTGTAAGCAATGGTATAGTTTCGCCGGCGTAAAGAGTGCCGTATGAAGACCCTATATCAATATCTTTAATGTCATTATACATAAGTTCCGAAATTCTTTTATTAAAACCCGGAGGTATAAAATCATGATAAACTACAAATTGATTGTCGGAAGTAATTTGGATATCCACTTCCACCATTTTAGCACCGGCATCGAGAGCTTGTTTGAATGCGGAGATTGAGTTCTCGGGTGCAGTTCCTGACGAGCCGCGATGCGCCACAACCAGTAATTTTTGCGATTTTGATACTTCGAGTAAACTATTCATTGATATCTGAAAAATGAACAAATTTAAATATATAAAATATATAACATATAACTAAGGAAAAAATTTTTTATTCTAAAAATATCGTTCTTGATTGTAAAGAAAATTAATTGTAAATTGACATTGTAAAATTTGTAATTTTTATAAAATGAGGGGAAGAAATGCCGATTAAAAAAAGAGTCTCGGAAATAATGACTAGTAATGTATTCACAGTTAGTATCGAAGACACAATCCACGATGCCGAAGAACTCATGAAACTCGAGGGGATACGCCATGTGCCTGTACTCGAAGGAAGAAAAGTAGTAGGAGTAATTACCGATACAAAAATTCGGGAGTACAGTTTGAGGAATATTTACGATTCGGGGCAAACTTATGGAGAAAACGGTTTTAACAGAATCGTTGACTATGTCAAGATTATGAATCCTATTTCTCACGTTGTTTATCCCGAAGATAGTGTAGTAAAAGCAGTAGGACTGATGGCGAAGCATAAACTTGATTGTTTGCCCGTTGTAGATTGGGAAATGAACCTCGTAGGAATAATTACGCATACAGATATCATGTTGTTCACCAACTCCTTGCTGATTGAGCTTCAGGGCAAGGAATAAAGTAGATATACTCGGACAGATTGTATTAGTTTAAAATATAAAAACCGAGACATTATTATCTCGGTTCTGAATAATATATTGAGGTTTATCAGCTATTCATTGACATCAAGAATTCGCGATTTGTTCTACGTCCTTTCATACGATTTAGCAGGAACTCCATGGCGTCAACGGGTTGCATTTCGCTGAGTACCTTTCTTAATATCCAAATACGAGTCAATTCATCGGGACTGATAAGTAATTCTTCACGTCTTGTACCTGAGCGATTTACATCAATTGCGGGATAAATTCTGCGGTCAGCGAGTTTTCTGTCAAGTACGAGTTCCATATTACCCGTACCTTTGAACTCCTCGAAAATTACTTCGTCCATGCGACTTCCAGTCTCGATAAGAGCGGTGGCAATAATGGTCAGCGAACCGCCTTCTTCGATGTTACGTGCGGCGCCGAAGAATCTTTTCGGTTTGTGAAGTGCATTCGCGTCAACACCTCCCGAGAGAATTTTCCCTGAGTGGGGAACAACCGTATTATGCGCTCTTGCAAGTCGTGTAATCGAGTCAAGTAATATGACTACGTCCTGTTTGGCTTCGACCAGTCTTTTCGCCTTTTCGAGTACCATATCGGCAACTTGGACGTGCCTGTCAGGTGGCTCGTCAAATGTTGATGATACAACTTCGGCTTTTACCGAGCGTTCCATATCGGTAACTTCCTCGGGGCGTTCATCAATGAGTAGTACTATTAGTACTACTTCGGGATGATTGTATGCGATGCTGTTCGCAATTTGTTGAAGTAAAATTGTCTTCCCAGATTTTGGAGGTGATACGATAAGTCCTCTTTGTCCTTTGCCAATTGGACTAAGCATGTCAAGAACTCTGATTGAATAATCGCTTGGCAGTTTCTCTAATTTGAATTTCTCTTCTGGATATAATGGCGTTAGATTATCGAATAAAATTCTATCGCGGATTTTTTCAGGTTCTAAGCGGTTTACTGTTTCTACTTTAAGCAAGGCGTAAAATCTTTCGCCTTCTTTAGGTGGTCTGACTTGACCGCGTATTGTATCTCCTGTTTTTAGTCCGAAACGTTTGATTTGTGAAGGTGAAACATAAATATCGTCGGGAGATTGCAAATAATTATAATCAACGGAGCGTAGAAAGCCGTAGCCTTCACTTAGTACTTCGAGTACACCGCCGCTTGCGATGAGTCCTTCTAAGGGGGCTTCTTTTTGTGCTTGCTGAGTACGTGCTTCGACTATTTTAAGTATTAGTTCTTGTTTGCGGAGGTCAGCAAAATCGGTTATACCGAGTGCTTTAGCCATTAAAGTCAGTTCAGCAATTTTTTTTGCTTTAAGGTCGGCAATGTCAATTACAGCAGTTTGTCCGGTGCTCACGGGTACTTCGTCTTGAATGTCTAGTGGCAAGGGCTTGCCATTTTTGGCGGGTATTTTAGCCATAAATATCCTATAAAATTATTATAATCTGTTATATTATTTCCATTTATTAGAAAAAGTGAATTATCAATTTGAAATGTACTTTTGTGAAATGTTGCTGACGGAATTCTTAAATCACATAATCCAATAAGTTTTATTAATCGTAAAGACAAATTTTAAGCAAATATATTGCTTTTGCATTACTTAGATGTGTAAAAATAATAATTTTCCACTAAACTGCAATCTAAAAAACTTTGAGGTGTTATTTTCGTCAAATATATCATCGAGCACTTAGGAGCTAAAATGGATTACAAATATTTAACATATGATATTCGAGGAAAGGTATTATACATAACATTCAATCGTCCTGATGTCTTGAACAGTTTCAACCGGGAGATGTCTCTTGAATTGCAGGCAATTCTTGATTACGCAAATGATACCGATGAAATAAGGGCAGTTGTATTGACGGGCGAAGGTCGTGCCTTCTCTGCGGGGCAAGATCTGGAGGAAGTGATTAATCCCGATATAGATACAAAAGATATTTTGTCCATGCAGTACAATCCGATAATTAAGAGGATTAGACATCTTCCAAAGCCCATAATTGCCGCTGTAAACGGTATCGCCGCAGGTGCGGGAGCCAATATTGCATTTGCTTGCGATTTGGTAATTGCATCTGAAAAAGCGTCGTTTATACAATCATTTTCAAATATCGGACTTATTCCCGACAGCGGTGGGACGTATATTATCCCTCGTTTGATCGGTCTTGCGAGAGCAACTGCGATGATGATGCTTGCCGAGAAAATTGATGCTAATACTGCTATGAAAATAGGACTGATTTACAAGGTAGTTCCTGAAACGGAATTTGTGAGGGAAGTCGAATCAATTGCAAATCATTTGTCTGATAGACCTACAAAAGCTTTGGCACTGACGAAACAACTTTTGAATGTTACTTTTGGCAACGATTTAGGCACACATTTAAATTTAGAAAATGAACTGCAATCAGTCGCACTTGAATCGCATGATTATAGCGAAGGAGTTAATGCATTTTTAGAAAAAAGAAAACCAAATTACAAAGGATTTTAAGCAGAGGTAGATATGATTAATTTTAATAAACATGTGGAAATTGGCATTATCGGTGCCGGAATTATGGGAACAGGGATTGCGCAAGTTGCCGCTACCGTGGGGCATAGTGTATTGGTTTACGACCAAAACCGTGAACAACTCAACGTCTCGCTCGGCAATTTAAAAAAGGTTGTTGATAAATTGATTGAAAAAAATAAAATTGACAGAAGCGAAGGCGATAATATACTGTCTCGGGTGAGTTTTACTAATTCAATTCGTGATTTCAAGGGTATGGGCTTAATTATAGAAGCAATAGTCGAGGATTTGGGTATCAAGAAGCAGCTTTTCGCCGAGCTTGAAGAAATTGTAAGCGGAGATTGTTTTTTAGCGACCAATACCTCGTCGCTCTCGATAAGTTCAATTGCTTCTGCATGCCGAAAGTCTGAAAGAGTTGTGGGATTGCATTTTTTCAACCCTCCACCACTTATGCCGTTGGTTGAAATTATTCCGGGTTTGCTGACAAACAACTCGGTCATCGAAGTATTATTCACTTTAATGAAAGAGTGGAACAAGGTCCCAGTAATCGCTAAAGATACGCCCGGGTTTATTGTGAATAAAGTGGTGCGCCCATTTTATGGTGAAGCATTGAGAATTTACGAGGAGGGCATAGCTGAAATCCCAAGAATTGACTATGCAATGAAACGCCTCGGAAAATTTAAAATGGGACCATTCGAATTGATGGATTTAATCGGTAATGATGTAAACTACAAGGTAACGGAAACTGTATTCAAGGAATTTTACTTTGACCCTCGTTATAAACCTGCAATTACACAGAAAAGGTATGTAGAAGCAGGTTTGCTCGGCAGAAAAAGCGGCAGAGGGTTTTACGACTACAGTACTGAAAAGTATTATAATTTTGACGATATGACGCCTGATAACAGATTAGATAATGAGATATTTGAACGAATTATTGTAATGCTTATAAATGAAGCGGCTGATACGCTGTTATACAATATTGCGAGCAAGGAAGATATTGACTTGGCAGTTCGCAATGGTGTTAATTATCCCAAGGGGCTGTTCGAGTGGGCTGATGAATTAGGTCTGGATTTCGTAGCATCTAAATTGAAAGAATTGTACGAAACATATCAGGAAGATAGATTTAGACTATCTCCAATTATAGCAAAATTGGCAGGGTCAAGCAAAGGTTTTTATTCTAATTCGAATATTTGAAAAACCTTATACTTAGATGATTTGTTGGCGCCTTTCCTTGCGGTGGGCATCACGAGAAATCATACGCAATAAACTTGCTTCGTCATGTTTGCCAATATTTTTTACTTCCCGTGAGCAAACGCATCCGCTCAAATCTTCAGGTTTTTCTTCGGGCAGTATGTAAATTTCTTTAGCGTCACCGCAAGTATCGCAAATATGTATATGAGTGTTCATGATTTTCTAGTATATTGACATTAAAAACATTATAAGAAACGATTAATGCTAAGAATATTTTAAGTCGTAAATAAAGAATAAGTTCGTTGATACTTAGAATGATAGAAATTATTATCATACTTGGTAATAAAAAAATCAAAACAATAATCGAATGGTAAAAATGAATTATATTTGTATGTAAAATACTAAATAATTGTCGTTTAATGTTACGACCGTGTAAGATATGGAAATAGAATTGCCCGAAGCTCAAAAAGCCGATTTGAGTGATGATGAAATAGAGCATTTGGCTCGTGTTTTCAAAGTATTATCCGAGCCGTCGCGACTTAAGATATTGAGATGCTTATTTGCAGGTGAGAAGTGTGTAACGGAAATAATAACTGACACGGGGCTTTTGCAAGCAAATGTATCCAAACAACTGAAAGTGCTTAATTCATATGGTTTCCTGTATTCACGTGCACAAGGATTGCTCAGGTTTTATTCGATAAAAGATTTTACTATACTGAAAATCTGTCATGCTATGTGTGCTAACGGCTTGAACCATAATTAAAATCCTTGCCGAATAATGCTTAAGAAAGTTTTCACGGTTGCGAAGTTGTTGATGATAGCTTTTGTAACCGTTTTTTTTGCTGTTGCCGTAATGCTTGCGATGTTAATTGCCGGGAAGAAAGTATTTCATAAATTTGCAAGAATATGGTCGAAAGTATTACTTTTTATTGCTGGATTGAAACTGCGCATCAATAACGAAAATCTCGAATTTCCTATGCGTAATGTGGTTTATATTTCCAACCATTCAAGTTTGTTCGATATTCCAGTTTTGCTTGCTTCGCTGAATGACAATGCTCGTATCATGTATAAAGAAGAGTTAGAGAAAATACCTGTTTTCGGGTGGTGCCTAAAAATGTCGCCCTTCCTGTCGGTTAAGCGTGAAGATCCCGCTCAAGCTATGCAGAGCTTTCGTGATGCTGTCAAATCTATAAGTACGGGTGATTCTGTTATCATATTCCCCGAGGGAACTCGCTCAGAAGACGGCAATTTAGGTCAATTCAAAAAGGGTGCCTTCTTGCTTGCATCGAAAAGCGGCAAGGAAATCGTACCTATTGTGATTAACGGTACCGCCGAGGTAATGCCCAAAAGTAGGTTTTCGATTAATCCTCGTACTATTCAAATAATTTTATTAAAGAAAATTTCATATGACGCCATTAAAGCTACAAAAATCGAATCTCTTATCGAAAACATTCATGCTTTAATTTTGAACAATCTCAATAAAAAATCTGTATGAAGATGCATCAAGCTATAGCTTCGAGTCTTTTTGAATTGGGATATGAAATTATAACCTATGTCCCCGGATCCGGAGCTAATCATGCTTTAGAGTCAATCAAACAGGTTTATGCAAAAGATTTCCAAATTTTCGACCCTCTCCTGATTATATACGGGGCAAATTTACCTCTCATAATTTAATTTTGCAGATTAAGAAAATTTTTTTATTTTTGTAACTTGTTGTTTTGGTCAGGTAGCTCAGTTGGTAGAGCAGTGGACTGAAAATCCACGTGTCGGGGGTTCAATTCCCTCTCTGACCACGAAAGTAGCGTATTGGTGGTTATTACAACGGTTGTATGAAACGCGAAAATGCTTTACCACTGCTAAATTATTCCAATATTACAAGCAAAAAGTCAGTCTGATACCTCACAACATAGTCATGACATATTCGCCCCAATGCAAAAAGCATCATTGCAATGAGCAATATTTAAAATACAAGCATATGCTTTATGATGCGAACATATTGAATTTTTGATATAAATTTAAGATATAATAAAACTTTTATTTATTTGATACTAAAAGAATATAAAGTGCGTCTTGGATGATAATTTTTGTTACACTATAAGCATAATATGTTATGAGCGATTATAATTGGATAAATGAACTGTTCGAATCAATAGATTCTAAAGATGCGGCAAAATTTGCATCATTTATTTCTGAAAACGGCTCTTTCAAGATGGGTAATCTCACCGCGGTCGAAGGTAGAGCCAATATCGAGGAAATGGTTGCGGGGTTTTTCGGTTCCATCCAAGCCTTGAAGCATACCGATATAGTAGTGGCTGCAGACGGTAACTATGTCGTCACCAAAGGTAACGTGACATACACTCGCCATAGTGGTAGTCAATTGTCAGTAGGTTTTTGTACTTTTTTCACAATGGACGGCGATAAAATACATTCCTATGAGATTTTTGTGGATGCATCTCAACTTTATGCTGAGTAGAAAAAGGCTGTCGCAAGACAGCCTTTAAAATTTAGTAATCTCATTATCACTTTAGCAAAGATGCTTTCAGAAAATCACGATTCATCAGTGCAATAAATTCCACAGATATGCCTTTCGGGCATGCCGCTTCGCATTCGTAGTGATTTGTACAGGCGCCAAAACCCTCGGCATCCATTTGCTCAACCATCGCAATAACGCGTTGTTTTCTTTCCGGTTGCCCTTGAGGTAGAAAAGCAAATTGACCTATTTTTGCTGAGGTAAACAGCATTGCCGCAGCATTCGGACATGCTGCAACACACGCACCGCAACCTATACATGACGCCCCATCCATAGATTTATCTGCCGCAACTTTTGCAATCGGTAATGCATTTGCATCAGGGGCATTACCCGTATTGATTGAGATATAAGCTCCGGCTTGTTGTATCCTGTCGAACGAACTACGGTCAACGACTAAATCCTTGATAACCGGGAATGGTTTTGCTCTAAAAGGCTCAATTGTAATCGTTTCGCCGTCGTTAAATTTACGCATGTGTAGTTGGCAGGTTGTAGTAAGTTTCTCGGGCCCGTGCGGGCGCCCGTTTATTGTCATTGAACACGTACCACAGATGCCTTCGCGACAATCATGGTCAAATGCCACTGGTTCGTCGCCTTTATGAAGTAAGTGTTCGTTGAGTACATCGAGCATCTCAAGAAATGACATATCGGGAGAAACTTCGTCCAATTTATAATTAACGAACTGCCCTTTGGAGTTTTTGTCCTTTTGTCTCCATATATTTAGTGTTAGTTTCATTATTTATAGCTCCTGACAGTTAACTCAACATTTTCAAATACTAATTCTTCTTTATGGCGTATGGGTTTGTTCCCGGCACCTTGGTATTGCCACGCGGCAACATGAGTGAATTTCTCGTCATTACGAACTGCTTCGCCGTCGGGTGTTTGATGCTCTTCCCTGAAGTGTCCGCCGCAAGATTCGTCCCTTTCGAGTGCATCCCATGCCATAATCTCGGCGAACTCGAGGAAATCTGCAACTCGTAGAGCTTTCTCTAATGCTATGTTCAATGAATCCGGTTCTCCCGTTACGTTGAGATTTGCCCAAAACTCTTCTCTGATTTGAGGAACTTTCTCTATTGTTTCTTTCAATCCTTTTTCGTTTCGTGCCATACCAACATTTTCCCAAATAAGAGTACCTAACTCTCGATGAAATGAGTTTGGCGTTCTTTTGCCCTTAATCGCAAGAAGCGATTTGATTTTATCATGGGCTTCCTGCTCGGCTTTTTTGAACTCGGGATGCGAAGTGGTCACATTTCTGTCAATGCTGTGGGTAGCGAAGAAATGTCCTATTGTATATGGTATAACGAAGTATCCGTCTGCAAGACCTTGCATGAGAGCGCTTGCTCCTAAGCGATTGGCTCCATGGTCAGAAAAATTAGCTTCTCCTATTACGTGCAGACCAGCAATATTGCTCATCAAATTGTAATCGACCCACAAGCCTCCCATAGTATAGTGCGAGGCGGGGTAAATCCTCATTGGTGTTATATATGGGTCGTCGCCTGTAATTCTTTCGTACATTTCAAAGAGATTGCCGTATCTTTCTTCAATTGCTTTTTTACCCAAGCGCCCGATAGCATCAGAAAAATCAAGATATACACCATAACCGGTTGGTCCGACTCCGCGTCCTTCGTCGCAAACTTGTTTTGCGGCACGAGATGATATGTCACGTGGAGAAAGGTTACCGAAACTCGGATACTTCCGTTCAAGATAATAATCACGGTCTGCTTCGGGAATTTCATTCGGTGGACGTTTGTCGTCTTTGCTTTTTGGCACCCAAATTCTGCCATCATTCCGCAATGATTCGGACATCAAGGTCAATTTTGACTGATGGTCTCCGCTGACGGGAATGCACGTTGGATGAATTTGCGTAAAGCATGGATTTGCAAATAGGGCGCCCTTTTTATAAGCACGATAAGTTGCAGTAACATTGCAAGCTTGCGCGTTCGTTGACAGGAAGAATACATTTCCGTATCCACCTGTTGCAAGCACGATGGCATCAGCGATGTGTGATTCGATTTTGCCGGTTGTCAGGTCACGGGTTACGATACCTCTCGCATAACCATCAACGAGCACGACGTCCATCATTTCCTTACGAGTATGCGATTTTACTGTACCTGCGGCGATTTGGCGATTAAGAGCCGAGTAAGCTCCCAATAATAATTGTTGCCCCGTTTGTCCTCTTGCATAAAAGGTACGCGAAACTTGTGCACCGCCAAAAGAGCGATTGGCTAATGTACCTCCGTATTCGCGAGCAAAAGGTACACCTTGTGCCACACATTGGTCTATGATATTTGTGCTTACTTGAGCCAAACGATAGACATTTGCTTCGCGTGCACGGAAATCTCCGCCTTTGATTGTATCGTAGAATAATCTCCATATTGAGTCGCCATCATTTTGATAATTCTTGGCGGCATTGATCCCGCCTTGTGCGGCAATACTATGTGCTCGGCGGGGGCTGTCGTTGTATGTAAATGTTTCCACATTGTAGCCGAGTTCGGCAAACGTTGCGGCAGCAGAGCTACCCGCAAGTCCGGTACCAACGACTACTATTTTGAATTTTCGCTTGTTTGCGGGATTAATTAGCTTCATTTCGAAGCGATGCTTGTCCCACTTTTGTGCAAGCGGTCCGGAAGGGATTTTTGATTCTAATTTTATCATCACAGCACTCCTTTGCCTAATCCAAAAAATAATACTGCTACGGGTATGGAGGCAAATCCGACAAACAATCCCCAAGCGATTATCTTGCTTACTGTAATTAATCTCGGGGTGGTCTTTGGTCCACTCCAACCTAAGGTTTGAAACATTGATTGTATCGCATGTGCTAAGTGTAATGCTAAGAAAAATACTGCGAGGATATATACAATTGATACAATCGGTTTTTTGAATCCGACAATGACCATTTTATATGCGTCATGACGTTCGAAAATGCCTTCTCCGGCACTGACTCTTAGCATTTCACCGTCAAATTCGATAAGTCCATGAGTTTGTACGATGGGACCGTATTTTTCGGTATAGTCGCCATATTCGGGATTTGTGACATGTGCGGTGAAGTGCAAAAGATGATAGACAACAAAAAGTAAAAGCAAGATTCCCGTGTATAGCATACTGCGGGAATATAAAGTTGATTTTACATAGCTTTTTACGCTATAGTCCTCGGGACGAGCACTCATGTTCAGAAACTTCAACTTTATTGAAGTATAAATATGAAGCACCACACACACAAGCAGCACTATACGTACGAGCCACAGGAGTTCGCCCGTGCTTTGCAAAAAGTGTGCATATGTATTGAATACGTCTCTACCCAAGAAGACCTGTAAATTGCCTACCATATGCCCGATAACGAAAAGAACAAGAATGAATCCTGTCCCTGCCATTACGACTTTGTTGAATATGGTGGAATTAAACGGGTTATAACTACTCATCGCATCTTTATATATTGTTAATAAATAATTTTATGTTTCCAGAACAATTGTATTACACATTAAAGTAAAAGTATCGCTATTAAAAATTTGAAAATACAAAATGTATGTGTATTATCAAAGTCCGAAAGTCGAATATTTGAGTATTCGGTAATATTTATTGTTCTTTTTTGAGTAATATTGCTCATTGGTACGCATTTTTCAATTAATAACGCTACATGAACGTTTTATCCGTAAATTCAATGATGAAAAAATTACTCGTATTTATAATTATATTTAAAGCAATCTTTGGGGCAGACTTATACTCGTCGGATGTTCGTGTCGGTGATATCCATATCGAGCGATTGGACGTATTCGAGAGGGATGACGCAGATTGGTTTTTTCTATCACCGTTGCTGAATGCATTGCATTCCCGCACAAAAGAGTATATTATTCGTGATGAGTTGCTTTTTGGTGAAAATTCCGAGACCTCATTCGACTATCTATTGGAAACAGAGCGTAACTTGCGTTCTACGGGATTATTCACCTCAGTCCTGCTCGAAGTTGATTCAATTGGCATCAATTCGTATGATGTCTATATCACTACAAAAGATAAATGGTCAACATATCCCGCCATTTTATTCGGTACGGGTGGTGGTGAAATCAGCTACGGTGCAAAGTTAGAGGAACATAATCTTGCTGGTACGGGTACTTTCGTTACTTTGGAAGGGTTATATCGCTCTGTGAATGATATTGGTTGGCAGGTCGCTGTATTTCTGTCGCAAAGGAGGCTGTTTCGTAGTGAGTTGGGTGCTTCGCTCTCAATTATCGCAAATAAATATCGTACAGATAGATCCGTAAGTTTAAATAAGCCGTTTCGCACTTTAGGTACCAAATTTTCTTACGGAGCTACTCTGAGTCATTCATATGGTTCGAATTTTTTATTCAACACAGATAGTGTAAAAATTTTTGACCCTTTTGAGATTCGTTCGGGATATTTCCATTTTTCGAGGGCATGGATGCGCCATGACAGAATTTTTGCGGGATTTGCATTGGAGTTTGATGAAGCAAATCGTGGGTTTATGGGCGCCAGACAGGCGTATGATAATTCGGGCAAGTTTCTTATTCAGTTTTCATCAGTTTCGCAAGATTTTTATGCTATAAGCAAGGTAAATTACTATACGGTTGAAGATATGCCTGTCGGAGGTTATGGTTCGGCTACGATGGGAAAAGTATTTTCAATTGCAGGTGGTGGGGAGAACCTCTATTATGTCGGTGCTCAGGGAGAAATTTCAAGATATAAGAATAATCTGTATTTATTTGCAAAAGTTACGGGAGCAACTTCATTCGAGCGAAGCGTTGCCAGATATACATATCAGGATTTTTTAGGTATTGGATTTTGGCGAATTGCTGATGGGTTGATACTTACGTCGCGTTTTTTGCAACAAACCACATGGAATTGGTATGCTTTCAGACAATTGATACTTGACACTGAAAGAGGGCTCCGCGGATACAAAGCCAATCAGCTTGCAGGGGATAATAGAATAATATCAAATACGGAATTGCGTTGGTTTCCTGATGTTCCTGTATGGATATTCAATTTTTCGGGAGTATTTTTTTATGATATCGGTTCTGTGTGGAAACGTGAAACCAAACTCGAGGATGCGAGATTTTACAGTTCTGTCGGTGCAGGATTGAGATTTCACTTCACTAAATCATCTTCTCCGAGTCATACTTTCCGCTTGGATTTTGCATATAATATGGGTGAAAAGAGATTCGGCGGTATTATCTTTTCCACGGAGCAACTGTTTTCGGCGTTTGGTTCACATGATTTCAAATTACCCGCAATTTTCGGCAGAACTATTGATTTGGAGTAAGCTTATGCCAATTCTACTGATTGAACTTCGGGCACTTGTAATATAAGTAATTTTTCGATTCCGCTTTTGAGTGTAAACTCGATTGCCGCACAATGAGTGCATGCTCCCGACAGCTTTATTTTTACCTTGCCATCGGTATAAGCTACAAATTGAATTCTACCGCCATCTGCCTCAATGAATGGACTGATGTCTTTAGCAATAAGCTGTCTGATTTTATTTTCTATTTCTTTATTCATCGGTCTGACTCTGAATTTGTTTGAGTATCCTTCTTGCTTCGTATTGATATTGGTATGGTACAAAGATTTTTACGATTGCTAAATTGCCTATGTTCAACATTCTAGTGGTGTCAACTTGTGAAAGTATTTGCACGGGGATCTCGGCACTTTCGAGATTTGCTTTAATCATTTCACCGTCGATAATTTCCGATGTCGTGTATAAGAGCCTCCAATCAGTTTTAGGGTCAAATTCTATTTGGATTTCCGAATCGCATATTGGACATATAGAACTAATCTCGATTTCGTTCATGCAAGTCAGGCAGCGAATTTTCATTTGATTATTTGAACAGTTTGATTTTCTCTACCTGTAAAACCTCGTCACTTTGGTCATCACGAATAAATACAACTATTGATAGGTTTTTAGGTGCCCAATCGCGATTAGAAGGAATTACATATGTTATGTTTTTCTTAACTATTTGATTGGTAGTAAGAGGCGTGTCGCTTAAAGGCGTTCCCCAACTGCCGTTCATTGAACCGCGAAGCACGTGCATGTGGACGTAGTCCTCAACATGAATATTCGGGAATAATCTATCGTCTTGCTGATATTGGATGACACTGTCCTCAATAATATATGCCGCTATGAAATGCTGCGTGCTTCCCATTCCGAGTGACTTTACATCGGCTTCTAAATTAATGGTTCTCGTGGATTCCTCGTAGTCTGCTTTCAAATTGATTTTATAAGTGGCATCAAGCTGTAATTGAGCTAATGTCGCGCTTGCCCATGCTTTGGGGCTAAGAAGATGTTGTCCGTTGACTGCTGTTCGATTAATTAAACCGTAGGGAGTTGCGGGAAGATTGAATTTTTTCTCAATATCGCGACCGACATTTGTCGTAAAATTATATTTTCTTGTGGGAGTCGGTATCGCTAATGCACCGGCATGAACAGCAATTACAATTACATTACCTTTATAAAGCTCGGATATTTCATGAGCAACGGCGGCGGCTTCGGGGCAGTTCCCACATCTGAAGCCGGTTATGTCCTCTAACAAAACTTTCCTTTTTGCCGAATCTATTACGATTGGTTCGCTCGATTCGGTGTAAGGCGGTTCTATTATATCGCAAGATGCTAGTAAGAAGGCGCCTGTTAATATGAATGGGAGAATATGTTTGATATAATTCATAATTTCACCTTAAAATGATGTTGCCAATGAAATAAAAAATCCGTTAGATGCAGGCACTGCTCTACATACACCGCCTACGCATATTATGCCTCCGCGTTGTCTGCCGTAGCCAAGTTGAATCCTTGTCGGACCTGTCAAATAAGCCACGGAGGCGTTGAGATAATGAATGCGTCTGTCTTCGAATTCGTTTCCGTAATTGTATTGGTCATAAACAGTAAAGTACCAGTGCGGGGCAAGCGTATATTCAAGGAGAAGATGGAACCAATTTCCGTTTACGTTATCGGGTTCGAGCAATACGGAGTCTTGAGATGATGTCATATGCTGCAACTCAGTTCTAATCGCATTCAAATCATTAATATTGTAAGTCATATCAAATATTATGATATTTGCACTAACCATACCGTATTTGGGCGCTCCTGCGTTTTCCATTACGTCCTTATCGTAAATCAGGCTGACAAAGTTCAGATTTGTTTTGAAATTATGAGCCCAACGATGCGATATGTCAACATTAAAATCTCTGAAAAAGAGTTTATCGCCGATATCAAGGAATGGTGAATCATATGTGAACTCGTCAATTCGCGAACTGTCAATAGATTTGATAGCCGAAAAATTCAAGTCGATGTTGGTGCCGTATTTACCCCCAAGTAATGTATTTCGGGGAATTTTGTAAGTAAATTCAGCTTGAATTCCGGCTTCTCCGTTAGGTTGAGACGCATAGGGATAAAACGCCGATAAAGCATAGCCGTGTTGTTTCGTCAGAGGTGGTATAAAATTAATCAGTACTTCGTTTGCTCTCGCAGCGCGGTCGCCACGAAAATCCATGTTGTCAACCCAGTGCGAATTTAACGAAAAACCGAACCCGTCGCCGAAATATGCTCCCGTGAGTAATAGGCCTCTCCCTGGATTATACGTGATTTTATTCGTGCTGCTCGGGTCATTATATTTATATGAATATTCCGCGTCGAACATGAATGCATGTGATGCAAGTGACAACCTTGCCGAATAAGCCAAGACATTTTCGGGTAACTTGTACACGGGGTCCCTATCTGGCTGGTATCTACTTACTACACTGCCACCAAGTTTCATAGTTAAATTGTTGGGCAGAAAATTTTCGATTAATTCATTGAGCATGAAATTTATGTCGCCACCTCTGATTATTCCGGCTCCTTTATTCCAAAATGAACGCTGCTTGCCCAATAATCCAGTGATTTCAATGCCGTCGAGGGGTCGAAGTTTAATTCTGATGCCGTCAATGGCATTGTCAAATCCGAGCGGGCGCTCTTCGTATGCCCGAAAGATTAGACCACTACCGAATTGTTCGTAGAAATCACCGGCTGAAACATCAAGGAAGTCCGAAAAGTAGCTTATATAGCGATATGCAATGCCTTGTCCTTGATAGCGCGGGTCATAGCCCAAAAGCGGATTTGTATAATTTTCGTAGCGGAATCCGATTTCAAATCCCGAGTTTTGATATAGTAAATTCAAATAAGCGTTGCTTAATATTTGCTCGTCAACTTTCGGGGCGTCAATCAATGAATCTTGTCTGTAAGTTTGGGCGTCAATCTGGAAGTTTCCGCTAAGTGTTCCTCCATTTCCGAAGTCTTGGCTGAGTAATATCGGTTGTATAAGTAAAAATATCGTAAAAATTGTAATGCTAAATTTCATGTTTCGCTCCTATTTGTTTAGTTCACGGCAACTATTTCTTCGATTAATCTGTTAACTTCTTCTAGCAATCCATCGGAATTACCGTTTAATTCAATGTATTTGTCGAAGTCCTTCAAAGCAGCATCGTTTTGCTTAAGGAATTTGCGGACGATGGCTCTGCCGTAATAAGCTTTACCGTAGTCTGGTGCAAGTTCAATCGCTTTAGAATAATCGAGAAGTGCGTATTCGTCATTTTCAAGAAAATAGTATGTGTTGCCCCTTGCATAGTAAGCTTGGGCATGGTTCGGGCGTAAGGAAATGAGCTTCGTTAAATCATCAATAGCTCTTGAGTATTCCGACAGTTGCGTGTAGCATAATGCTCGCGTAAAATATGCTTCGTGCAGTTTCGGGTCAAGTTCCAGTGCTTTTGTTAAATCTTGCAATGCCTGACGAAAACTACCCGTATGGTAATATGCCAGACCACGTCCGTAAAAGCTCGGAGCATACTGTGTGTTGATTTCGATAGCACGGGAATAATTCTGTATTGCAACGTCGAAATTTCTACTTTTTAGTGCATTGTAAGCAATTTGTAAAATGCTTTGCTGTTGTGCTGGTAGCTGAACAATCCCGAATATGAATAGTAATATAAGTAAATGCTTCATTTTTATGTGACCTTTCTATTAATCATTTTTAATGCTTTCTTAATTTTTCCGTCAGCTAAATTAAGAAATTTTTGGGCATCATCATAGTCTATTTTGCCAATTTTCATTAAAAGTGCCGTTTTTACGTGTCCTTTTGCTGAAATCAACAAATTTTCGGCTTCATTGTAGGTAATATTGGTGAAACTCATTAAGATTTTTTTTGCTCGCTCGCGAAGTTTGTTGTTTGTGAGTTGTAAATCAACCATTACATTGCCGTAAGTTTTACCCAATTGTACAAAAGATGCTGTTGTAAGCATATTCAATACTAATTTTTGAGCAGTTCCAGATTTCATTCGCGTGCTTCCGGAAATTATTTCCGGTCCGACATCGGGACTAATAACTACGTCAGCATCAAAGTTATATGATAATATCTGCTGTTTTGATGCTGTTGATAAATAGATTGTTTTGCATCCTATGCTTTTAGCGTATTTCATGCCGCCTATGACAAAAGGTGTTCGTCCTGATGCGGCTATTCCGCAAACAACGTCACTGCTGCTTAAGCTTTTGTTTCTGAGTGCTTCCTCGCCATCCGATTCGCGGTCTTCAGCGCCTTCTTTAGAACGGAAAACTGCGTCCTGTCCTCCGGCTATAATGCCTACTACAAGTTCAGGTGGTGAACCGAATGTTGGTGGGCACTCCGAAGCATCTACAATGCCCAATCTACCGCTTGTGCCTGCTCCAATGTAGAACAATCTGCCTCCATTGCGAAAAGCACCTATGATTATGTCAACGGCTTTGGCAATTTCAGGTATTTCGGCTCTGACCGCAAGTGGAACATGTTTGTCTTCATCATTAATTAACTCGAGCAATTCAGTTATTTCCATTTCATCAATATTTGCCGAACGCGGGTTGTTCTGTTCGGTTCTTAATGATGATATTTCGTCAAAGAGTTTCTTGGAGGGCATAGAATTAATTTTTAACGTATGCTTTATCAATAAATACAACTTTCATCTTTATCGGGTCAGATGGAGGAAGCGGGGTATTGGGTATTGTATTGCGGTAATCAATGTAAACCTTTTCCGAATCGTGCGAAAACCATAATTCATCTGAATACAACTCGCCTGCATCAGTCCAAAATATTCTTGTAGAAGGGAGGGCTTCCCAAGCGTCATAGCGGTTCATGTAATAGCACAAAACGAGCATATGTTGGGGGTTGAAGAACTTTGAACGCGAAAATTTATACTCCTGATACCACTGAAAATTCGTAAATTCATCTTGCACCCAATCATTCGGTTGAAGTGTGAAATATTCAGTATGCATGTTCATCTCGTAGTTCTCGATGTAAGTAGGGTTTTGCTCGAAACATGCGGACAAAGTTACTGCTACAATTATGCCTGAAATTATGTTTGTTATTTTCATGTTTTTCCTACAATAAAATGATATTAAGTTGTAATGTTATTACGTTAAAAAATACTCCGTGTTACATCAGATATTCTTTTGCGATTAAATATAATTCCCATGTGGCAACAACATCGCGCATACAGTACTCGGCAATTACGTCAGTTTTGCCATTTCTGAATAATTCTGGGATCATTGAGCCGTCAACTCCTGCCGATTTTGGAGATACTATTCCGAATGCCTGGGCATAAAAGTCAAAATTATGTCTTCGCATCGGTCCGTATGATGAACCGGAAAAAAATGTCAATTGGTCTGCTAAATCTATGTGACGGTCGTAGCTGAACTTTGTTCCCTGCATTAAATTGCGTGAATACTTAACTCTTAGTGCTGCCGAACGCAGCATCAGAAATGGACAATCAAAATTTCTGCCGTTGAATGATATCAGGGTGGCGTATTTGTACTTTTCAAGGGTTTTCCAGAATGTTTCCAAAACTGCCCTTTCGCTTCCAGTCATATTTATTGTATTGCCTGCTAGTTCGCTGCGTTCAAGAGGCATGTCGTCGCTAAAACTGTTGTTAGTCGAGAGTGCAGATTTTGCTTTGATGACATATTCGTTGTTTTCATAAACACTGTATATCATACCTATGCAAACCACTTGAGCCGTGAACGGCGATAGTGACATCTCAAACTTTGTTTTTTGGATTTCATCGGCTGAATCGGCACGCCGCAACAAATATTCTTGTTGAGACGAACTTAAATCATTCCAATCTATCGCGGATGTTTCAATATCAAATACTATAAATTCGTTCATATATTTTAATTTTATACTTAACTTAAAAGTATCAAAATTATAGCGATTGACCTAAATTTATTTGTTTAGTGCAAAAAAAAATTTACTTAAAGGTGTAACAAATCATTTTTTGATTTGTTTATAGCTTATAAAGACGAAACAAATTCGAGGTCAAAAATGAAGTATTTGATTTTAAAAATTAAGATAATTCTATTTTTATCGGTTGTTATATCAGATTTATCTGCAACCGAGATATTAATTACAAACCCGCAACGCGGAGATATAATTTGCTCTGATTCTCATTTGACAATAGCATTTCAAGCGGATAAGTCAATGCCGGTCAATATTTATCTTTTTGATTTATTTTTAAATGAGCGTCTGGAACTTGTCAAATTCTTTTCGGGCAAGGAGTTTATTTGGTCAATTAATGCTCCGCATTGGTTCGATAGACCTTTTTCATTAATTGTAGAGTCGTCGAACGATAAGGATATTAAAGCAAGAGTTGACGAGGTATTAATTGTACAAGCTCCGAAAATCATATCGCAGACACAATCCGCACTTGTTTGTTATGGTGAACAGTTTATGATTAAAATCGAAGCTGAAGGTACGGGATTGCAATTTCAATGGTATCGTGATGGGATGCCAATCCACGGTGCCAACCGTACAGCCCTGATTTTCGAAGATGCAACTCACGATTTGAGCGGCACCTATACGTGTATTGTTAGTTCGGTTTATGGATGCAAAGGGTCAGAAAGTGAACCAATCAGTGTGTTTGTAAACACACCCACAAGTTTTACTGTTGCCCCGCTCGGGGTTCAATGGCTTTACAAGAAAAATGCCGAATTTAAAGTCGGCGTGCATGGTCTTGATATTGATGAAATCAAGAGTATGAAATTTCAATGGTATCGCGATACCTTGAATGTATTTACTAACAATTTCGATATAATTAAACTTGAGGATGGTCCTCGTTATGCAGGTACTAAGAGCGACCATTTGAAAATCAGTGAAATGATTTATTCCGACAGAGGTAGATATTTCTGCACCGTAGAAGGCAGATGTGGTAAGGATACTGTTTATACCTATATTGGAGAAGACCTTTTTATGACGATTACAAATGTCGGTTATGATTACGACGATTGCGAAGGCGGTACTGCCATACTTGAAGTGAAAGTGCATACTTTGGTTGATGCTGAAATTGAATATCAATGGTATAGTCCCGGATATAGATTAATTCAAGAATCCGAAAAATTCGTCGGTACAAAGACTAACAGATTGACAATCAATAAGGTCCAGAAAGAAGACGGGATTGCCTATTATTGCCGTGTGACCATGCCGAAATATGATATATACCAAAATTCGGATATATTTACGATAAGTCCAGCTTATAAACCCCAAATTACAAAACAACCGCAAAATTACATTGTAAAAGACCGAGATAATCTATATTATGGGCAGGTCGCTGTTTGGGTCTATGTAAATTCTAACAGGATGATGAAATTCGAATGGTTCCGTCATGATACCTTAGTCCATACAACTTACGGCGTATCTGCATCGAATTATTTGCTTGGTCACCAGTTCTCCCCGCGATGGGCACGATTAACAGATGTTGGTACTTACTGGTGCAGGATTACTCATCCTTGTGATACTTTATACACTGACACAGTGCGGGTCATTTGGGGTTATGATGATGTCATCGTTTGTGAATTTGAGAAAACCTCGCTTGAAGTCGAGAAAGCTCCCGGCAATCAAGAGGATTACCTGTATATATGGTATAAAAATGATAAGCCTTTTGTCCCGAATTTTAGGATTAAAGGCGGCGGTACTCACAAACTTGATTTCTCGTGGATCATAGGTGATGACATGGGCGCATATAGTGTTTGGCGACAAAATAAAATCACAGGCAAATCCGAATTTTTGGGAAAGATTTACCTTGAAGTAAAAGTTGTTCCAAAAGTAGTGAAGCAGTTTCAGGATACAATTATCAACGATGAACTTTACATACCCCGAAAGAACTGTGCCGTATATTCTCATGGGCCGAGATTATATGCGCAATTATACTTTGACGATAAACCTTTTGGGAATGTAGAAGAGCGTCAAATACAAGATTTCAATGAGAAATATCATGCATTCTACATAGGCGGGTATAATACAAATCTTCCGAGCGGAACTTACAAATACAAATTTTGGAATGATTGCGGAGAGGCTTGGACTGAGCCGTTTGTGATTATAAATACCGCACATAAGCCGGGTGGTGAAGTCTATTTGAATGAAGATGAATATACAGCTTCATCACTTGAAGAAAACTCGCACAAAGTAATAATATATCCAAATCCCGCTAAAGACTTTGTTTATATCGAAGTCAGCAATTTCCAAATCGAAAGAATTCGTATCACTGATTTGTTGGGCAGAGAACTGTTAAATATGGACATTTCTAACGATTCAACAACAATAAATATAAATAAATTGCCTCAAGGCATTTATTTTGTACAAATTTACGGTAACAACAGAATGCTTATCGAAAAGCTGATAATTGAATAATTATTGAGTTTCCGTTTTCTTCTTTTTCGATTTTGTTGTGTCGGGCGATAATACAACCGAGAGGTTCCTACCTTCCATCTTAGGCATGACATCAACTTTTGCTATGTCCTGAAGTTCGGCAATGAAGCGTTCGAGCAATTCTTTGCCGATTTCTTGATGAGTTATTTCGCGACCTCTGAACATAACTGAAGCTTTCACCTTATTGCCTTCCTCAAGGAAAGTGCGTGCATGGCGAGCTTTGAAATTGAAGTCATGAGTATCGGTTCTCCATTTGAAGCGAATTTCTTTCATTTGTTGCTGTTGTTGATTTCGCTTCTGTTGTTTATCCTTTTTTTGTAATTCATAAGTAAATTTACCAAAATCAATGATTTTGCAAACCGGTGGTTCGGCTTTGGGAGCTACTTCTACCAGATCTAATTCTCTTTGCTCAGCTAATCTTATGGCATCGCGGGTTTTCATGATACCTAACATACCGCCCTCATCATCAATTACTCTGACCTCGGGAACTTTAATTTCATGGTTAGTTCTGTGGGATTTCTGAGGTTCTTTCGGACCTCTTGGAGCGACAAAATGTGCGAAATAAATATTTCTCAAACAATTCCTCGATTAGTTTATAATACTTTTATTAGTAAAAGCCATTGTTGCATAACGTTAAAAATAATAAAAAAAAATCACATATTACAATAATACTCTAAAATTTTGTTAATTTGTATATTTAATTTTAACTTAAATGAAAATATCT
>CAZWXI010000014.1:0-37036 GCA_964637845.1 uncultured Hyphomicrobiales bacterium | reverse complement strand
GTTAATTTAATGAGCGATCCTGATGTCAACATAACAGAGGATTTCATTGATAAACTAATTGACCTATATGATTATGGTGTAATTCAAGACATCAAAGAAGCAATTTATTTTTACAACAAACAACACATATTCGATGATATCGATAACTATCTATTTGCGATTAATTTCGAAATTGGAGAAAGCAAACGAAATGACTCAACGGGTGACTTAATTGATATCAGCGAAGAATACTTAGAAGCATTTGAATCACGCATTCTTGGCAAAAAGGCTTCTTCTAATGCAAGAAAATTATTCAGACAGGACACCTTTAATCAATATGTATCCGAAACCTTATCGCAAGAGATTAGGATGCAAAGCAAAAAAGTAACAGAAACGAAGCAGTTCAAGTCTTTGTTCGAAAAATATACGCGTAATTTGAAAGAAAATGCCTTGTCGCCTTATGAAAAAAATGAAAATTTTCGGAGAGCCATACTTGATTTTGGTACTACACAGTTCCAAACATATGATGATAGATTGAAGCGAGATGTAAGTTACTTAATTCAAAATCTCACGGAAAAATTCAAATACTCCGAAATCGGTGCAAAGCAAATCTGCGTTTATGCTTTGGATAAGGGATTGCCCGCAAAATATCAGTAAAGCCGTGCTCATGATTGCTTATGCATACAGACGCTACTGAATTTCAAGATTTACCAGTTGATAGGACATTCCCATATTGCAACACCGATTAAGATTCATCACTCACATCACTGATGCCACAACACAGAGATGATTAATCTGTTGCTTCCGTCCCCACGTTCTCCACATTGTATGTCGTTTACTGGTCAGTATTTTGAGTGAGAATTGAACCCGTAACCATAGAACATGCAGTATAATTTCAGTTTTACCAGAATGAAATTTACCTAATACCCGTTACAATTCACGCTAATTCGCTACTTTTGTATAAATTATGTTCAAATGGTGTAAATTGGAAGAAGCTAAGCTATTTGCCTCAGGAATTTTGCTTTTCGCATTAAAACCCAAGCTGAGGTTTCTGTTGTTAAAGCATCCCACACGTTGGGATTTGCCGAAAGGACACCTCGAACATAGCGAATCACTCAAAGAATGTGCTTTAAGAGAATTTTATGAGGAAACAGGAATCTATCCCGATTTGATAAAAATCGTAAACGATTTCGAATTCGTTACTTCATATTTTACCAAAACCAAAAAGTACCAGAATAGGCCAATGTTCAAAGAATTGACTATCTATTTGGCGTTGATTGAAGACACGCCCGAAGTTAGATTATCCGAACATCCGATGTATGAATGGGTCGAGTGGTCACCGCCACACAAAATTCAAAGCGAAACAATAGACCCATTACTCGAAAAAGTCCATGAATTTTGGACAAAACAATCGCAATAACGCTACTGCGGATTATTTCTATTGAATTGTAAATCATAGAGGTGTTTATATGTGCCATTTTTCTCTATTAGCTCTTCATGAGTGCCTGATTCAGCCAAAACTCCCTCAGACAAAACGTAAATCGTATCGCAGTCAATTATCGTAGCTAATCTGTGAGCCACAATTATTGCAGTTTTATCGGCTAATGAAGTGTTGATTGCCGATTGGACAATTTTTTCGGATTCGGCATCCAATGCAGAAGTAGCTTCGTCGAAAATCAATATTTGGGGTTCGCGAACCAAAGCTCGTGCAATCGCTATACGTTGGCGCTCGCCACCCGATAGAGTAATCCCGCGGTCGCCGATAACGGTATCAAAGCCATTTTGTGTGTTCATGATGAAATCATATGCATTGGCTTTCTTGGCGGCGGCTATAATGTCATCTTCCGTAGCAGGTTTATGTCCGTATTTAATATTGTTGCGAATAGTATCGTTAAAGAGCATGTTTTCCTGCCCGACCATTCCAAATAAAGCACGATAGGATTTAGTGTCAAGTGTTTTGATATCAATGCCGTCAATTTCAATTTTCCCCGAATCAGGGTCATAAAATCGGATAATCAAATCAAGCAAGGTTGATTTACCGCTGCCGCTTGCTCCTACAAAAGCCACTTTTGATGATTTTGGTATTTTTAAGCTGATATCATTAATTACTGGTACATGAGAATATGAAAAAATCACATTTTTCAATTCAAGACTTTTATTAAAATCACCTATGTCCCCGGTGCCAGGTAGTACTTTGAGTTCGGTATCCAAAACTCCGAAAACACGCTCCGATGCAACAAGTCCATGTTGGAACCTTGAAATTGAATTGACGATTGTGGCAACAGGCGACATTATCGAAAACAATGCAAACAAGAACAGCATCAATTTCTCGGGCAACATTCTCTCCGCGAGAACTTCTGTCCCGCCGACAAAAAGCACAACACACAAAGCCATAATGGCAAAGAATTCATTCGTGGCTGGGATTAATTCAATTATTTTCTTATGCTTCACAGCAGAACGAACATATTTGTCAGTTTCACCCGCAAATTTTTCGTTTACTGTTTCTTCAGCATTATAAGCTTTGATTACTCTGATGCCGGTAATCGTTTCCGATAGTGTAGAGGTATATTCTGCCATTGCTGTTTGCATTCTGCTCGCATATCTGCGGAGAAATTTCATCGCAGTTCGGACAAGCACAAAGCTGATTATGCTCGTACTGAAAGCGATGATAGTCAATTTCACGGAGATTGACAACAAGAGCAATAAAAACAAGACTACCTGAATCATTTCGCGCAGAAAAACGGTGAAGGAATTGAGAGTCGTGGAATTAATTACCTGAACATCATTTGTGATGATTGAAATCAAATTCCCTTGTCGATTTAAACTGAAAAAATCAACCGATAAGTTTGTCAATTTCGAAAAAATCTTATCCCTTATAGACTTTATCACTCCTTCTTCGAGCTTAACAGCAACAATACCCGATAAATATTTGAATATATTTTTAAGAGCAAATACGGTTATTATCAAAGCACTTATCTTGTAAAGCACATCCTCGCTCCCGGCTCTCAAGCCAATCAGACCATAGACAAAATCAAAAAATGATTCCGTGAGATTATTCAGAGGATTTGTCGAGACATCAACTTTATCCGCTCTCCCCTGTTGACCGGCAAAAATTAACTCTAGAATCGGCAGAATTAAAGTAACGGAAACTGTATTGAGAAATGAAAAGCTTGTGTTGAGAACAATTTGTAAAATCAGCAACCACTTAAACGGGATGATAAAACTTGCTATTCTGAGCAGGTTTCGCAATGATTTCCCATCTTTTTCATTTTCTTGCTTTGCTTTCAATTGCAATATTTATGTACTATAATCTACAAAAGTAACTAAAACGTTAAAATAGCTTCAAAATTAGTTTTCGTTGCTATTTTGGTTTGATAAAAAGAATTTCAAATAATATTTGTATTTTTAATGTTTATCAAATATTTTTTTTAAAATTGATATGCTCGACAGCAAAAGTATAGCGTTTAAGACGTCATTTTCGATATTATTGGTTCTCTCGGCAATTTTCATAATCATTTTCGGGGCAAATTACTTCTTGTCACGTGATTATGCCTTGAAATCAGTAAAAGAAAACGCAAAACTTCTGACTTCATCATCTTTGTCCAATATTGACATCCAACTAAAAAATGTCGAAAAAATAGCCCAAGCAGGTGCAAATTTCATCATATCTCAAGAGCTTGACTCAGCCGCGGTTTGCAATTTTTTGAGAGCATTGGTAGAATCAAATCCCGAAATCTACGGCTCAACAATTTCATTAGAGCCGTTCACGATTGATACAAACCTGAAATATTTTGTTCCCTATTACTACCGCGACAGAGATAAAGTCCTATATAGCGACTTGGCAGATTCAAACTACAATTACCTACTCTGGGATTGGTACAAACTACCCAAAGAAAAAGGCACCGCAAGTTGGAGTGAACCATATTTCGACAAAGGCGGTGGAAATATTTACATGGCTACTTACTCATTACCGATTTTTAAAAACATAAACGGGCTCAACACCTTTCTTGGCGTCGTTACATGCGATGTAGCCTTGTTAGGACTAAAAGATTTCGTTACAAGTATACGGGTTTATGAATCTGGCTATGCCTTTTTAATCTCCCGAACCGGACAAATCATTGCCCATCCTTTTGTTACTTTTGAACGTGATACTTCACTATTCCATATAGCAGAGCGAACGGTAAATCCTGAATTGTCTCTTGTAGCCCGAAAAATGGTAAGTGGCTCGACCGAGTTTATGGAATACAATAGTCGGTTTGCAAATTCTCGAGGTTTCATCTACTTTGCTCCTCTGCCCACAAGCGGATGGTCTTTCGGATTATTTTTCCCACGAAATGAAATAATGCGAGAGGTCAATTCACGGAGCCTTTTAATTTTGTTTGTAGGCTTGGGCGGTTTTATAGTATTATTTGTAATTATAATTTTAATATCAAAAACAATCTCAAAACCTATATCAAAAGCTGTTGAAATAGGCGAAAATATCGCCGCTGGTGATTTCAACGAAGCTAACAATCTTATCGAATCGTTAAGAAGCAATTTCGAACTGAAAGGTATCAGCACAAACGATGAAAAATTTTTGAACAGCAAAAACGAAGTTGTTCGCCTCGTGCGAACTGCATTGATAATGACATCAAACCTCAGTTCGCTCATCGGCAAAGTTCAGCAATCATCATGGGAAGTTCGTAGTGCCGTAAACGAAATCAATGCCTCGGCAAGGGAACTGGAAACTACAGCAACAGAACAAGCAGCATCTTCGAACGAAGTAACTGCATCAAGTTCCGAAATTGCGTCCACTTCGAATAATCTCGTAAAAACGATGGAACAAATTAACCATATGATTCATGTTTCTGCACAAAATACACAAGAAGGGAAGTTAAAACTTGATGACATGGAAAACCATGTACAAGGATTTGTAAGCACAACTAAGTTATTTTACGAAAAATTCTCAATAGTAGAAGATAAAGCAAAAAAAATATCGAGTATCGTGACCACAATCAACAAAATATCTGACCAAACGGGTTTACTCGCATTGAACGCATCAATTGAAGCCGAGAGAGCAGGCGAATACGGAAAAGGCTTTTCCATTGTGGCACGCGAAATCAGCAGATTATCCGACCAAACAAAGATAGCCGCTAAAGATATCGCATATATGGTCAAAGAAATGCAGAGTTCCGTAAAATCTGGCATCAGCGAAATCAGTAAGTTCACCGATGATGTGAATCTTACTATTGGTGAAGTGATTGAAATCAGTAGGCATTTGAGTAGTATAATTGACGAGGTTCAACTTTTGGAGCCTGACTTCAAAATTGTCAATGCCGGTATGAAAAATCAAAATACAGCCGCAAATCAAATCAGTCAAGCTATGAAACAATTAAATACCACTGTATCCCAAACCAAAAATTCTCTTGTCGAATTCCAAAAAGCCACAAATCAACTCGTACAGTCAATGAACGAATTAAATAATGAAATTTCCTTATTTAAACTTTAATTTCAGACGTTTGTATCACGCAATGCGGGAACGATAAGATAAAATCGCGGTATCTCGACGTGGAAAAAAGCACCGTTCCCATCAACAAATGTAAATTCGCCTTCCATTGTGCCCCACTCGGTATCAATCGGACAGTAGCTTGTATAGGTAAATGATTGCCCCGGTAGCAACTTGGGAGTATAACCGACAACTCCGTCACCTCGCACATCCTCTCGGTGACCTTCGGAATTGATTATTATCCAGTGGCGAGACAAAAGCTGTACCCTGTCTTCTCGCTGATTTGTAATCGTAATCGTATAAGAGAAATAGTTCTTGGAACCGTCTTGATGATTATCCGGTGATATATGCTCGGGAATAACTTCGATTAAAATCCCGTTCGATATTTTCTTGCTGATTTTACTCATACCTTGATTTTTTATGTAATTAAACCGCAAAACTTTATTAATATTGTAAATTAGAATAAATAAATTTCTGAAACAATTTATAAACTGAGGCAAAATATGAAAAAAACACTCCTTGCTTTCGCAATTTTATTTTGTGTATTTACTCATGGAGCTTATTCACAGCGGAGCTTCACTACCTATTATCAAATGCGGGATTTTGCACAAGCAGCTCCGGGTGCCTTTAAATTCGGGCTATACGGCTTCGACAATCCTGCACTGCTGAACTACAATTTAAATCCGTTCGATTTGATGGCAATTGCTTCAACTCAGGACAATTTGATAAATTTCAAACGTTGGGGATTATTCACGGGATTGGGGGGTAGTAGTTTCGGAGTTATAGCACATGAGTTCGAAGGAAAACCCGTTTATGATTACAGGATTTCCACAAGCTTCGGCTCCCGAACTTTTGGTTTAGGCTTAACATACGGATGGACAAATGACCATGGCGAAAAATTCGGATACACAAGCATGATGCAAGCTGGAATGCTCTGGCGCCCGAGCCATAATTTGTCAATTGGAATTAATCATGCCTTTTCACTGGATAATCGAAACGCTGAAACAGTCGCGGAGCTTGCTATTCGCCCGATTGATTATCCATTTACGATTTACGGCGACATAGCATTGTTCGAAAATGAGAACCTAAAAAACGCAAGATACAGTGGCGGTATATCATTTGAAGTTTTATCGGGATTGCGGCTAAACGGACGTTACTTTAGTGATGAGGTACTGGCGCTTGGAATTGACGTAAGTTTTGGTTCCTATGGAATGAATTTTTTGCATAATACCGCTAATGGAGGAATTGGTGCAATGAATTCCGTAGGTTTCAGAGTTGGAGGAATCGACAGAAGTATTTTCGGCGATTTCTCGGAGAAGAACTATTTTGCCGTTCTGGATTTGCCTGCTGGAATAAAATACCAAAAGAATAGATACTTGGATGATTCTATGACATTATTGGATGTCATCATGATGATTGATGAAGCAATCCAAGATGACAATATCAAAGGCATGGTAATAAATTTGACGGAATTTTCGGCAAATAAATCAATGATTTGGGAAATTCGCGACAAACTTGTGAAGTTTAGAAACAGTGGAAAGCGAATAGTCGCATTTATTGACAGAGCCGATATTGACTTATACCACCTTGCTTCCGTTGCTCACGAAATAATAATAGACGAGATGGGTTATATCAGCATTGCAGGTTACTCTTCGGGTAGAAGTTTCTACAAAAGAATGCTGGATAATGCAGGAATTGGATTTGAGGAAATAAGACTATTTAAGTATAAATCCGCTGTCGAGAATTATTCCCGTACCGAAATGTCTGAAGGCGAACGCGAACAACGCAAAGCATTCATTGACTCTTGGTATGAAAACACACGCAAGGAAATCTGCGAATTTCGGAACTTGACTCATGAATCCTTTGACAGAATAGTAAACGCTAAAATCGGTTACTTTGCTGATGATGCAATTACCGAGAAACTCGTTGACAAAAAAGGTCGATGGACGGAACTGCAAGAGTACTTCCGAAGCAATTATAGCCGAAATATTTTAGTACCGATTTACTATAAGGACATAAGCCCCGAACCGATTGACGACAAATGGGGCGAACCGAAAAGAAGAATTGCCGTTTATTATCTCGAAGGTGTATGCGATATGGATAACGGTATCAAAGCACGAAAAGCCGCCCAAGAAATTAAATCCATTCTTGAAAGCAAAAGATATGATGCTCTGATTTTACGAGTTGATTCGCCCGGAGGAGATGCCTTAGCTTCGGATTACATAGCAAAAATTATTCGCGAAAGGAGTAAGTCGCCCGCAACTAGCGATGTTTTTTCAAACATCGTGTTTACTATGCTTAAATCCTCAGATGACGTAACACCCGTAATCGTATCTCAGGGAATGGTAGCCGCATCCGGTGGGTATTGGCTATCAATGGATGCTGATGAAATCATTTCATCGCCATTTACAATAACGGGTTCAATAGGCGTTATCAGTGGATGGCTTTACGACAAAGGCATAAAAGACACACTCGGTATTAGTTACGACTTGGTCAAACGCGGAAAATATTCCGATATAGGTCAATCATTCACATTGCCGATAATACCGATTGGGCTCCCGCTAAGGAACTTGACTGATGATGAATTAGAGCAAAGAACAATTCAAGTGATGTCATTATATGACCAATTCATCAATTTTGTATCAAAAGCCCGAAAAATTGAAAAAGACGAAGTCCAGAAAATAGCCCAAGGACGAATTTGGACTGGATCTGATGCCGTCAATAACAAACTCGTTGACCGTTTGGGAGGTTTAGACGATGCATTGCAAAGCGCAAAAGATAAAGCCGGAATCAAGAAAGGCGAAAGATATGCAATTTATGAATTCCCGCAGCCGAAGCTATTCGACTTAATACCGCTTCTGACAGATTTGATTGGAATTGATGTTCAAAAAACCAAAAAAGAAATCACAAACTTTGACATGCTTATTCAGAACAACGGTAAACCTATGCCTATGATGTCAATGGAGTTCTGGGATTTAACAAAGTAAATCAGCGTCCCGCCCTTGAATTTTCGTAAATTTGAGAATTTGTTGGGTCTAAATACATTAAATCACGAAATACGCCCGGATGCTTATTATAACCCTTGAACAAGTCAGCGAGTTCGAGGGTTTTGGCATCAAAAAACGCTTGTATTAGCACGCTCGGACTTGCGAGTTTTTTATCCTTAAAATCCGCCATTTCCTGTATTACGAACGCCAAATTTGCCAGCCCTTGTTCACGGTTTTCCGCCATAATATCCAACCCGTCATAATAATAGCTATAGAATAATTTCCTGAGAGGCTCAAATTTTAAATCCGTCAATTCGGAAATCAGAGAATATCTCGTGAACTCCCCGGGTGTCGAGGTAGTCTGCCATCCGTCAGCACCATGTGAAGCACCGAGAGTAACAATTGTCCTCGCTAAATCATAGACTCTCGAACCGCTGAGTGGCTCGTATGTATCAAGGTCGAAGCCGATTATCAGAAGCATGTAATAATCAAGAATACTCGTAAATTCATTGTATCGTGTCGGATTATAAGACAGCATAGCACCACGATTATACTCAAAAGTCCATGTCCGGTCAATCAATTTAAGCGTGACGGACATACCGCCTTGCTGACCATAAATATGTCTTTTTGCGGCAATGAAAAGCTGTGCGGAGTATATGCTACGCATTCCGCCTGTTACAGCAATATTTATTTCAATCGGTACGGGTGGTCCTTCCCAATCCATGTTTGTAAATCGCTGTTTGTTGATATACGTTTCTAAGTCGCTTTGCAGACTAAGTATGTTGGTCCTGTGTTCCTCCGGGATCATTTCCATGTTTACGGAAACAGTTGCTTGAATTTCTTGGGCTTTAAGCGAGGTAACAGATAAAATGAAAAACAGCGCAATTATGAGAAACTTCATATTCTTTTCCTAAAATGTATTTGTCAATGTTGATAAAAATAATTAATTTCACGGAACCAACTTAACAAAAAACGAAAAACTTGTCTAAAAGTTTATGATTCGATAATGAAAAAGCACCAAGGCATAGTAAATGTTTCCACCTTTCTTATTTTGTTCTTAGTTTCAGTCGAACTCAGCGGACAAATTTTCGGAAAATATATTATGGAACCGACACCTTCAGCGATGGGAAGCACAAAGTTGACTTTTACCTTGTCGAATCCCGCGTATGTCAATATAAACGGAAATTATGAGACAAGACTCATTATCTCCCCTTATCGCTTCGGGCTCAAAGAGCTATCTCCCGTGGAGGCGGGGATTAGCTTGAGAATTGAAGACAGGCATAACATCAATTTTTCAATATTCAACATAGGAAACAATCTTTATGGTGAATCCTCATTCGAATTGGGTTACGCGGTAAAAATTGCCAATAAAATCATAATCGGCAGTGCAGTTGATTTTAATATCATGAAAATTGAGAATTTCGCAAATTATAATATGCTTAGACTGCACATTGGAAGTAAATTGTTGCTGACAGAGGATTTTTCGGCAGGATTTTCTTTGCTGAATTTGAACAAAGCGAGTTATGGCAGCGATTCAATATATGTATGGCAGTCTGCAATTATCGGCATATCTCATAAATTATCCGAGAATTTTATATTTGATGCGGACGCAATCATTGATATAACCCGAAAAACAGGATTTAGCATAGGATTTTTGTATGAGATCCATGATAACTTGGATTTGAGAATAGCAACGAGAACAGAGCCGGCATTTTATGAAATCGGGATTAAACTCAAAAACATTTACGGATTTGACCTTGTGCTTATGTCACAATACAACAGTATCTTAGGAATATCGCCCGTTTTGGGATTGACGACAAATTACTGAGATGAATTTTAATTTTACATATTATTTGGTTATTCTGTCAATTAGTATCATATTGTTGCAATTTAACAAATTAAAGTCGCAAGAGTTTGATGAAGAGCGATATTTTGAGCATATAGCTCAAGAGACGGAAGAAATTCCTGCCCTCGAAATGATTGAGTATTTGAGAATTAACAAAATAAATCTGCTTAATACAACTCCGGAAGATTTATCCCAAATACCGGGAATGGACCTTATAATGGCAGATAGAATAATCAGTTTGGTTAGAATAAAAAATGTCAGAACAATTACGGAAATTTCCCGCACATTGTCATTGCCTTTGGAAATAGAAATATTAATGAGAGAAATTTGTTATTTCAGGGCAATGCCCCGGAAACCCACAGTACATTACCGGAGCCGCTATAGGGAGAGATTTCAAGATACTAGAGGCATGCGAGAAAACATATACAAAGGGAGTTCATTCGATTTATACAACCGTTTACTTTTGAGTGAATCTGGGTTTTTTGGAGGAATTTTGTCCAAAAAAGAACCTGGCGAGAAATTTGAAGACAGTTTCCTGAGTTTTCACGCTGGATATGAGGGCAAAAACTTCAAAATTGTCGCAGGTGATTATGCAATTACTTCGGGGATGGGTATGTTGCTATGGTCACCCTTTAGTCAGAACAAATCATGGGATGCGATTTATCCCGCTTTGCAGAAAGGGAGCGGAATCCAACCATGGCGTTCATCATTACAACACAGATTTTTCCGAGGCACCGCTATCGAAGGAGACATCTTTTTGACTAATGATGTTTCACTCCAGCTAATAGGATTTGCCTCAAAAAAATCATTGGCTGCAACTTACGATAAAGAAAACGATGCTATTAGTTCAATATATGTTAGCGGAATTTTCAGAACAGAAAATGAGATTACTAAGATGAATGCGGTCGATGAGTTAAATTTGGGACTTAATGCCGAATTTAAAACCACTTCAATTTCACTTGGTTTAAATACTATTTTTACGGAATTCTCAAAGACAATCCAAGCACAATCAATCGCAACTTTCAACGGAAAAGCCGGGCTTGCGTCGTCAATTTATACATTTTATAGACTGTATGGCTTCATGTTCGGAGCTGAGGCAGGGTTCGATGCAAATATGAATTTAGGAACTAAACTCGGAACAATATGTAGGACTGAAGTTGCTGACTTTGCAGCACATTATAGGAATTATTCACAAAGTTTCAGAAGTCCGTACGGAAACAATTTCGGCGAATTCTATAATCCCGCAAATGAGCAAGGTTTGTATTTTGGTTTGAGAATTAGGGTTAATCCTTATACTGCAATCAATTCGTATATTGACTTCTTCAGCAGTCACGGAAGAACGTACAGCGTACCCACAGTTGTCAAAGGAAGCGAAAAAATGTTTGAATTCAGCTACCGAGGCTTCGAACAAACCGAAATTTCCTTCAAAGCCCGTCATAAAGAAATTACAGACAGAATAGAATCTATCGACAATCTCAGACATATAATTCAGAAGGAAAAGTATCAGCTAAGAGCCGATATAGTCTATTATCCGATATCTGGCTTATTGCTTAAACTTAGATTCGAAAACGTTATCATTGACTTCGACGGCAAAAAGGACATGGAAGTCGGTTATTGTACTTTCTTAGAAATGAAATATGCACTAAATAGCGTAATTTCATTTGGAGCTAGATTCTCGCTATTCGATACAGATTCTTATCAGTCTGCTATTTGGCAATTCGAGTACGTTATGCCCGGCTATACAAACAGTCCCGCCCTTTTCGATAGTGGCAGTAGGAGTTTTATTTATTTGAGCTACAAACCGTATGATTTTCTGAGCTTAAGAATTAGGTATCAAAATCTGAATAAGAATTTCACTCGCACTCTCGGTACTGCATACGATGTAATCAATAGCAACGTTGACAGCCGTGTATTTGTGTCGCTTGAATTTACATTATAGGCTTAATCTTTTCAGCTTTGAATGACCTAGAATATTTTATAAACTCACGAGCGATATTACCCGAAAGAGGACTATTGAAATCCATTCTCTCGGGATGCCATTGCACTGCGATAAGAAATCGTGAGCCGGGATTAGCATATTCAAATGCCTCGATAATCCCGTCAGAAGTCACTGCCGAAGCTACAAAATCAGTCGCCAAAACATCAACCGCCTGATGGTGATTGCTGTTCACAATTGTTCTAAGTTCACCCGTAATGTCAAAAAGTTTAGAATCGATATCAATGTTTATTTCGTGCTCGGCATCAGCACCTTCCATTTGGTGAATGACATCAGAATCGGTATCTTCGGGAATATCAACAATCAATGAACCACCCAAAGCAACGTTTAATATCTGCGCACCTCGGCAAATGCCTAAGATAGGCAATCCAATTTCACGTGCTTTGTGAATAATTTCGAACTCAAGAGTATCCCGAACAGCATCAATTTTGCATCTTATTGCATCATCGGGCCTCCCGTAATGGGAGGGATGTACATCGGGGCCACCTGTCAACACTACTCCGTCGGCCATTTCAAGAACTTTCATGGCGCTATCACGGTCAATAAAAAACAAATCAATGCAAACGATGTCTGAATCAAAATTTTTAAGCCATTTTTCGTATTTCTCGTAATTCTCGCCGCCTGCACCTTTTGACAATGCTATGATAAGCCGTTCTTTGGGTTTTCCGCAAGAAAAAAGAAGCAATGGAATAAAACTTAAAAGGACAAAATAAGTGACTTTCATGATGATTTCTTTATTAATGAGTTTAACAAATTGAAAAAGTTATTTCTACCGTAATTAATTGAGAGTGCTATCGGAAAAACATAACAATTAATGCTCGATGATGACAGTAAACCGTTATACTCGATTAGTTTTACGGCATCTTTTTCTGTCGTGGCAAGATTTCGTATATTCTTTTCCTTAGCTTTTTTGATTAGGGATTTAATATCGACTTCTTTATAGCGATAGTGGTCATCAAATTCATGAGTAATATCGAACGAATAATTCATAGATTTGAGCATCTCAAAGAAGCGATTTGGTTTTGCAATTCCTGCAAAAGGCAAAATTGAATTCTGAATCCTTTTAATTTGATGATATCGTAGAGTTTCGTTCGAGCCGAGTATATAAGGATTAGCATTAATGGGTTCAACCTTTATTAAAATCGCTTCTTTTCGCATATTTGTTTTTGCTTTATCGCTTAAATCGAAATTACCCGTTACACAGACTACATCAGCTCGCTCGACTGAACTTAGCGGCTCGCGAAGACGCCCTTTCGGGAGCAGTTCAGGATTTTCCATTGTCTCTTTATCAAGTAACAATATATCTATATCACGGTACAACTGCCTATGCTGATAGCCGTCATCAAGTAGAATGACATCAATATCAAATTTTTCTTGCATGCTTTTTGCGGCTAAGTATTTTTTATCGTGAGCAATAACAGGAACTTTTAATGATTGAGCCAAAAGTACCATCTCATCGCCACCTTCATTTGCATTCACAAAGATTTTGTCACCATCGCTGATTAATACTTCGCCGGTTGAATCACGTTTGTAACCTCTCCCTATGATGCCGATTTTGACATTTTTGTTTTTGAAGTATTTACCTAACATTTGCACAAAGGGTGTTTTACCCGTACCACCCACGCTTAAATTGCCGATGCTTATAACGGGAACACTTGCGCGAAAGCTCGGTTCATTTTTATCAAATTTTTCATTATTCTTACTTATAAAAAAGCCGTAAACTTTTGATGCCAACTCTTTCATCATAATCAAAATTATTTTTCGTGTCTAATTCGTGTTATCTAAAAATAATAATTTGGCGTTTAATTTCTCCAAAAATTCGGAGATTTCTTCCCTCGAAGCATCAGATTGTAACAAATAAGGACCTTCGAAGTTTAATTCAATCTCAGAAAACGGCAATGGAAATTGGAATAAGTCCCAACTTTTATTGAATGTTATCTTCTTTCGGATGTTAATTCCGCATAAATATATAGGAACTTGGGTTCGAAGTGAAGTTATTAAAGCACCTGCTTTCATGACAAAGGGGGGGCCTTTTGGACCGTCGGGCGTTATCAGTAAATAACCTTTAGGCGCCAATTCTATTAATTGCTCTAACGCTTCTTTACCGTGGCTGGAAGATGAGCCTCTTACAACGTTGAAGCCCCATAAAGTAAGCAAATGAGTAAGTATTTCGCCATCTTGACTCATGCTGACTAAAGCATTTGCCTTCCGACGCTCAAAAAATTTCCAACCCGGCAACATCAAGCCATGCCAGAACAAAATTATCGAAGGACTTGGCGGAACTTCTCTCTTTAGATTAAATCTCCATGAGGAACTGATTAAGTTTATTAATCTAAGCATTATTCCATATGTGTAACTTAGTTTTCTCAAGTAAATCCGGTTATTATTTTTGCGGCTCTTCCGGACGCCCCGGGCCCACCGAGATTTTGTCTAATCTTATCGAAATCTGTAAGCATATTTTTACGAAGCTCGTTATCTGCCATTAATCGCTCTAAATGCCTTTCTACCTCATCGGCTTTAATGTCGTTTTGTATAAATTCCCGTATTATGGGATTGCCGGCAAGTATATTAACAATTGAAATACCTTCCAGGTCAACTAAATTCTTGGCTATTAAATACGACAAAGTTGAAGTTTTATAATACATCGCAAATGGCAACCCGAACAACGCCGCTTCGAGATTTGATGTCCCGGTTTTAATCAGTCCAGCTTTTGACTTTTGTAAAATTTTATGTGAATTGTCGCCTGTTTTGATCCTCGGAAATTTTTTCAGAAAATCGGAATAAATTTCATCGGGTAGGTTTGTTGATTTGGCGATAATAAAGTTATGCCTTTTGTATAATTTTGAATTTGAAAGGATGTAATCGAACAAGGAAAGATGCTTTCTTACTTCCTGCAATCTGCTCCCGGGGAAAAAAGCTATAGAATCGTCTCGCTCAGTTTCAGATTTATGACGGAACTCTGCATTATCGAGCAAAGGATGCCCGACAAAATCAGCCTCGATACCGAATTGAGCAAAAAACTCTACTTCAAACGGAAGTACTGTGAGTAATTTATCCGTATTTCCTTTTAATTTTTTTGCTCTGTGCCTGCCCCATGCCCATAATTGGGGTGCGATATAATAAATTACGGGTACATTGATTGATTTTGCACAAGAGGCGAGCCTAACGTTAAATCCCGGATAATCAATCGGAATAAATGCGTCTGGTTTATCATTATGCAGAATGCTTTTGCAGCGATTAAGCAAATTTCTGAAATAAATATATTTTTTAGCAACTTCCCAGAATCCAACAACGGCAATCTCTGACAAGGGAACAAGCGTTTTCAGTCCCGAAGCAACCATCTTATTTCCGCCTATGCCGTAGAAACTGCTTTGGGGTTCGATTTTTTTTATTTCATTGATTAACTTTGAGCCGTGAGCATCTCCCGAAGGGTCGCCTGCTATGATGAAGTATCGTTTCACGACACGTTCCGTTAAAATTCATAAATTAAGCCGAAACTCAAAACATTGAATTTCGACAAGCTGTAGTCCAAAACCGCTCTTACATTGCCTATTTTCGCGGTAATTCCCGCAGTCCACTTGATATTATCATCAGAAAATATCAAGGTTGTTTCCTGAGGAGATTGGTCACCCGGAAATCCGTGAGTTGGTTCGGTTATACCCGGTTCGAGCAAGCCAAGTTGCCATTGAATTTCTACGGGAAGAAAATATTTATACCTAGACGTAATTGTGATATGTTCATATCCAAATCCTGAATATATTTCAAAACCTTTACCCAAATCGTAACTACCGTGAATATTGGCATTGTATATTGAAGCATTAGCGTTCAAATCGGCTTTTGTAATCCCGACTTCATTTTTCAAATATGTCCCCTGATAAACGAATTGAGCGGCTAAATTAAAAGGCATATCGGGTGCTGAAAAGTGATTATTGTCATTGCGATTATTATGAAAATATTGCGAAATACTATGTTTGATGCCTAGGCCCCAGAAAGCAAAATCGCCGATTGTTTCGCCTAAATAAACAGGCGGGATAACTCTAACTAAAAGTTCCGTACCATACAGCGAGCCGATTTCAATTTGTGGTACTGCCGCCATGACAATTGCTAAATCTTTACCTCCGTATAAAACGAACTCCTGCGGAAAGGCATAAATCGCACTATGAATTGAATCTTTGAGAAATTGGGGGATGTAAGGAATTGAATATAAAGGATGAGCACGAAATAGCGAGTCAAGGTTCTCGTGCGGCAAAATAAATTTCGTGTCCCCTTTGCCCAAAGCTGTCGAAGCGGATTTCGGTGTTTGAATGAGCCCCGCATTATTACCTTTTGTACCGTCATACATCAAATTGAGAAAGATGTAGTGAATCAACTTGGCAGTATCAAGTCGCGTTATTTGCCCTGTCATTATATTAAAGCTGATGAATTTCGAAGCCTCTTCAAATTTATATTCCTTGGCAGGCATAACGGGAGTAAACGAGCGTAACTCATCACTGACAAATCCAAGCATGGACTGAATCCCAAAACGAAAATATGGCTTATTAAGCCTTCGCGGAATATGCGCCGAACTAAAAAACCGAGAATTCGACGTGGCGTTTATCATCTCCACCACGGGTTGCATGTATAAAACACCATTTGACTCGAATAAGTCTCTTGAGAATAAACGAGCTAATTCTATGGTGTAATCTTGTGATGTCTGCGATTTAGTTTCTGCTATAGTTAGCAATACAATGCACAAAGCGATTGCAATACAGAGTATATGCTTCTTTCTCAAATTATTTTCCCGGGAATAGTTTCTTTCTGACAATTACGTAAACAGGTAATGCAAAAACAGCCATTAACACGAGAGTGATTAAAATAGTTGCGAATGAAGTAAATAAAGTAATTGTAACCTTGAACAGCATAAAGATTAGTTTTACAAAAACGTATGCAATAAATAGGGCTATAGCCAATGATAATATTTTATTTTTCACATCCTCTCCGTAAAATCACGTAAATATACAAGCTACAACGAAAAATCAAATAAATCAGTGTTATTTAAGTATGAATCTTAAATTGTTCGCACCGATAAGTTCCGCAAGTTTTGTAATGGTTTCCACCTCCCATTTTGCGTCAATGTCATAAGCCGTATAAGTCTTCGAGATGCCTTTAGCGTAATTTTCCAAATTGAAAATAATTTTGATTTTTGTACCATAACTGGTTACGAGAATATTTTTAATCTTTTTAATTATGTCTTGGGTAACTTTATCGGAAATCAATCTAATGAACAATCCCTTACTGAGTGAATGCATGGCATCATATAATCTGAACATCTCATCGACAACTATTTTGCATTTATCTTCAGTTTCGGTTAATTTACCGCGAAAAACATAAATACTACCTTCATTCAGATATTGTCCGAATTCGTTATATGCCTTGCTCCATATTTGGAGTTCTGCTTTCATATATTGATTTTCAACTTCTGCGAAGGCAAAGATATTTTGCTTAGAATCCATACGTTTTCGAATTCCCGTCACCATGCCACACAGGATGATATGCTCGCCGATTGAAGCGGTTTCAATTTTTTTGTCGTCAATAGTCGAAAACGATACAACAAACGGCTCGAAAATATTGAGCGGATGACCGCTTACATAGAAATTCAGCACATCATATTCATTTTTTAGACGCTCCTTTTCGGACCATTCTTCCACATAGGGCAAAGTCGGTTCAATGATATCTGCCTCAACGACATCCGCCCCGAACAAGCTGCCAGTATTGCTTGCACCTTCGTTAATTTTCCGCGAAAATTCGAGAGCTTGCTCAATGGAATCAAACAATGCTCTGCGGCGACTATTTTCGACTGAGTCAAAGGCACCGCTGCAAATTAAGGATTCAAGGGACCTTTTGTTGATGACTTTTGGGTCAACTCGCTTCACGAAATCAAAAAATGAGGCAAAGAGTTTTTTTTGGCGGATTTCGACAATATGATTAACTGCCCCCACTCCAATATTCTTCAATGCAGCTAAGGCGAAATAAATAGTATTTCCTTCCACCACAAATACAGAGTCTGATTTGTTAATATCCGGGGGAACAACTTTTATTCCGTTCTTTTCGGCTTCTTCGACAAGGCGAACAATTTTATCGAGTGAATTGAGATTAGAAGTCATATTTGCAGCATAAAACTCGGCTCTGTAATGTGCTTTCAGCCATGCAGTCTGGAAAGCCAGGTAAGAATAAGCTACCGCATGAGATTTGTTAAAGCCATACTGCGCGAATTTTTCGACCAGTCTCCATATTTCATTGGCAGTCCTTTCGGTTATACCTTTGCTTTTAGCCCCATTCATAAAATCCGGTTTCATCTTATCCATTATGCTGATAACTTTCTTGCCCATAGCTTTGCGAAGAATATCAGCATTTCCGAGTGAGAAATCGGCAATAACCTGAACTAATTTCATTACCTGCTCTTGATAAATAATAATGCCATGCGTCGTTTTAAGCACGCTTTCCATAACCGGATGAAGTAGTTCTATGTGTTTCCGTCCGTGTTTACGCTCGATATATTCGGGAATGTTTTCCATTGGTCCAGGACGGTATAAAGCATTCATTGCCGTCAAATCTTCAAGCGAATGCGGCTTAAGTTTTTTTAGGTATTCCTGCATGCCGTCGGATTCAAACTGGAACACTGCCAAAGTATCGCCCTCAGAGAGCATGTCGTAAGTCAGTTTGTCCTCGAAATCAATTGCATCAATATCAATCTTAACTCCGTGATTCTTCTCAATCATATCCAATGTGTGGTCTATGATTGACAAAGTCTTAAGACCTAAAAAGTCCATTTTCAGCAGACCGATATCTTCAAGATGGTCCTTGCTATATTGGGTAGCCACATCAATAAAAACTTCCTCGGCTTCCTTCGGTTTGCAAATGGGAACATAATCGGTAATATCACCGTTTGTGATGACAATTCCCGCTGCATGAATGCCCGTATGACGATTTTTGTTTTCCAAAAGCAAAGAATATTCAATCAAATCTTTTATCTTCGGGTCGGGCGAATCTTTAAGCCAACTCAATTCTTTAAGCTCAATTGCTTCCTTGAGCGGAGTTACTTTCCCCTGAATTACGGGAATTGGTTTTGTGATTTTTTTTACGGTAGCCAAATCAATGCCGAGAACGCGACCTACATCGGTAATTACTGCCTTACTCGATAGTTTACCGAACGTGATGATTTGAGCAACCGCAGATTCGCCGTATTTATGTTTGACATAATCAATGACTAAGGCTCTTTTCTCGTCGCTAAAATCAATATCTATATCGGGCATTGAGTAGCGTTCGGGATTGAGAAATCTCTCAAACAGCAAATCATAAGCCAAGGGGTCAATCTTTGTTATGCCAAGAGAGTAAGCCACTATACTGCCAACAACTGAGCCTCGTCCGGGACCAACTCTGACTCCTAATCGTTCTGCGGCAACTATAAAGTCCCAAACAATCAGAAAATATCCCGAAAATCCCATTTTTTTTATCGCTTCGAGTTCGAAATCTGCTCGCTGCTTTATTTCGTCCGTTACGACAGAATATTTCTTTTCCAAACCTGCGTAAACAAGCTCTGCAAGATAATCGTCGAGATTTTCCGCTTTAGTACCCGCAGGTAGCGGAAAATCAGGAAATACACTCGTTTTATCCAGTTCTACATCGCATTTTTCGGCAATTTCGATTGTATTGGCAGTCGCATCGGGATAATCCTTAAACAGTTCCTGCATTTGGCTGACAGTTTTGAAATAAAACTCCGGTTTCCCGTAACGTAGCTCAAGGATGTTGGTGAATTTGCCGTTTGAGGGATTAGCATCTTTGATGCTTAACAAAACGTTATGAGCAACGGCATGTTCGGGTTTTAGATAATGCACATCATTGCTGACAGTTAATTTAATGCCTAATTCACGAGCGAGCTTGGGCACTTGCGCAAGAATAAGAGAGTCGTTTTCAAGACCGTGATTTTGTATTTCGAGATAGAAATCATCTCCAAACAAATCCTTATAGTATTTAGCTTCTGAATACGCTTTTTCGTAGTTGCCGTCAACGAGCCAAGCATTAACCATGCTGCCCATGCAAGCTGAAGTACAAATCAGCCCTTCATGATACTTTTCGAGCAATTCTTTGTCCATACGCGGACGATAATAAAATCCTTCGGTATAAGCCAAAGATGAGAGTTTCATAAGGTTTTTATAACCCCGCTTATTCTTAGCCAAAAGAAGAATGTGGAAGTAATTTCTGATTTTCTCGCTTTTATTGGTTACGATTTTGTCGAATCGAGAGCCGTTGGCAATATAGCCTTCCATTCCGATTATAGGCTTTATGCCAAATTTTTTGGCAGAGTTGTAAAATTCCACCGCACCGAACATATTACCGTGGTCTGTAAGAGCTAAAGCACGCTGCCCGTCATCCGCTGCGGCTTTCAGCAACTCATCGGGTGTTGCCGCTGCGTCAAGCAGTGAATAATGCGAATGTGTATGCAAATGTACGTATGATGGCATAATGGATATTAATGTTTTTTCAAAATGTTATTTTTTATTGCCTACAAAATATAGATTATGATTTGAATATTTTCAACAATCAGCAGTTTAAAGTTTTCAACATTTATTTGCATCTGTATATTTTTTTTTGCTTAAAAATCGTATTTTGGTTATTCTTAATAATATTGAACTGCATAATTATGGAAAAAATAATTGACGGGAAGAAAATTTCGCAAGAAATTAGAAGTGAAATATCAGTTAAATCAAAATCTTTCAGCGGAGCTACGGGAATAGTCCCCGGCTTGGCATTAATGATTGTGGGCGCTGATCCAGCTTCGGAAATCTACGTTAACATGAAGGCAAAGACATGCGGACAATTGGGGTTCTTTTCCCTGATAGAGAGATTACCCGAAAGTATTTCGCAAAGCGAGGTCTTGAATATAATAAAAGATTGGAACGAGCGTACCGATATTCACGGAATTCTTGTTCAAATGCCATTACCAAAGCATATTAGCGATATCGAAGTAATTAAGGCAATTAACCCTGATAAAGACGTTGACGGTTTTCATCCCATTAATATCGGGAAATTGGTTGCGGGGATACCTTGCCTCCAAGCGTGTACGCCCGCGGGAATAATGGAATTACTCAAAAGAAGCGGTGTTAGTCTCAAAGGTAAACACGCGGTCGTCTTAGGTAGGAGTAATATAGTCGGTAAACCGATTGCGAATTTACTTTATCAAAAAAACAAAGACGCAAATGCTGTAGTTACTATTTGCCATACAGCGGCACAAGATATATCCTATTTCACTCGCCAAGCAGACGTTTTGATAGCGGCGGCAGGTGCTCCCGAGATTATAAAGCGGGATATGATTAAAGCGGGATGCGTGATTATCGATGTCGGAACGAACAGAGTTGATGCTCCGGCAACCGAAAAGGGCTACAGATTAACGGGAGATGTTGATTTCAATGATGTTTACGACAAAGTATCACTTATAACTCCCGTCCCCGGAGGTGTTGGTCCCATGACCATTACCATGTTGATGTATAATACCTTAGAAGCATCAATAATGCAGGCGAAATGGAAAGCAAACCAATAAAAATACTCTATATTGACGATGATATAATAGTGATTGACAAAGCTGCCGGATTGCTTTCGGTTCCAGACAGGTTCAATAAATTTCTTCCCGATGCCAACTCTCTGTTAAGCCGTGAGTATGGCGAAATCTATACAGTACATCGTTTGGATAAAGATACAGGCGGAGCGATGATTTTTGCTCGTAATGCGGAAAGTCATAAAAACTTGAACGAACAATTCGAAGGGCGCCTCATAAAAAAAATCTACCATGCAATTGTTTCCGGCAAATTATCGAAAAATGAAATTGCCATTGATATTCCATTGCTTACCGACCCTTCGGGGCGCGGCGGAGTTATACCTTCTGCACGCGGAAAAGCATCCTTGACTGAGTTAAGAGTAGTCGAACAATACAGAATTGCAGCATTGATAGAATGCAATTTAGTCACGGGCAGGCAACACCAGCTTCGTGCCCACGTAGCGGCAATCGGTCATCCACTACTTGTTGACCCGCACTACGGTACGTCCGACGCATTCTACTTGTCTATGCTCAAGAAAAATTACAAGATTCATAAAGAACACAAAGAAGAGCCAATCATTAACCGAATAACCATGCAATCGAAAATCATCGAATTCGCTCATCCTCGAACTGGAGAATCAATTCGTTTCGAAAGTGATTATCCTAAGGATTTCGATGTATTGATAAAACTTTTACGAAAGTACGGGAAATAAAAATCGTACCCATAGCCACTCACCAGAGACTAAGTAGTTTTGCCTAAGTATCTATACTGTCGCACATGTCAAAGATAGCGGCAATATTGCATACAGATATGAAACAGAAGCTTAAAACATATCACAATGCTCAAAGCATTAAATCGCGTAATAATTCCATATATCGCCCGGTTGACTACTCCATTCAAAAGCTGGGCGATTTTTATTACGACAGAAACGGATTAATCCGCATCTTCAATGAAACAGCCAACAACAAAATCGGCATAGTATTAAACCAAAAAGTGTAAAATTTGTAACTTTTTTTTACGTTAAGGTTTATAGTATTGAAAAATGTTACATTTTTGGAAATATAAATTTTATAAATATTAAGGTTTAAAAATGAAGTTTAAGTACTTATTAATTGCCGCAATCCTCTTGCCGACGTTTTATGTATCCTCAAATGCTCAAATTGGTAGAGATTACGTCCCGTACTACATTAACAGTGAATTTTTTCACAAATACCCTCAATTCCAGACATTACCCTTATACCACAGACTAAGGCATAACCCCGATGTTCCCATACCTAAAGATAACCACGTTGCTCCCGAACGTTTTTTGTCAAGTGACGGTATTGAAATTATTAATACATCATCAATGTGGCGAAATGCCCAAACAGAAACTTGGATAGCAGTTAATCCTACAAACCCGCTTAATATCATTGCAACATCTAACGACAACGAGTATTTGATGGGCGTTGACGGCTTTAGAATGTCTGCCTTTGTATCATTTGACGGAGGTAGAACTTGGAAACACAGCCCGACACCCCGCAATTCAGGACAATGGATCACTCCTACTGGCAACCGGGCCACGGTATTTGACCCCGGTGTGGCATTCGACCGCAAAGGCAATGCTTACTATGTCTATGGATTTTCAATGACAGACGGCACCACCGGCGAGCAAGACCAAGAAAAAAACGGCGTATTTGTAGTTAAAAGTACTGACGGAGGAAACACTTGGAATGCGATACAAAGCGGCTCCCCAAACGGAATAATGGCAGTCACCCAAGACGCTTTCAGTGATTCGGGCAATCCATTTCACGACAGATATTCAATTGCAGTGGACATAAACCCCAATTCACCATATAAAGACAACGTTTATGTATCATGGAGAGTATTCCGTGGACTTGACGGGGTTGTTTTCTCTCGCTCTACCGATGGCGGTGAGTCATTCTCATCATATATCAAAATAGCACCAGCTGGACAAGCTCCGATGCCAGCAGTTGGTCCAAACGGAGAAGTTTATTTGGCATGGATTGACAGAGGCAACAACAATGTGGCTACCGCCATGTTTGCTCGCTCAACTAATGGCGGATTGACTTTCTCATCGCCAATTGAAGCGCAAAGAGTAATGAGCATCGGCGTACTTAATGCATCAAACGGACGACATGAAATGACAGATAAATATAATATCAGAGTATCTTCTCCGCCGCAGATTGCCGTTGACATATCAAATTCACCTTACCGAGGTAATATTTACTTGATACAAGCAGGTCGTGAGGGAACGGGAGCATACGGAATTTATTTGGCTAAATCAACAAACAGCGGTCAATCTTGGCAGAAAAATATCCGTATTGACAACTCAACATTAAGAAACGATATGTATTTCCCGAGCATTTCGGTTGACCCGGTAACGGGCATGATTGGCGTTTTATATTATTCATCGCAATTAGACCCGACAAATGTCGGAGTTGACGCATTTGTTGCCATCTCCCGAGATGGAGGCAACACATGGCGGCATGTTAGAGTGTCACCCTTTACGGCATATTTCAGCAATGCAAATACAGTATTCCCCCAGGGACCAACAGGCGGAGTTTACTGGGGTGACTACACAAGCATTAGCGTTTACAATAGTAGGGTGTATCCCCTGTTCTGGATGTCAACTCATAGCAGCTTCCAATATTACTTCAATGATTTATTTACGGCTCTAATATCGCCGGCGCCTAAACCTCCGACTAACTTATCGACTAATGCAATCATGGAGCCCCAGATTTCCATCAAAATTAATTGGCAGCATCCGACGCATAACCTGTTAGGCGACCAACTTGGTGAATTCAAAATCAATATTTTCAGAGGAAATGATAAAATAGGCGAAGTCCAACATAATGCATCGCCGACATTTACAGACAACGGAATTACTTTAGGACAAAGCTATTTATACAGACTGCAGGCTGAAACAAAAGATGGATTGACGAGTAATTTCGCAGAAATAACTGCCATTGGCGGCGGTAATCCCAAACCGATGCCCCCAACAGATATCACATGGAGACCTGTTGCGAACGGTATCAGGATAATTTGGAGAAATCCGTCCAAAAATGTCGAAGGTGAAACATTTAACGACAAAATCAAGTTCAATGTATATCATTCCGCCAACGCCGAACTTATTGTTTCATTAGACAATAATTACGTTGCGGGAGCGATATCAAGTGCCGTAATCGAGTTGCCTACCGAAGCATTCTACAAATTACGCTTCAGAGCAGTTGGAGTGCGTACAAATAATGAGACAGTCAGTGAATGGGCTAATGAAGAACTGATTGCATATTCCGGCGCGCCTCTTAATTCATTGGAAGAAAATTTTGATAATGCGGGAAGTCTTGTTCCTAATTATAAAACCGGGCCTTGGGGATTGACAAACGCTAAATCATCAAGTCCGCCAAATTCGTGGACTGATTCCCCTACGGGAAATTATCAACGCAATGTACGCCATGATTACATGTTAGCTCCCGTTATTTTGTCACCAAGCAAAACGACATTCACATTTGAGCATATCGCACTCATAGATACAATCACTCAAACTATTGACGGAATTATTTACTATAACGGAGGTATTGTGTCATGGTCTAATGATTTCGGACAAACTTGGAATCATTATTGGATGTGGTCTGCCGGAAGCTCAAAGTTCTTCATTTTGAATGACCTCGCAAATAGTCAATGGCAATTAGTAGCCAAAGACATGAGCCAATATATGGGTGACACGTTATTGTTTAGATTTACTTTGATAACCAACAATCACTTCCGTGTCGCAGACGGATGGTATATTGACAACATTAAAGTTGATGATAGCCCTGCAGGAGTCAACATCGACGTGATTACGCAATCAAAAATATTCACATTTCCAAACCCCGTGGTTGATTATTCCTCATTACAACTTGATTTAACCCGAACAGCCCATGTAACTATTGACTTATATAATTCAATCGGAGAAAAAGTAGCAGGATACGGTAGCGAGTTGATGACACAAGGTCAAAACTTCAAAAAATTCGACTTATCGCAATTGCAAGCAGGGATGTATTTCTACAGATTGAATATAGACGGCAATTTGAAAACTATTCCGATTTCCATAGTAAGATAAGCACCCGAATACCAGTTGAAAGTGCCATCCAAAGCAGGATGGCACTTTTTTATTTAGCTCTACTTTGAAAAACTGTTGATATATTAGCAAGTATTATAAAATAAAAAACCTTATATTGCATATTTTTTTTGAAAATGATTAGAACATGAATGCGAATCAAGCCGAAAGGATATTATCAAACTTAAATGAACCTCAGCGAAAAGCCGTTACAAGCATCAACGGACCACTTATAATTGTTGCCGGTGCAGGTAGCGGCAAGACAAGGGTTCTTACAAACAGAATTGCCTACTTGCTCGAAAAAGGCGTTTCCCCCGACAACATTTTGGCTTTGACTTTCACAAATAAAGCCGCAAAGGATATGAAAGAACGAATAGCGACGCTGGTTACTCCCGAACGTGCTTCGAGAATTTGGGCAGGCACATTCCACTCAATTTTTGCAAGGATATTAAGACAACACGCCCCAAAAATCGGCTTTTCGAGCGATTTCACGATATATGATACTGATGAATCCTTGTCCGCCGTGAAGCGAGTAATGCAAGACTTGGGTATCAGTCCGCAACAAATCAGTCCGCAATTAGTCAGGGCTACAATATCCAATGCCAAAAATAAAATGACAACTCGCAAGGAATTTGCAGATTTGGCAAATTCAGTGCAAGAAAAACAACTTGCACTGATTTTCAACGAGTACGAAAATTATTTACAAAAAAATAACTCAATGGATTTTGATGATTTGTTGCTCAATTTCATTGTGTTATTGAGGCAAGACCGTGACACATTAACCCGCTGCCAAAAGCACTTCAAGTATATACTCGTTGACGAATATCAGGACACAAACAAACCCCAGTATATAGCCGTAAAGCTATTAGCCGAAGCACATCAAAATTTATGCGTTGTCGGAGATGATGCCCAAAGTATTTATAAGTGGAGAGGTGCCGATATTCAAAATATTCTGCACTTCCAAAAAGATTATCCTTATGCAAAAATCATCCGCTTGGAACAAAATTATCGCTCTACAAAAACAATCTTAGCCGCAGCTGATGCAATAATCAAACGAAACAAAAATCAAATTCCGAAAACTCTATGGACAGACAACCCGGGAGGTGATAAAATCGAAGTATCACGATGTATTGACGATTACGACGAAGCCGTTCGTATTGCCACAAAAGTAGATTTACTCCGACGCTCGGGATATGAACTAAATGATATGGCAGTACTTTATCGAACAAACGTACAATCACTAATTCTCGAAAACGCACTACGCAAGACTAATATTGCCTATATAATTGTTGGCGGAATGTCGTTTTACAAACGTAAGGAAATTAAAGATGTACTTGCCTATCTGCGTCTTTTAATTAATCCGTTGGACGATGAAGCGTATTACAGAGTTATCAACGAACCACCTCGAGGTATTGGCGACACAACGCTCAAACATCTTAGGCAACATAGTAGAACAAAGCAAGTCAGTTTACAGCGAACTCTTTCGGACTTGAGTTCGGTTGATGACTTACAGTCAAGAGCAATCATCGCAATAAACAACTTTGAACAGTTTATTTCGACATACAGACAAAAAATAGCCACAGAAGAAGATATCGCCACAATTATTGTCGAATATATCGAGCAAACGGGATTGCTTCAAATGTACAAAGAAATGGCAACCGATGAAGCTCTCGATAGATGGGAAAACGTGATTCAGTTGCTTACCGACATAAAAATGTACTTCAGGAATAATGATGAGGGCACATTATCGGATTACATACAGCAAATTTCCCTACTCTCGGATATAGACGAGAAAGACTTACAATCGGGAAATTTGACACTGATGACAGTACATTCAGCAAAGGGTCTCGAATTCCCCGTAGTAATCATCAGCGGGCTTGAACGCGGACTGTTTCCGCTGCAAAGAGCCGATATGCCGCAGGAAGAAGAAGAAGAAGAAAGAAGATTGTTCTATGTCGGCGTTACTCGTGCAAAAGAGCGATTAATTCTTACTTTTGCAGAAAAAAGGGTAAGATTTGGGACAGTTGTCGAGCAATCACCTTCCAACTTTTTAAGAGAAATACCGACGGATTTAATTCAACACCCTGAATTCAAAAAAACAACCACTCAGAGCCTAATGCCGAAACCAAGACAAGAATTTAAGAAAGCACACAATAAAACTGATGGCATTAACCAAATACCTGAGCAAGAATTTTATTCTCAAATAGAACCCGGCAATTCATTCAATATCGGAGATATAGTGAAACACTCGCATTTCGGTAAAGGCAAAATCATGCACCTAAGCGGAACCGGCAAAAATATTAAAGCTGTGATAAAATTTGATTCAGTCGGGAATAAAAATCTTATGCTTGAATATGCTAAATTAGAGAAATACTAATTTAGCTTGTAATTTTCTCCGACCCTAATGGATTTCATGGCAATATCATAAATTTTGCGATAATAATCGAAATCATCTTCAGGAGCCTGGAAATAAATAAAAATTAGATTATTACCCCAAGCTATAGCATATTCATATAGGTTGAACCTGATGTAGTTATCGGCAACTTGCATTACCGAAAGATTCAAAATCGTTGCATGTCCTAACCATTCTTGATGTCTTTGCCAATAAACATTGTATAATTTCATTCCACTGTTACTTTCATCCAAGCTACCTTTCCAGAAATCCAGAATATCTGATTCATTTTCTACTGGAAACTTTGAATTCATATTTTTCATAATCCCGACAGTTACTCCTACAAGCATGGCATCGTCATGAGGATTGATGTCTTCGGGCGTAATCACAAAATTGAGCATCCCGAATTCATTCTCGGGATATTCTATTAATCTCCACGTATCCGGTAAATCAATAAATAAATCTTCACCTTGGTTTTTGTATGTAGTAAAATTCAATTGTTCAACCGGAGTATATTTTGTGAATTTGATGGAATCATACTTTGCTTTATCGGCTTGAGCAAGGGCTTCTTCACCTAAAGAGTTGTAAATGTATGCTCTGTTTATTAATGCCTCTATATCGTTAGGGTCATATTCGAGAACTTTCGTCAGGTCTGCAATAGCTTTCGAAGTATCACCGCTTTTGAAATGAGCATTACCGCGATTAAAGTAAATTTTCTGATTTACCAAACCGAGCGAAATCGTTTTGTCGTAGTTCTCCACGGATTTCGCAAAGTCTCCTAAATAATAGTACAAACTTGCCCGCTGTAAATAAATTTCGGGATTGTCGGGGGCTAATTCGGCTGCACGGTCAAAATCTTTAACCGCGTGACCGAATTCACCTTTGGAAACGTAAGCACTTCCTCGATTTATGTATGCTTGAGCAAATTTTGGTTCTAACTTAATTGCGCTGTCGAAGTCGGCAAGAGCCATATCGAGATTACCCATGTAGCTGTGGCACAAGCCGCGATTATTAAAGGCATCGGCGTTTTTCTTGTCCCGCTCAATTACGTAACTGAAATCACCAAGTGCCTTGTCAAATATATTGAGATACAAATAAGTCATTCCGCGACGATAAAATACATCGGTATCTTTTCTGCCTGATTGTATCAATTCGCTGTATAGGTTTAGAGCCTTTTGATAGTCACGATTGAAAAAGGCATTATTGGCATCTTCGAATTTGCCGCTTGAGTAAACTTCATTTACTATGATGAATAAAAGTATTGCCAAAATGAAAATTTTCATTGCTTATTTTATAATTGTTTAACATAATAACATAGACACATCAAAACTAAAAACGTCGCAATCGAAGTAAGATTTTTCTAATTTTGAGTCAAAAATTTCCATATCAAGAGTTTTAATTCCGATATATTCGATTGAGCAATAGATGAAACGTACAAAACCGGAACGTTTTTATCCTTGAACTCCATTTTGTTGAGGTGATGTAAATCTTCGGGACTGAGAATATCGATTTTGCTGATACAAATAATTCGCTTTTTAAACGACATATCGGGATTGTATTTATCGAGTTCTTTCCTTAGTACTAAATAGTCTTTTTCGGGTGTATGGCTTTCTGCTGAAATCAAGAAAACCAATAGTCGGCAACGCTCGATATGCCGCAGAAACTGCAATCCGAGACCTTTGCCCTCGGAGGCACCTTCAATTAGTCCGGGAATGTCGGCAATTGTGAAGTTTTGTCCTACACCAACGCTCGCAATCCCTAAGTTGGGTACAAGCGTGGTAAAGGGATAATCCGCAATCTTTGGCCGCGATGAAGATAAAACCGAAATAAGAGTGGATTTACCCGCATTCGGAAAGCCGACCAAACCGACATCAGCCAAAAGTTTCAACTCCAAAATCACTTCCATGCCCGCACCTTCCTGCCCGGGATTAGCATGTCGAGGCGCTTGATTAGTAGGAGTAGCGAACATAGAGTTTCCCCATCCCCCATTACCCCCTCTAAGCAAAGCAATTTCGTCACCCGTTTCAGCCAAATCGGCAATGATATTGCCGTCAATATCTTTAATCTCGGTACCCTGCGGCACTTTGACATACACGTTTTTGCCATCCTTACCGGTTTTGCGAGATTTCCCACCGTTCGCACCATTTTCTGCAATAAATTCCCTGTTGTATTTAAAGTCTAACAGAGTATTCATGTGTGGGTCAACTTTTACGATTACATCACCGCCTTTGCCACCATTGCCTCCATCGGGACCTCCTTTTGGGACATATTTTTCTTTCCTGAAGCTAATGTGCCCGTCTCCGCCGTCGCCAGCCTTGACATAAATCGAGGCTATATCAATAAATTTCATTCTCGTGCCGTATCCATGTTTGCATCTGTTCTTTTGTCAAAATCTTTATTAGAATGGACTATGTGTTCATCGTTACCATTGTCAATATGAATCATATCATTCAAATAGAAATCCTCGTCTTGATTTTCGGTCAATTCTTTAACTTTTTCTTCGATTTCAAACAGTAAATCATCATCGGTGCCTTGAAATTCCTTTGCTTGCAAAACTTCTGTATCAATTCGAATATCTTCGGCCATCTCATTATGTAATTCAATGAGAAAATCTCGAAAATTGTTAATAGTCAATGAATCTGTCATTGTATATTTTTCATTAAGTCTATCAATAAGATAGTAAAGCGATTTATCCTTCAAAATATCATTCAATACATAAACAGGCAATAATTCATCTCCGAAATTTAAAGCCCGGGATATAGATTTGAGATAATCGCAAAAGTTATCAATTGTACTACTTTCGTGCATTCTGCGGTCAAGACTGCGAATGAAATTAACAAAACTTGATGATGAAAGTGGCTCAAACAGAACGCTCTCTGCAAGCGATTCATATTCAACATTAGCATATTCCAAGATATGCAAGTGGTATGAAGTAAACCTGTGCAGTGACAATAGAATCTCGAATGCGCCTTTCGTTGCACTCCCCTCAAAAATATAAGCTCCAAGAGCATAAATTGGTCTGACAAGAAAATCGTGCTTTGCCGTAACGGCTTTTGCAATTAACTCCTCAGCAGAATTATAAGAAATCTGCGAATGAGCGACCACATAACCGCAATAATCTTCAAATGATGTTTGAGAAAAATTGAAACTAATTAGTCCCTCGCTCAAAATGTCGAATTTCATATATTCAGAATATAAACTTAACCGAATATGAGCCCTGATGAAATTAGTCACAAATTCATCTTCAAAATCGGCATTGATGAACTCGCCTAATTCATAAACATCCATAAGAGGCAACTTTTCTGTAATCTCCTGAATTCTGTCTTTAATTAAATCTTGCAGCATAAATAAGTTTTTCGAAAAATGTTAAAACAAACACAGTAAAATAAAGCTAAATCATGAACTGAGCAAAATCTTTGACAATGCAAGAGATATCTTATCAACGGGCTCAATTTGAAAATTATATTTAGATAAAAGTTTGTCAAAATTGAGCTTAGGAATAACAGCACTGGTCAAACCGAGTTTTTCGGATTCTTTTAGTCTCTGCTCTATCCTCGATACGGGACGAACTTCTCCCGTCAGCCCAATTTCGCCGATTAAGACCCTTGTTCGTTCTAACGGACTATCACGGAACGAGCTTACGATAGCCGCGGCAATACCCAAATCCACAGACGGGTCATTTAAATACATACCTCCTGCTACATTGACGAAAACGTCGTATTGCCGAAATTGCATACCCAAACGTTTTTCCAGAACTGCAAGTATCATTTGCAAACGCCTCAATTCAAATCCGTTCGAACTGCGCTGAGGCACTCCGTAGCTTGTCGAAGTAACCAACGCTTGTACTTCGATTAGCAATGGGCGTGAACCCTCCAATGTAGCAACAACTGCAACACCCGGCTCGTCGGAATCTGATGACGACAAAAATACTTCGGACGGATTTAGCACTTCATGCAATCCGTCATCTCGCATCTCGAATATACCGATTTCATTCGTTGAACCATAGCGATTTTTCAGAGTCCTGAGTATTCTGAAGGAATAATTTTTTTCTCCTTCAAATTGTAAAACTGTATCCACAGAATGTTCAAGTACCTTAGGACCTGCGATAAAACCGTCTTTCGTGACATGCCCGATTATAAATATTGACTTCCCTGATTGCTTGGCAATACTCATTAATTCAGTTGCACACTCTTTTACTTGCGATACACTGCCCGGCGATGCATCAATTTTCTCGGTATAAATAGATTGAATGGAATCAATCACAATCACCTCGGCACCGGAATTTTTGATGATATTGATAAACGACTCAAGTTCGTTTTCGGCAAGCAACAACAAATCCTCGTCTGCATTTCTCATTCGTAATGCTCTGTGTTTAATTTGCCCGAGAGATTCCTCACCAGAGATGTATAAAGCCGATTTCCCACTCAAGCTACAACAAGTTTGCAACATCAGCGTGGATTTACCTATACCAGGGTCCCCACCGACCAAAATCAAGGAACCGGGCATAATTCCACCCCCGAGCACCCTATCGAACTCTCCTATATTAGTCGGAATACGGTGAGAATTTTGCGTACCGATTTCCGATAATTTCAAAGGGCTTTTAGAAGTATTTAATGCGTGAGTTTTTCTTGTACTGGCTGTCGCTTCAACAGTCTCTACCAAAGAGTTCCAAGTATGGCAATTAGCACACTTTCCTGCCCATCTTGGTGTTTTTGCTCCGCATTCGGTGCATTCATAAATAACTTTCTTTTTCAATTATTTTCCGAATTGATAGTCAATTCAACAAAAATAAGATTTACTAAACAATAAACAAAGGAATATCATGTACACATCAATTGAGTCTTTCGTTGAAAATTTCAAAAATGAATCACAATCCACGCTGAAAGTATTTTCATATCTTGATAACGATGCGTTGAATGAGTCGGTTTTTGATGGTGGTCGAACGCTCGGATTCTTAGCTTGGCACATCGTTTATACGTTATCGGAGATGACTGCCACCGCCGGATTAGATTTCGGTATCGAATTAGACGGAACATATGACCCGCAATCAAAAGAAGAAATAATCCATAACTATGAAAAATTAGTAGGTACAATCATCGAAAGATTGCCCGAGATGTGGAAAGACGAAGATTTAAGCAAGGAAATTAATATGTATGGTGCCGTTTGGACAAAAGCCCAAACACTCGACGTCTTAGTCAAACACGAAATACATCATCGCGGGCAACTTACAGTATATATGCGTATCTTGGGTTTACGAGTCCCCGGCGTCTATGGTCCGAGCAAAGAAGAATGGTCGCAGTACGGCGCACCGATAGCGAAATAATGCTAATCGTCAATATCTTCATCTTTGATACCAAATAGGGCTTCGGTGAACAGAGAGGGATTAAATATTTGCAAATCGTCAATTTTTTCCCCGACTCCGATATATCGGACGGGGATTTTTAATTCATTCGCAATCGGAATTACAACGCCTCCTTTTGCCGTACCATCGAGTTTTGTCAGCACAATACCCGTGACATTTGCGACTTTTGAAAACTCTTTTGCTTGTTGAATGGCATTTTGCCCCGTAGTGGCATCAAGTACGAGGAAAACATCATTCGGAGCATCAGGTTTAAGTTTGCCCAATACACGGTTGATTTTCTCAAGTTCTTGCATCAAATTGAATTTATTGTGCAATCGACCGGCAGTATCAATAATAACTACATCAAAATTGTTTTCTTTTGCCCTTTTCAACGTTTCGAAAGCCACAGATGCAGGGTCAGCACCCTGAGATTGCAGGACAATTTCTACTCCGGCTCTATAAGCCCAAATTTCGAGTTGCTCGTTTGCGGCGGCTCTGAAAGTATCAGCGGCTCCGATGATAACTTTTTTACCCGCATTTTTGTAATTATATGCCAATTTGCCTATAGTAGTTGTTTTACCGACACCGTTTACTCCGATTACTAATATAGTGTGAGGTTTTTGTGATTCTTCTATTTCGAAAGTTGCGTCGTTGCCGGCTGAGGGTGATTTAAGCAATAACTCATGAATTTCCTCTTTCAATATTGCGTATAAATCTTCGGAATGCTCGAATCCATCTTTTTTTACTCTTGCTCTGAGCTTGTTAATAATGAGTTCAGATGTAGTAACCCCGATGTCAGACGTTATGAGCACTTCTTCCACCTCGGTAAGTAAGTTTTCGTCTATTTTTCTTCCGGCACCGAGAATGCTTTTGAATTTATCGAAAAAACTTTTTCTCGTTTTGTCTAAACCCGTAACGATTTTGTCTAACTTAAGTGCATTTCCCGCTTGGTTTATAGCCTCGTTAACCTTTTCGGCTACTTTATCAACCTGAGCGGCAAACTTTTCTTTGATTTTTGAAAAGAAACTCATAACGAAGATTGGAATTTGTTTGAAAAAAGTCCACAAATATAAGTATTGCAGGGCAATTAACGGCTAAGAATTTTGGCGGGAGTAGCCTTGCATGGAACGTATCCATCTGTAGAGATAAATTGCAAAAGAATAAATCAATGCGGCACAACTCAGCGCATAACCATACCTTGCAGCAACATCAATCCCAAGCAAAACAGCAAGAACCGTTACAAGTACCAATACAAAAGTAACCTTACCCTCAAAATTTGATACAAGTACAATATTATGACGCTTTTTGGCATATACCCCTCCCGCAAGAATTAAAATATCCCGCACTGCAAATGCAACGAAAAACCATAACGGCATTAGCCCTTCAATCAGCATCGCTAAAGCAAACAATAATAGAAATACTTTATCGCCGAGCGGGTCTAAAATTTTGCCAAGCTCGGTAATCTTATCTGTTTTGCGGGCTATAAAGCCATCGAAAAAATCCGTTAAACCCGATATAATTCCGACTAATACAGCAAAAGAATACGAACCTGTCAAAATTAGATACATTGCGGGAATCGCCAGTATAAACCTTGATGCGCTTAACATGTTGGAAATATTCATTGATTTTTTGGCTTACTTAGTAAAAATATAAATGCTAATATAATACTTAAAATAATACCCGGGAACATAGGTTCGATTCCTGAAATAAAAGCGCTCCTATCCGATAAAATCAACCATAACAACGAAATTAATGATGATGAAAGCATTATTATTATTGCTTGTGATGAAGACAATTTCAGCCTTCCCGTCATTGTTAACGTAAGCGGTACAATCAGCCCAGGTACTGTTATAGAGGCAGTTTTATATATTATTTCGACTGCAGAAGGTATCGAGATTGCAACTATTATTCCGATTGCAGAGGAAATAAATAATCCTGCTTTAGTCAGGTTTTCTGTCGAAAATTTTGCTAATCGGCGGAACTTTGACAGAATATCATTTCCGATTGTTGTCGCAGATATAAAAGCATAACTATCTAAAGTTGACATGACAGCCGACAGCATGGCAATAATGAATATACCTTTCCATATAGGCGGCAATACAATCTCTCCCAGAGCGGGAAAAGCCATTAGAGCCGTTTCAGGCTGTGTGAATGCTTTTGCGTATAAACCCGTAAACAAGGTAAGGAAATCAAAAATAGCCCAAAACGCCACTGACAACAATATCCCGTTGCGGGCAGTTTTGTTATTGCGAGCGGCACTGCATCGCTGATGAAATCCTGGGTCAACGAATGTTTGCAAAGCAATTATGAACCAGGCCAAGATGTATTGCCAATTTAAATCCCCAAAGGCAGAAAGGTGACCCGATGGTAAAACATCCATCATTTCAGAAAATGATCCCAATGCCATTAAGGAAAACACAAGAAGGGCGCCGAAACCGATATACATAAAGATAAATTGTACCGTATTCGTATAGACATCTGCTCTAAATCCACCCGTAAATAAGTACGCTACCGATGCAATTGTACCAATTATTATGGAAATCCAAAGGCTGAATCCCGTAAACATTTGTATCAAAATCCCAAGCATCAGTATGTACGCCGAAGGTATTGTAACAAACAAAATTATTACTGATGCAATCGAGCCCGCCAAGGGATTATAATGTTTTTTTATTTGTTCGGGAATAGTCAAAACGTTCGCATCGCGGATTTTCCCAGCAAAAAAAATCGCGAAAACAACAGCGGCAATATAATACGGCAATCCGAAGCATACCCAAGCAACAACGCCAGCATTGTAAACAAACTCGCCCACTCCGAGAATACTACCGTACCAAGTGGCAACAAGAGTTGCCACAAACAGAGGTAAAGTAAGTTTTCTTCCCGCTAAAATAAATTCCGCAGGTGAATTATCCGTACTACGCTCTTGTCGGCGAGCGACCACAAACCCTATGTACAGAATGATGCCGAAATAGGTAACGATTATTACCATATCAACTGGAGCGACAGTCATTTACCGGTAACATTTAATTTAAAATGCTCAATGGTCAATTCCAAACCTTTATCCAGCAAGACCCCAGGCTCCCATCCATGTTCTTGTAAAATCTTACCGTAATGACAACAACTACGCCTCTGTTCGCCAATTTTAGCATCAAGGTAAACTCTTTCACATTTTGCACCCGTTATAGATTTGATTTTATCAAAAACCTCATTGACAGTGGTCTCTACACCTGTACTTACATTATAAATGCCTCTAAAATCGCTTTCCAAAGCCATAACATTTGCACGAACAACGTCACTGACATAAACATAATCACGCGTGTTAAAGCCGTCACCAAATATATAAGA
>CAZWXI010000013.1:0-37484 GCA_964637845.1 uncultured Hyphomicrobiales bacterium | reverse complement strand
CTTATCTTTGGGATATCCTGCTAATATAGTATAACTTTCGGGATATTTTTCTTTTAATTTTTTGGCAAATGTGGGAATAAATTGCGTGTATAAGTCGTCAGTTGAACAGAATACATAAGTTTTGTGATATGGGATATTATCTATTGATATATTATCTGGATTTTCAAAACCATCAATAATAAAACAATCGAATCCGCCGACCTTAAAAAAGTCATTTGAAAAATCTGCTCTGGTTTTAAATTCTTTAAGTTTGCCGATGCATATCAAGGGTAACTGAGGGAACTTTCCGTTTAAATATCGATAATTCAATGAATTAAACTTAAGTTCTTCAAATTTTGATGATAATCTATAAAATCTGAATGGTTCAACCTTAATTTGATTTTCAATATCATGAACTAAACTATTATATACTTCTGCCATACAAGCATCATTTTTGTATGCTTCTATTGCAAAATCAATTGCATTTTCGAATTTTGAAATTAATGCATTTTCAAACTTGTCCAGTAAAATATCAATCGATTCAACATCACGTTCCCAAATTTTCCTGTCATAATTATCTACGAAGTTTTCGATTATGGTATTGTCAACTTCTATAGTATTGATGTCTCTTTCATCAAGTAGCGGATATTTATTTATACCAACAATCACATCTTTTCTAGCAGCAACATTTTCGAATCGTTTTGCCAATACAGAATTAATTTCATTAAATAATTCCCCCGAAACAAGTTCATGGATAATACCGCCTTTTGATTTGATCTTTTTGAATGACTTCCAAGCTTTTTCAGCAATTCTCGTGGTTAACGATTCAATGTAATAGGAACCACCCGCAGGGTCAATTGTATCGGTTAAGTGAGATTCGTGCAACAGCACATTTTGTGTGTTTCGGGCGATCCTTCGTGAAAATTCATCAGGTAAGCCGTGAGCCATGCTGTAATTATTCACAGTAATGATATCGCTTCCACCCATTACACATGAGAATACTTGCGAAGTCGCTCTTAAAATATTTACATGCGGGTCTAAATATGTGATATCTCTTTCTGATGTATTTGTATGAATTCTCAAATACGAGTTCTCGGGACTTGCCCCAAATTGTTTGAAAATATTTGCGAAAACAATACGAGCCGCTCTTAATTTTGCAATTTCCATAAAGAAGTTGGAACCCACTGAAAATGAGGCAATTATTTTTCTCGTAAGATGATTTACATCAATCCCTCTACGTATCATTTGTGTTAGATACTCTACGAGCACACCGGATGCATAAGATATTTCATGAACTGCGCTGCCACCCTGATTATGGATGTGGTTTGTATCAATTGTAATCGTACGGAAATTCTCCAATTTCATGGCTTTTTGTGTTACCAAAAGCATCTCATCGAAACACCTCTCGATACTTACAGGTAGAGAACCTTCTATACATAATTCACGTATTGGGTCACTCACTACTGAACCATGACGTTCATTATTACTGAAACCATGCTGGTCAAAAAATGCTTGAATTAATGCGAATGCCGGCAACGAAGCAAGTCCGGCGTCAATGTGTATAGGAATATTTCTGCAGTCAATTTCCTTAAAAGCTTCATTCAAATCTCTAAGGTCGGCGATTAAGTTATCCTGGCCACTTATATCATCTTCATTAAAGTCCTCATACATTGCAACTGCACGAGATACGTTAATCCGAACTGAATTCTGTCCGTTTGCCAAATCATTCTTCAAAGCATGATTAAATTCGGATGTCTTCGGATAAGGGATATTTTGGCTGATTTCCCAACTTTTTTTTTTGTAGCCCGAAACATTACTTGAGCGTGTAAACGGATAATATCCGGGCAAAGAGTCCATTGAAGCGTCGTTTTGTAAATCTTCAAAATTGTAAATCGGATGAATGAGAATGCCTTCATAAGTTTCGGTGTACATTATTTTATCAAAAGGTGCACCTTTTAGAGCGGCTTCTGATTCGGCTTTCCACTGTTCATATGTTGGAATATCGAATTCTTCAAAAAAATCTTTCTGTTTAAAGTCCATATTGTTTGCTCATTTTTAAAATTATGACAATTTCATAATACAAAATTAAGAAATAAATCACATATTATGAAAATAATGTCATTTAAGTACTGTTTATTTTTAATAAAAAAGCAACGGTTTTGCCGTTGCTTGGAATTTTAGAGATTTGATTTTAAATTATCATCATCGCGTCACCGTAGGCATGAAATCTATAATCGTGCTTAAGGGCTTTTTTGTATGCTTTTAATAAATTTTCAGTACCTGCATAAGTTGCTGCCAATAAGATTGATGGTGTTTCTGAGGGATGAAAATTTGTAATAAACCGAGTAGGTATTTTGAAATCATAAGGCGGATAAATAAATCTATCCGTCCACCCTTTATTCGGTTTCACTGCACCGGTTGTTAGTACAGATGATTCAAGAGCACGAATCACACTGCAACCTACAGCATAGACATGTTTTTTAGATTTCAAAGCAGTATTGATTTTCTCGGCTGTGTCATGGGAGATTTCGAAATATTCAGAGTACATACGATGTTTGGTCAAATCTTCAACTTCAATTATTTCAAATATTCCCAGACCAATGTGCATGACGATTTTAGCAATTTTTACTCCCTTATCTTGCAATTTATCCAATAAATCCTGAGTGAAATGCAATCCTGCTGTCGGTGGAGCAATCGACGCCATAGAGGCATGATTAGCAAATACACATTGATAAGATTGCTTGTCGTGTTCTTCAGGTTTGCGCTTGATATAGTCGGGAAGAGGCATTTCACCTATTCGTTCAATTACATCGAAAAGATTGCCGTCGTAACTAAATCTTACTGTTCTGCCTCTTGAAGTAGTGTTGTCTATTACTTCGCAATAGAATGCTCCGTTATCGAAATAAATTTTGTTTCCAATTCTGACTTTTCGGGCAGGTTCGACCAATACGTCCCAAATTCTGTCTTCACGCTTCAATTCCCTTAGTAGTAGGACTTCTATGGCGGCATTGGTTTTTTCCTTGGTACCATAAAGCCTTGCAGGGAAAACCTTTGTTTCGTTTAATACAACAACATCGCCTTTTTGGAATATGTCCAAGACATCGGAAAAGACTTTGTCTTGAATTTCTCCCGTATTTTTATTCAAAATCATCAATTTAGCTGAATCTCGTGGTTCAGCGGGAAATTTAGCGACGGCATTTTTGGTTATGTTATATTTGAATTCTGATAATTTCATTAGATTTTCCCATTTTATTATCAATTATTAGTGTTCGTTATATGTAATAGAGTCTTGATAACGCGAGTTGAGAATTCGCTGGCATTAACACTTTGTCCATCGTTAAGAATCGCAATATCATAAATTTGAAGGATAATATTTTCAATCAACTCTTTTTCTCTATCATTTTTGAGCATTTCCGAGATGTTTCTTATCAACTCATGGTTAGTATTGACTTCAAGAATACGTTTTGATGCAGTGAAATCTTTATCCATCAATCTCATCATTTTTTCCATCTGTGGGTCGAGTGCATTTTTGCCCACAACGAGCGAAGCAACAGATTCAACCAAACGCTTTGAAACCACTACATCTTCAACTTTATCCTTCAAAATGTGCTTGAATGCGCTAAGAACATTATTTTGGTTAATACCACTTGGTTGATTATTGTCGTCCTGAATAGTAATTTCAGCCTTTTCAATGGATGTTAAACTCCTACCGGCATATTCAAAAATATATGGTATTGTGAATAGGTCAACAGGGTCGAGTAAGTAAAGCACTTCGATGTCATGTTTTTTAAAATACTCCATATTCGGACTATTTTCAACTTCATTTCGATAGTTGCCGGATATATAGTATATTTCCTTTTGTTCTGACCGCATGTTGGATGCGTATTTATTTAATGAAGTGAACTTTCCATATTGTGTTTTTGATGATTCGAATCGTAATAGTTCGACTATTTTGTCCTTGTTGGCGTAATCTTGAGTAATTCCCGTTTTAAATAATGAACCAAACTGCTCGAAAAATTTGTCGTATTTCTCGGGTTCTTGTGTTGATATCTCATCGAGGTGAGTGAGTAATTTATTCGTAAGGACGTTCTTTATTTTTATCATAACGGGGCTTGATTGGGTTACTTCCCGGGATACATTAAGAGGTAAATCTTCAGTATCAACAACGCCACGAACAAATTTCAAATAATCGGGCAATATATCTTTAGGATTGTCTTGGATGAAAATCTTGTTCGAATATAGCATAACAGTCTTTTGGTCGAACTCTCGAAACAAATTCATCGGAGCATACTGGGGAATGAACAACAGTGCTCTGCAATTGATTGTTCCCTCAAGCGAAAGATGCAAACTCGACAGTGGTTCTTGGTGATCGCCTGTAATAAATTTGTAAAATTCGTTTAGCTCTTCGGCGCTGATGTCGTCCTTTTTCTTATGCCAAATTGCTTGTACAGTATTGACTCTTGTGTCACCAACATAAATCGGGAAATCTACGAAGTTTGAATACTTTTTCAATAAGCTTTTTACAACATTGTCATCGGCAAAATGCTTATATTCATCTTTCAGTTTAAATGAAATCTTGGTACCGCGAATTTTATCCGCAATTTCCTCAATTTCGAATCCCACTTCCCCGGTAGATTTCCATCTATAAGTTTTCGAGCTAACCTGAGCATGTTTTGATTCAACAGTTACTTCATCAGTCACCATAAATACAGAATAAAACCCTACTCCAAATTGACCGATAAGGTTTGCGTCAATCTGTTTACCGGCATTTTTTATTTGATTAACTAATTCAGCGGTACCCGAACGTGCAATAGTGCCGAGTTGATTTACTAGATCATCATGTGTCATTCCGATACCTGTATCTTCAATGATTAGAACCTGATTATTTTTGTCAACCGTTATAACAATTTTGGCATCTAACTCAGGATTGGAAATCTCGCTTTGGGTCAACTTATGAAATCTTAGTTTGTTAAGGGCGTCGGAGGCATTCGATACAAGCTCTCTTAAAAATACTTCTGGATTTGTATATAAAGAGTGAATTATTATGTTAAGCAACTGCTTCATTTCAGCTTTGAATTCATAGCTTTCAGTGCTGACCATATTATTTGAACTCATTGTGTAAATAACAATTGATTAAACAAAAACATCTATAATTCCAATTTTGGAATTTCATTTTGTTCGTGACGAAATGATAACATCTATATTGATAATGTTCTAATTTTAATCGTATTTTTGATTTTATTTTGAAAAAGCTGTTTTAATTTAATATGAAAATCAATTTATCGCTCGCTTTCTTGTGCTTGCTCATATTGTTGGAGCGTCAGACTCTGCTTTCGCAGACAGATACGGTCCAAAATATCAGTAAGCTGGCAGAACTGAGGCAGGACCTTGAAGCCCTTGTCAATAGTCCAGATTTATCAAATTCATTTATCGGAATTAGTGTTCAAGATCTCGAGAGCGGTGAATACATTTTTCGTTTAAATGATGATAAGAATTTTGTTCCCGCATCTACAATAAAATTAATAACCACACTCGCGGCTCTTGAGTATTTTGGTAAAGATTTTAGATATCAAACCAACATGTACCTTGATGGTGAACTACACCCCAATGGTGAATTTATCGGAGATGTGATTATCCGAGGTTCAGGTGACCCCACGATTTCGAAATCATTTTACGCAGAACCATTAGTAATAATGGAAACTTTTGCCAAAAAACTTGATTCTTTAGGTATTAAAACCATAGTAGGAAATATTATTGCCGATGATTCATATTTTGACCAAATTCATTATGGCCCGGGCTGGTCCTGGGATGATTTCATGTATCCCTTCTCATCTCAAATTAGTGCATTTTCATTCAATGATAATACTGTTACGGTAAGCATATTCCCCGGAGACTCTGTAAATTTTATATCTAAATTCAATGTCTATCCTGAAAATAACTTGGTTCGCATTTTAAATTACGTAACAACAAGTTCAGCCGATGAAATCACCGAAATTTCTGCCAACAGGGATATAAAAACCAATTTTATCGAACTTTTCGGCATTATTGCATTTGATTCCACAAAGAAATCATCAAATACATTCAATATTGCTATTGATAATCCTACTATGTACTTTTTGGATTTATTCCGAAATGCTCTTTCTCAGCAAAGAATAAGACTAAATGGCTTGCTTATGTCACTTACTCAAGCCAACAAACGAATAAATTATTCAGCGTTGGTGCCGGTATTTACTCATATATCTCCACCATTGCAAGAGATTATTAAAGTGATTAACTCTGAAAGCCATAATCTTTGCGCTGAAATGCTTTTTAAAACTCTTGCAAAGGAAAATCTCGGTATCGGGTCATTTGATAATGGAGCCATGTACTTGAATACTTTCTTAAAATCAATCGGCATACAAACAGAAAATTTGAGAGTAGTTGACGGTTCAGGTTTATCAAGGTTCAATTTATTTTCACCTCGAAATTTTGTCACTTTGTTAAACTACGCTTATCGTTCCGGTGTTCGAGACAAATTTATCGCGTCGCTTGCTGAACCCGGTGAAGAAGGTACATTGAAACGACGCATGAAAAGGAGCAGAGCTGAAAATAACGTAAAAGCAAAAACCGGCTCCATGAATAATATCTCATCAATATGCGGCTATGTCCAAACCCGTGATAACGAAAGTTTTGCATTTTCGATTATGATGCAGAACTTTACATCACCCTTGACAACAACACAAAACTTGCAAGACTTGATTTTGATGCGACTTGCAAGTTTCAGCAGGAAATAATCTGATTACTCCGCTATGATTAATTTCTGAACATATATCCAACTTCCATCACTATACTTTATATTGTAGATACCCGGAGACGTTTGAGCAAGTTCCCGAGTCAATGTATTAGTTCCTTCCTCCGCAAAACCCTCATAAATTGTCGCTATTTCATCTCCCAATAAATTGTTAAGTGTTATTTTAACTTGTTTTGAAGAATGCGCTAAAAATTTTATCGTAATTTCATTTGTTGCGGGATTGGGATAAACATTTAACATGTTGTTTTCAAATTCTTGAAATTTTATACTACTTTGGGTTGTGGGTTTGATTTCTTTAACTACACCATCATAATTAATCTCATAAGTTTTGTTGATTTTTAAGTTATCAAACAATAGTTCTACACCATCGGAAAAATTAACTACTACAGCATCAATGTAATCTATATCTCCCAAGCCGAAATGTAAATCATTAGTACTTTGCGATGCCCTTGCATTTAAAACCGTTCCGGGGATATATCGGATTAACTCTTTGTTTTGAGATGTAATTATAACTTTTGATCTGTATCCGGTATAATTAACTTCCTTTCCGGACTTTCCTTTGACTCTTATGTTAATGAAATTGCCAGACGGCTCAATTTGATTTTTAAACAATTTTACGTAATCATTTGAACTCGCCACAAGAACGTCCATTTTGCCATCGCGGTTGTAATCAATCCGGACAGGTGACCACGTGCCATGAACATAGGCGCCCCATTGCCAAGTTTTATCCTCAAGGGAGTATAGAAAATTCTCCCCACGATTTCTATAAAATCTTGAGTACTTCGGTTTACCTTCGCCAAGTTGGTAATAAGCATATTGACAGTGTACCACATCCAAAAAACCGTCATTGTCGAAATCAATCCAAGCGGCTCCCGCATTCATTTCAAAGTTCATCAAACGCATACTTTGAGTTTTATCAACGAAAACATTCCCTTCGTGAGCTTTATTTTCCCAAATCAGCGAGCGATTTGAAACAAGGGCCCTTTCATCGGGATGGCTCAAATTCCCAACAATTAAATCTAAGTCACCGTCGTTATCATAATCGCCCCAGTCTGAACCCATTCCGTGACCAAAATAGTTGGGATTTCCAGTCGGAGCACCTCTTGCATCGGTTATCGCTCCGACTTCGGTAAATGTACCATTACCATTGTTTTTATAAAGTAAGTCAGGTGCCAATCTGTAAGTTGCCACAAAAATATCGGGCAGTCCATCATTATTATAATCTGTCAAACTTGCTCCCCAGCAATCATAATATGGGGATGGTTCTCCGGCCGCTATGCCGGATTTAACCGTAACATTTTCAAACTTACGATTACCCAAATTTCTAAAAAGTTGGTCCGGGTAAAAAGTTTCGGCGCCCGGTACTTCTCTTCTGCCGTATGCTATAAACAAATCCAATAGTCCGTCACCATCATAATCAAGAAACATAGGAGATACAGTAGGTGCATCTAAAACGATTCTTGGGTCAGTATCTTCAGCAAATGTTCCATCTCCGTTGCCATAATAAATTTTGTCATTTCCCCAACCTCGCAAGGCAAAGAAATCTAAATTTCCGTCATTATCAATGTCTGCCCATATTGTTCCAGAATTTTGTACATTTATTAAATTTGAAATATTCTTAAATGTGCCATCTTGATTGTTTTGGAAGAAATGCCCACCAGCCACTGCAATATCATCGTAGCCATCGTTGTTCCAATCTGCGACACTTGCTATTGCGCTTTTAATTGGGTCGCCGCTATTGTCAACCAAACCGGCTTCGATTGTAACATCTACCAGAGAGGGAGGTGGTGCCGGCAAGGGTTTACCCGAGGTATCAGCAAAATCGTATTCAATCAAAACCCCCGCCATATACGAACCCGCTGTCGGCTGAAAAATGGTACCTCTAAAATTGTAAAACTGCGGATTTGGTCTGAATACATCAGATAAAAATGAAGTTATGTTGTTCTGATTTTGGGCTCGGTTATCAACACCGAAATAAGGACCACCGGGTTTGATTAAATGCTGAAGTCCGATTGCATTAATGCCTCCGGTTTTTAATTGTAAGTGTTCAATGTCTATTTCGTACCAACCTTGCTCTCCGGTATAGTTGACTATGAATCCACCATATGAGTTAATATATCTACAAAAAATTGAAGGTGGGAATGCCGTACCATCTGTAGGGTCGCCGACTACCCAAATGGTGTCTTGCCTTGCTTGAGTGCCTCCTAAAAATAAGAATACCTTTTTTATTAAACCCGGTGCAGGAGGTCGAATTATTACTGTTTCCTCAAAATCTATCTGAGTTTCACTTGCATAAAAGCCCGCAAGATTGCCGTTATCAACATGAAAATTTCCGGGTCGCGGTTGAGCCATAATACATGAAAATGCTGCTATTGATAAGATAATAGTGATGTAAATGTACTTCATTTTAAGTTTCCTCGTAATTTAAGATTCACAATCAATAAAAGTAAATAAAAAATATTATTTGAGCAAGTAAGCATTGAATAAAAAAAAAGGGCTCGAAAGAGCCCGGGATATTAAATAGATTTAGGAGGAAAAAAAGAGGTATTAATCTCTTTGTCTTGCTTCGTTGACTTTGATGTTTCTTCCATCAAATTCTTTGTCGTTCAATTTTTCGATTGCAGTTGAGCCACCGTCATGATCCATCTCTATGAAACCGTAGCCTTTGCGTCTTCCGGTATCACGGTCAGTAATGAGTTTAACCGACTCTACTGTGCCATATTGTTCGAACAAACGTCTTAAAGACTCTTCACTTGTTTTGTAATTCAAATTACCTACATAAATATTCATAAAAAACCCTTTTGAAAAAAATAATACAAAAATAACTTGGGTATAACCCATCATAAATACACTAAAAATACCAAAAAATCCTAAAATCTATTTAATTTTTACAAAAATATACAGTTTTTGCAAATATCCAAATTAAAAATTCAGGTTTTGCTAAAATTTCTCATAAAATTAACAAAATATGTTACTATTTTGACTATTTCTTGCAATATTTATCCAAAAACTTAAATATTTTGTCAGTCCATATCATATATTCTTGCGGTTTGGTTACAAAGTGATTTTCATTCGGAAATACTATAATCTCAGAAGGAATGCCTTGTGCTCTTGCGGCAGTAAATGCTTCAAGGCTTTGTGAGTAGGGAACTCTGTAATCACGCATTCCGGTTGAAATCAAAATCGGTGTGTCCCAATTTGAAACATAATTGTGGGGTGAGTTTTTCTCGTAATTCGGTTTATGTGTAGTATCCCAATACGGACCACCATATTCCCAGTTCGAAAAGAATAATTCCTCAGTTGAACCATACATGCTTTCAAAATTGAATACACCGCAATGCGAAAAGAAGGCGCTAAATCTCTTATTGTGATGACTCGCAAGCCAGAAAGCCGCATACCCGCCGGCGCTTGCTCCAATTGCCGCTCTACCGTAAAAATCAACGTAAGGTTCGAGTGAAATATCATCAGTAGTTGCTAATATATCATTCATCGGCATGCCACCCCAATCTTTGCTTATGGCATCATTCCAATCTTGCCCAAATCCGGGAACTCCGCGACGGTTTGTTGCTATTACGATATAACCTTGCGATGCATACATAAACAAATTCCATCGGTAATGAAAATTAGGACTAATCATGCTTTGCGGTCCGCCTTGGCAGTAGGTTATCAATGGCTGCCTTTTGGTTGGATTGAATTGTGGTGGAAATAGCACCCAATAGTGAACCATTTTACCATCCCAAGATTCTACCCATCTTTCTTCAATTGCGATAGGGTTAATTTTGTCGTATAATTCTTTATTAAAATCAGTCAAAATTTCGTATTTCCCGCTTTCAATATCAACCATCACAAGGTCTCTCGGCTGAGTGAAAGTCTCGCGTGCGGTAATAATCTTTTTGCCGTCCGGAGTGATTTGAAGTCCGCTGAATTTTTCCCTATAATTGGTTACCCGGCTAATATTACCCTGCAGGTCAGCATTAAAAATGTTATAACTGCCTGAATCTGTTGCAATGAAATATATAGAACGGCTCTCGGGATCCCAAATATATTCCATTACCCATTGGTCAATGTTCTTGCTGACGTCTTCAATTTTGCCCGTGATTAATTCATAGACCATCAGTCTGATTTTATCCGATTCAAACCCGGGACGCGCTTGCGAGGTAAAAGCCATGTAATTACCGTCAGGTGAGTACGAAGGAACTTTTTCATATCCGGGCATACCCTGCGTGATGTTTACGGTTTTGCCTGTTTCGCTGTCCACTATGAAAATATCAGAGTTTGTACTGAATACAAAATCATCAACTTTCATACATGTATATGCAATATGCTTGCTGTCTTTCGACCAGTTTATCTCTTCACTGCCTCCAAATGGCTTTAGAGGTGTATTGTATTGTTCACCTTCCATGAGCGACTTGGGTTCACCACCACTAGCGGGCATCACGAAAAGATGACTGAAATATTCATTTATCCATTGGTCCCAATGTCTAATCGGCAAATCATCATAAATCATGACATTGGCTTTATCATAATCAGGATATTGGTCAGCAACTGATGCTTTCAATTTTACATCTGATGTGAAATAAATTTTGCTGCCATCGGGTGACCATGCTGCGTTAGATACATCATGCTCGACGTTAGTGACTTTTATAGGTTTACCTTTTGGAAAATCCATGGCATAAAATTGGGCAGAACCTTCATGATTAGAGATAAAGCCCAATTTCTTTCCGTCAGGGGAAAAAACAATATTGCTTTGAGAGAACAAATCATCGGTCAATCTAATCGTTTCACTACCATCAACTTTCATTGCGTATAAATCACCATAAATCTTATTATCTTTTATTGATGGGAGAGAAAGCTTATAAACTATCCATGTGCCATCAGGTGAAAGCACAAATTCACCAAGTCGTTTTGTGGAAAATAAATCAAGAGAAGTAAAATTCCTAAATCCAAAATTTGTTTGATTGAGAGATAAATCCATCTTCTTGTCCTCACGGTTAGATTTTTCGGATTGAGTGCATGAAAGCGACACCAATGACAATGCAACTAAGCATAAAAGTATAGTTTTTAACATGAAAAATTCCTAAAAATGGTAAACACAAAAAACAAATTTAAGAAAAAATACAGTATATTTTACAAAATTAACAGTTACAAATTTTGAAAATAGCGACTGGATTGTAAATAATAAAGATGATAATACAGATATCACTAAAACAGAAAAAGAGTTAATGTTCAAATACCCTGCACTCAATGGTTACAATATATTGTTCGACCTACAAATGTTACTAACGAGAGTTACTTTGTACGATTCGTTATCGAAATAGACAAAGTTATTTTTCCTACGGGTAGAGCTTACTAAACGTACTTCTATCGTGGTGAGATGTGCGGTGCCAATGCGAACATTTTGCATCATCCATTTGCAGGCAACTACATAGCATCAACGTTAGGTTTGTCAGAATTATATACTATAAGTTTAATAATAAGAAAGAGCATTATTCAAAAGAAATTCTTGAGCTGCCTACAGTGGGGATTTCCAAATCATCAGAGTAAACTTTCATAAAGTCGCTCATACTGTGGAATAATCAATTCTGTTCTAAAATTTTCAATAGCATAATTTCTAGCATTTTTCGAAAAAACTTCCCATTTTTTCCGGTTACTTAATAATTCAACAACATATTTAGACATTCTTTTTATATCACCAAACTCAGCAACATATCCGGTTTCACCATGTATTACAACCTCGGGAATACCTCCGATATTAGAAGCTACAACGGGAACTCCACAACTCATGGCCTCCAATGCTGCTAATCCAAAACTTTCGGATTGACTTGGCAGTAAGAACACATCAGCACATGCTAGTAATTCGACAAGAGCATGTTGTTTGCCTAAAAATTTCACGTGTTCGTAAATGCCTAATTCGCGAGCAACCTTTTCCGCCTCACTTCTATCGGGTCCATCTCCAACAAGAACTAACTTTGCGGGGACTGATTTTAAGACTTCATTTAAAATCAAAACGGTATCAGGCACTCTTTTAACTTGTCGAAAATTTGAAATATGCATAAGTATCTTTTCACCACTGTGGCAAATGCTGTGTTTAATGCTTGAGCAATCAATCCTCTTGTAAACATTTGGATCAATAAAATTATAAATTACCTCAATGTCTTTTTGTATTTTGAAATGCTGCAAGGTATTGTTCTTCAAGTAGTGCGATACAGCAGTTATGGCATCAGAATTGTCAAGAGAATATTTAATTAATGGATGGAAAGCCGGTTCAAGACCAACTAATGTAATATCGGTGCCGTGTAATGTCGTTAAAAGTTTTATTTTTGTATCTCCAAGTACTTGTTTGGAAATAATTCCGCTGATCGCGTGAGGTATTGCATAATGAGCATGAATAATATCAAGTTTTTCGTATTTGACTACATCAATGATTTTGCTTGTCAGAGCAAGAGTATAAAGATTAAACTCAAAAAGAGGATAATGAGAAATATCGACTTCGTGATAATAGATATTTTTCATAAATTTATCAAGCCTTGCAGGTGTGGCATAGCTGATAAAATGTATCTGATGACCGCGATCGGCAAGGCTTTGTCCCAACTCCGTAGCAACAATTCCACTACCTCCAAAGGATGGGTAGCATACGATTCCGATTTTCATTTTTCTATACTACTGTCGTTTTAATTTACATGAAAAATATTATAGACGATATTGATGTTTATTATACTGTAAAGGAAAAATGTAGAAACAGTATTAAAATCAAAACGTCTGAATTTATAGCTACGGTAATTCCTGTGAAAAACAGTGATGATGTTTCACAGTATCTTTCTGAAATTAGAGCCGAATTTGTTGGTGCTGCCCATAACTGTTTCGCTTATAGGATTGGCATGGGAGGTCATTTATATCGTTACTCAGATGATGGTGAGCCATCGGGGTCTGCGGGGAAGCCAATATTATATGTTATTGACAAGTTTAAATACTCCGATATTATCGTTGTTGTTACGAGATATTTTGGCGGTACGAAACTTGGTCTAGGAGGTCTGGTTAGAGCTTATAGTGATAGTACCGAATCCGCATTAAGATTATGTTGCCCTATACCTATTTATATCAGCGAAATATTCGAGATAACTTGCGAATATGATGAAATCTCTCTCATAAAGCATTTAATCGCCAATTGTACAATTTCTTCGGAAGAGTTCTACACTGAAAAAGTAAAATTCATAATTAAAATACTCAAATCACGTTCAAGTACTTTTACTGATTATATTTTTTCGTCCACAAATGGGAAAGTTTTACCTAAACATTTAAAACAAGGGAGCTAAAATGGAGATTATTACGAAAATTGATGAAATGCAAAGAATTTCCGATGAAATCAGATTGGACGATCGTTCAATAGCTTTGGTGCCGACAATGGGATATTTACACAACGGGCACACGTCACTTATGACAATAGCAAAAAGATATTCCGACGTATTGATTACAACGTTGTTTGTAAATCCTAAACAGTTTGCTCCGAATGAAGATTTTGAAAAATATCCCCGAAACCACGAGCGTGATGCTGAACTATCCGCAAAATTTGGTACCGATTTTCTGTTTATGCCAGACGTAAGAGAAATTTATCCAATCGGTTACAGCACTATAGTTGATGTCAGCGGAGTAACAGATAAATTTGAAGGATTAAGCAGACCAACACATTTTACCGGAGTAGCGACCGTAGTGTGTAAATTATTTAATTGTACAAAACCACATATTGCAGTATTCGGACAAAAAGATTATCAACAGTGTTTATTAATCAAGAGAATGACTCAGGACTTAAATTTTGATATTGACATCTTGATTGCACCAACGATACGTGAACATGACGGTTTAGCCATGAGTTCCCGCAACAACTATTTAAACACAGAATTCAGGCGTAAGGCGGGTATTATATTTAAAGCACTTGAGGAAGCGAAAGGCGTCATTTCTCGCGGTGAATGCAACCGAAAAATTATTAATTCACATATGTTAAAAGTTCTGAAAGAGGTCCCGGAAATCAAAATTGACTACGTTGCATCTGCGTTATCGGAAACATTGGAAGAACCAGATTACTTTTTCCCGGGAGATAAAATTGTTCTTCTTATTGCTTGCTACTTAGGTACTACAAGACTAATAGACAATTCAGTATGTGAAATACCGTATTCTTCGGAACTTAAAGCTATATTGTGAAGAAAAGTACTCAATCTGTTATGTTTGCCCTTGCCGCTGTTTGTCTTTGGTCAACAGTCGCAACAGCATTCAAGATTGCTTTAAGATATCAGTCGCCTGATGAATTACTGTTCTTAGCCGTAATTTGCTCATTTTTCTTTTTTGGTCTATACTTAATTTTACGCCAAAATTCAAGCATCGCAATACCTAAACCTAAGGAATTGGGTAAATCGGCATTAGCAGGGCTGTTGAATCCATTTTTATATTATTTGGTGTTATTTTCTGCTTATGATTTATTACCCGCTCAGATAGTTCAACCACTCAATTATACTTGGGTCATCGTTATATCAATACTATCAGTAGTTGTTCTTAAACAAAAAATCCGATTCATTGAGTTTATTGCACTGAACTTAGGTCTAATTGGAATTTTCATTATTGCTTCCAAAGGTACATTAAATTTAAGTGCGGAATTTGATAAGCTGGGAGTATTTTTTGCAATTAGCAGTTCACTACTGTGGGGAATATATTGGATTATAAATATTGGCGATAAACGCGATACAGTAGAGAAGCTATTTTGGAGTTTTGCTTTTGGAACTTTTTACATTTGGGTATATCGTGGTTTTTCTTTGCCTGACCTAAATCTTTATATGCTCTTGAGTTCAATTTATGTTGGTTTATTTGAAATGGGTATAACTTTCGTTTTATGGCTTAAGGCACTTCAGCTTTCCGATAATAATGCTCGAATCGGCATGATAGTTTTTCTTTCGCCCTTCATGTCATTGGTTATCATTCATTTTGTGCTGAGAGAGAATATCGAAGCCTCCACTGTCACAGGACTTGCACTTATCGTGTTTGGAGCTATTCTAAGGAGATTGACATTAAAATCACTTTCCTGAACTCAATTGTTTGAACTCTTTGTCTAAGGTCGCTTCCAGCGTCTTTTTTGCCATTGAGCCGAAAAGTGTCAAATGAATGAGAATTTCAACCTCATTGTCCTTTAATATAATTTGCCCGCTGCCAAGTTTGGAACGAATGTTCAAAGTGTATCCCTGCCAATTAACGTCTTCAAGTAATGTTTTTAAAGCGGGTTGCGGTAAGATTTTCGTATCAATGTAATGCTTCATTTCAATTGCAGATGCATTTGTTTGAAAAGTTTTTTGAATTGTTGCCATTTGTTTTTTCCTAACCATTTAATTTTGTATATTCGTTTTATGATAAAGATTAAATTTGAAATTTTTTATTGTATTGGAAATAAATTATGAAAACCGCTCAAGAGGGTGATAGAATATTAGTTCATGTCGTAGGGATGTTTGAGGATGGTTTTATTTTTGATAATACAACTAATTCGTCTCCTTATGAATTTAAATTAACAGATAAGGATTTACTAATAGGTTTAAAACAAAATATCATCGGTATGACAGTTGGTGAGACGAAGAAAATCATTTTAGAGCCGGAAATGGCTTTCGGTAAGCACCTTCCTGATTTGGTTGTCACGGTTGACAAGCAACATCTTATTTATGATATTGAGCCTGAACAAGGAGACATAGTTGAATTAAATCTAAGTTCTGGAGAACTTATCTCGGCTGAGGTGATTCAAGTTGATGGGGAACAGGTTTTGGTCGATGCCAATCATCCTTATGTGGATAAAACTCTCTATTTTGAGATACAACTTGTTGATATTCTATACGAAGAGTAAATGAATAATGCTTCATAATGTTAAGATATTAAGAAAAGAAATTGATAGCATTGATGACACCATAGCTGATTTGTTGGCTAAAAGACGTAATGTCTCAGATGAAATCATCAGACATAAAATAAATGCCGATGTTCCGATTTATGATGCCGACCGTGAGACTGATATATTAAATAGACTGAAGTCAAAATTTTCAAATGTTCTTGACCCATTCCAAATAGAGCACATTTTTGGCGATATATTATATTATTCGAAAATCAATTATTATAAGTTGTCGGGTTTGTCCGATTTGAATCTTGAAAAAGTGCTAACCCAGAAGCCTTTTATTATTGCAGGTCCTTGTACTGTTGAAAGCAAACATCAGATTAATGAAGTCTCCTCTACACTGAGCAACTTAGGTATAAGACTACTCAGGGGCGGTACATTCAAACCCCGAACATCTCCGGATTCATTCCAAGGTCTGGAAGATGCTGGTGTTGAATTGCTCAGAAACGCCGCCGATAAATACAATATGTTTGTTGTCAGCGAATTTACAGATTCCGATCAACTTGCCAAACACTATGATAAAATTGATATTATTCAAATCGGTAGTAGAAATATGACTTCTTCCGGATTTCTCAAGCAAATCGGTAAAGCAACTTCAAAAGACAAAAAACCTGTTATCTTGAAACGTGGTTTTAGCTCGACATTGAAAGAGCTTTTGCTTGCTTCACAATATATCATCAATGAAGGCAATCCTAATGTCATTCTATGTTTGCGAGGCATTAGAACCTTTGAGCAAATTGATTCAGAACTCAGATTTACACCTGATTTAGCTTCTATTGTCGAATTAAAACGCAGTTCGCCGCTAAATGTAGTGTTCGACCCGTCTCATGCAACCGGTAGAGCCAATTACATTTATTCTACATCTAAAGCGGCTTTGGCTTTAGGAACTGATGGACTCATGATTGAATGTCATACTCATCCCGAGAAATCTATTTCAGACGCATTACAAACGATTTCTCCGCAAGAGTTAGAAAGAATTTTGGAATTAATAAATAGTTAGTTGTTATGTTAATTTTAGAGCACGACGAGGATTTCGAGTACTTACGCCACATTGACGGCGACGTATTTTTGATTGATGAAAACGCTTATAAGTATTTCAAGGACTATTTCGATACATATAAAATAATAAAAATCCAAAGTGGTGAAGCGAGCAAATCACTTTCGAATCTTGAAGCAATTATTAATAAACTCCTGAAATTCAACTTACGGCGAAATCAAATGATTGTCGGTGTAGGTGGCGGTGTAGTTACTGATATAGCGGGTTTTATAGCATCTGTCTATAAACGTGGAACTAAGTTAGGGCTCGTTCCTACGACTTTGTTAGCTCAAGTTGATGCGGCAATAGGGGGGAAAACAGCCGTAAACTATAATAATTTTAAAAACTTAATAGGAACATTTAAGACGCCTGAATATATTTACATAAACCGTCATTTCCTTAAAACTTTACCCAAAAGTGAACTTAAAAACGGCATAGCTGAGATAATTAAATATGGATTTATTTATGATGAGAGAATATTCGATGTAATGCAATCTAACGACTTAGACAAGCTTTTCACCAATGAAGTGCTGCTTGAGAAATTGATTTCTCGTTCAGCACATGTGAAAAGTGAAATTGTGGCTCATGATCCGTTTGATATGGGTTTCAGAAAAATTTTAAACTTCGGACATACCTTGGGGCACGCTATCGAGTTGCTTTACCAGATCTCGCACGGTCAAGCCGTTTCAATCGGAATGAGCTTCGCCATTGAATTCTCGCATTTGAAGGGTAATATATCCGAAGATGTTGTCGAAAGATTCTATAACATACTAAAGTCCTACCAGATGAACCACAAGTACGATTTTGCCGTTGATGAAGTAGCAAAAATCGTAAGCCAAGACAAAAAGTCATCTTACGATAAAATCGAATTTATTTTGTTGAAGGCAATTGGTGAACCATATATTTTTAATACCGATATAATCGAATTCAAATCTGTGTGCCATGAAGTGCTTAAGCTTTGGAAAGAACGACCCTGATACGATTATCGCCAGTCATAATAAGTTTGATTTGCTCGAACTTAGGTTAGACCTTGCTCAAATCCAGCTAATTGATTTGAAGAATTTCTCACCAGAAATTCTTGCGAAGCTCATTATTACAGATAAAAGACTTATCAACAATTTACTGGAATTTATTAAAACCGCTATCGGATTGAAAGTTTTTGCAATAGATTTAGATTATCAAACATATAAACGCCACTTAGATTTAGTATCTGAATTATTAATAGACTCAGGAGTGAAATTGATTTTCTCTCTCCACAACGTATCACATCTTGATAATAACACAATTTACCACCTACAAAAGATGAAAAAACTTCAAACTTTAGATTATATCAAAATAGTTTTTGATGAAAGCCATATCTTGGAAGTTAAATATTTAATTGACGTCTACAAGATGTTCGACTTTAAAAACATCATTGCTTTTGTGGGGGGCGATAAATTGCGTTGGACTCGTATCTTATCTTATATATTGGCACCCGCGATTATATATTTGGCGCTTGATGAAGACTCCAAAACAGCCTCAGGACAATTTACAATCAATGAATTCGAGCAATTGCAAAGGTTACTCAACAATGATTAAAGGTGCTGTCATCGGTAATCCCATTTTATTTAGTCTTAGCCCACAAGTCTATAAAAATCTGTTTAAAATTTCAGGGTTAAATGGTCACTACACCCGATTATCATCAGACAATATTCATGATGCCTTCAAACTATCTAAAAGATTAAAGTTAGATTTCATGAACATTACATCACCATTCAAATCTCAATATTTTGAATTGCCCGATATAACTCATTCCGAAGAAGTCAATAAACTTAAATCGGCAAATTCAATAATTTTTGACGATATCAATAAAGCATTCAATACTGATGTTTACGCGCTATTGCACATTATAGACACATTTAACTTATCAAACAATGCAAAAGCTTTAGTACTCGGAGGTGGAGACACTGGAACAATGTGCTGCAAAACTTTAAGCTCAAGATTTAACAGAATTGATTTGCTGTCCCGACGAGATTTTTTATTTGAGTCATCACTCAACAAGCATTTAAAAAATAAAAATGTAATCTTAAAAAATCGATACGATTTGATTATTAACACACACAAAAACTGTCATTTCGACTTCGATAATGATTTTTTTCGACATTCAGTAGTAATTGATGCAATATATAATAAGCCATGGCTATTGAATTTTGAATCAAAAACATACATTTCCGGATTGAAATGGCTTGAATTACAGGCGTTGAAGACATTTACGAATTTGACAGGTTTAGAATTGAATGAAATGAATAGAATAGATTTAGAGCGAAACAACTTAAATTTGATATTCTTAATTGGATTTATGGGAGCAGGAAAAACAACTATCGGCAGAGATTTAGCCATAGATATTGGCTATGGTTTCGTTGATACTGATGAACTCATACATTTAAAAACCGGAATGACAATTAAGCAGATTTTTGAGCAGTTGGGTGAACAGTTTTTCAGGGACATTGAATTCAAAACATTGAACGAGTGCATGCATCTTAGCAATTATGTTGTGGCTACAGGCGGAGGAATTATCGACCACATAGAAAATTTAGATGTCCTAAAGCATGGCACTGTTATTTGGCTATATGAATCATTTAATGTTTTAATGGGTAGAATCAAAGACATAGATAGACCTTTACTTAACAACGCTGAACAATTGTTTCATGAACGATTTAACAAATATTTCTCAGCTTCAGACCTGATAATCTATAATCAAGATTACAATAAAACACTAAAACTACTTAAATATGAGATTAGTTCTGCCATCTAAGGTTTCTGGACTTGTTGCTGCTCCTCCATCAAAAAGTCACTCACAAAGACTCATGCTGAATAGTCTCTTTACTCATGAAGCAATAAGAATCAATACTCTTTCTTTATGTGATGATTCGAAAATAATCCTAAATTTTCTCAAATCCGTCGGGAAAAGAGTCGAACAACAAGAAACACAAATTAGTATTAGTGGCAAGTGGAAACTTCCAGAAGAAATAATTGAACTAGGAGAATCAGGATTTGCCGCCAGAGTACTTCCGATAATTATGCTAGCTAAAAACGGTAAAGTAGCTTTTACTGGAAATCCAAATTTATTTAAGCGACCATTAAATTATCTAAGTTCAATAGCCGAGGAACTCGGTGCTTGTATTCAAGTTAACCCTTACTCATATAAAATTATCAAATTTGGAATAGCACAGAATTTGTCCTTAGAGTATGATGATTCTATAAGCTCCCAATATTTGACGGCTGTATTATACTTATTTTCTCTGTCGAGAAATTATGAAGCGATTCATCTTAAATTATTGAAAAGTAATGGATATATTGATTTAACTCTCCAATCCTTGAAAGAATTTGGTATAAAGTACATTCGAGACACAAACTTCATAAAATTGAATAGCATAGAACAGGTTTCAAGTGAATTTTCAGTTGAAGGAGACTGGAGTGCAGCTGCCTTTTTTATGGTACTAGGTGCCTTATTAGGAGATTTACGAATTTCAAACTTGAAACCCGATTCACATCAACCAGACCGAATGTTTTATAATTTATTGGAAAAAATCGGTGTAAATATTTCATCGCGCAATAACAATATTATATTTACACACTCAAATGTGTCTCCCTTTGATTATGATGCATCCGGAACTCCCGATTTAGTCCCCGCATTGGTACCTCTTGCGGCAAAACTTCCCGGCAAATCAACAATTCGTGGCGTAGAACGTTTAAAATATAAAGAAAGTAACAGGATTGAAGTGCTTGTGGAAGAATACAAAAAGTTAGGAGTCAAAATTTATCAGAATAATGACCAGTTGATAATAATCGGCAACAAAATAATTGGCGGTACTGTAGATTCTCATAATGATCACAGATTGGCAATGTCCTTTGCTATTGCGGGTATATTAAGCGAAGATGGTGTTTACATAAATAATCATGATTGCGTAAATAAATCTTATCCGAATTTTTTTGATGATTTACAAAATTTGAATGTGGAAATAAAATGAATAGCTTCGGGAGAATTTTTAGAGTACAGATATACGGCGAATCCCACGGCGAAGCAGTTGGTATTATCATCGATGGTTGTCCCGCCGGAATTTCGATTGATATAGAAGATTTCAACTCAGCCCTCGCAAGACGAAAGCCAGAGAAATTAGGCACTACAAAGAGAACTGAAAATGATGCTATAAGAATAATCTCGGGCGTATTCAATGGTCATACAAGCGGCTCACCAATCAACTTGCTTATTCCAAATGTTGACGCAATAAGCGTTGATTATACGCCGCTAAAAAATACACCACGCCCGGGACATGCCGATTTCACAGCATTTCGTAAATACAGGGGGTATAATGATTATCGTGGAGGGGGGTATTTTTCTGGGCGTCTCACTGCGGCGCTAGTTCCAGCGGGGGTCATCGCGAATAAAATAATTCCTTTTGTAAACATAAGTGCCAGAGTTACTGAAATAGGCGGTTATGTTAACTATGAAGAGTATTTGGCAGAAGTTGTTGCATCCGGAGATTCAATTGGCGGTCTTGTTGAATGTATAGTGACGGGGCTTCCTATTGGTCTTGGGGAGCCATTTTTTGATTCAGTCGAGTCAGTTATTTCTCATGCTGTATTTTCAATACCCGCAGTGAAGGGCATTGAATATGGAGCAGGTTTTAAGGCTTCTATTATGAAAGGAAGCGATATGAATGATGAAATAATAGATGTCAAAGGTACTACAATCACAAACAATGCAGGCGGTGTAAATGGTGGCATAACAAATGGAAATCCACTGACTTTCCGGGTAGCAATCAAACCGGCACCATCAATAGGGAAAACTCAATCTACGATTAATTTTAAAACAGGAGAGTTGCAAGAAATAACCATTCAAGGAAGGCATGATGCATGTATAGCTTTGAGAGTTCCACCTATTTTGGAAGCTGTAACTGCGATTGTTTTAGCAGATTTTTATCTGCTGAACAAACTTAATGAATAACTATATTTGTATTACAAAAAATTAAAATTTCTATGGATACAGCTTCATCACATATCGAAAATTCAATTCGCAATAATGCTATCTTTATTGTTGATGAGAAGTCATCTATAGTTTATAATAATCAAACCGCCGAAAGTCTACTATTAGAGAATTCAGATTTTAAATCACAACTTTCGGAATTCATAAACAATATAAATGCAGACCTTATTAAACATAATACTAAAACCTACAAATTCTTACCGAAAACCTATAATTACAATTACAATGGTAATATCTTTAAAATTACCGCAGATAGGTTAAAGATTTCCAGTAAGAAATTAACAATTTTGACTTTAACCGAAATTGATATTTCAAATAATCTCGAAGAAAAAAGTCATCTTCAAAAATCAAAAACAGATTTTATTTCAAACATTAGTCATGAATTTAGAACTCCATTAAATGCTATCTTGGGTTACACAGAGCTTTTAATGAACGAGTTGCAAAATGAACAACAGCTTAATAGGCTCAAAATTATCAAAGACAATAGCAAAAACCTACTGATATTGATTAATGATTTAATAGTTCTGTCAAAAATCCAAGCTGACATTTTGAGAGTTGAGCATGATGATTGTGATTTGGCAGGACTTTTAGATGAGATATTCAATATTTTTAGACTGCAACTGAATAACAAAGGACTGAAATTTGAAATTAAATACAAAAAACCATTCGACATTAAACTAAAAATAGATGAAGTATTACTTAGGCAGATTCTATTCAATCTAATCGGCAATGCGATTAAATTCACTAATGATGGCTCGGTTACGGTAAATATTGACCATTTTAATATTACTAAAACAAAATTAGACTTGACAATCTACGTAATTGATACCGGCATAGGCATTGAAGATGCCTATAAAGACAAGATTTTTGACTTATTTTCGCAGGCGAACGAGAGCAATTCGAAAGCTTTTGGTGGTACAGGCTTAGGCTTAGCTATTGTCTCCCGTTTAGTAAATAAATTAGGCGGTAAAATAAGTGTTGATTCTAAACTCAATGAAGGCACAACATTTAAAATTCAGTTCACAAATCTGGATTACTATCATAAGTTCGAAAGAATACGCTATACTGACAAAACAAAATTTGAAACTTTTCTTAAGAATATAAAAGCGATTTTAATTGTTGATGACTCAATAAAAGACCGGAAAGAATTGATTAATATACTTGGGAATGAGACTTTAAAAATTTTTGAAGCTGACAACGCAGAGAGCGCATTAATTATGGCTTCAGAAATTAAACCTGACGTTATTATATTGGATTTGAGAATGCCCGGGATGACGGGTATTGAAGCTGCCTATTATCTGAAGCTGAATAAATCAACCCATACAATACCAATTATAGGCTTGAGCACTTTAAAAAGAAATATTAGAGAATTAGACGAAAAAGCATTTTTTTACAACGTTCTTGATAAACCCGTAATCTGGGATGAATTATTCGAAGCGTTAATGAACATAGATTCTCAAATGAATGATATTTAACAAGTAACAGAATTTAATATAGATGTCAGATTTTACAAGTAATAGGAGTGATTTTATACCACACATTTTGGTAGTTGATGACAATTACCAAAATATTGAAATTGCAAGAAGCTATTTGAGTAGTTTAAATTATAAAGTTAGCATGGCTACTTCAGGGAGGAAGGCTCTTTCCATGCTTGAAAATGAATTACCAGATTTGATAATATTAGACATTATGATGCCTGTTATGGATGGATTTGAGTTTTGTAGTATTATAAAGTCAAAAAAATCAACTCAAGGCATTCCTGTTATATTTCTAACAGCACTTTCTGAAACTCACGATATCGTAAAAGCTTTTAACTACGGTGCTGTTGATTATATTACAAAGCCTTTTACTCGAGAAGAATTTATACTTAGAGTCAAGAATCATGTCAACATTATATATCAACAGAAACTGATAAAAGAGCAAAATCTTAAGCTACAATTATTGAATACAGAAAAAGACGGTTTACTTCAAATTACCGTTCATGACCTTAAGAACCCTCTACAGAGTATTCTCGGCTATACTGATTTGATTCTCAGGCGATTAAATAAATCCGATACCGAGGGTGTTTTAAAGTTTGTAACTCCATTGCATGAATCAACTCTCCAAGCAATTAATATCATAAAAGACTTGCTTGAAGTCAATAAGCTTGAAACAGGCAATTATATACTTGAAACCTCCGAATGCGATTTTGCTTATATCCTTTCCAGAGCCGTAAATGCAAATTTGAATCACGCCAAATCAAAAAATATCAATATCAAATTTTGCCAACATGCTCATATTGCCAAAGTGGAAGTTGATGCTGCAAAGCTCGAAAGAATCTTCGACAATCTGATTTCTAATGCCATAAAATTTACATTACCGGGTAAAAATATCATAGTAAACTGCTGTACTCACGATTTTAACGGCAAACTTTTTGCGATTGCCGAAATAATTGACGAGGGCCCCGGTTTCAAAGAAGAGGATATTCCCAAAATATTTACCAAATTTGCTAAATTATCTGCCAAACCTACCGGCGAAGAAAGTACGACAGGATTGGGGTTATCAGTTGTAAAAAAATTGACCGATGCTATGGGCGGAGAAGTATCGTTTGAAACTCAATATCGCAGAGGAACAAAATTTACGATAAAATTTCCACTGATAAGTCACTAAAATACAGCGTTGGTAAAGGTAAGCAAGAACCTCGGCTTGCTTGTTTGTGATAAACGAATAGTGGCATCCATCCTGAAAAACAACAATATTTTATTCAAACCCAAACCAACTTCATAATAGTATTTATCGGCTGTATTTTGAGTTGTGTTCGGTCTTATTATAATGTCATTTTTAGATGCAAATAAAGTTGTTCGGGTGAAATTAGTATATGCAAGTCGTCCGTAAGTTATAAATTCAATGCCGAAAGAGGCTACACTCGGAATTCGCAAAATACCAGGTATGAGTTCGCCGAAATTATGTTCTAACGAGGCAATAAAAAATTCCGAACCATAAAACTCTTTCATATTCATTGCCCTAAGAGAACCCGCACTTGCTATACCGGAAGTGGAAGATTCCAAACTAAAGAATTTTTGTGGTGGTAATTCCCCGATACTATATCCACCTGAGAACCTAAAATCTACTTCCCAGGACGGCAAGGTATTGAATCTTGTAAAAAATGAACCATGAAACCTTAAATAGTTGAAATCACTTTCTAATGATTTTTCGGAATATTCCGCATTTAATTGAAATCCACTTTTAGAAAACCTTCGTCTTGGATGAAAATTCCAGTTTAGTTCAATTCCTATACTGTTGTTAATACCCGTTATTATCATAGGATTTTCTCTTTGGATTTTGTTGCCAAACAGTGAAAAATCAGTATTGATAAAAGCATTCGCTTGTTGCTCGTGCGAAAAATATATTCTCGTTCGTTTAGGTCTGAAAAACCTATCTCGCCTTAGAAATACAAGTTGTCCTACACCAACATCTAATCCAACTTCAAATCCTTGAGCATAATAATAATCACCATAATCCCTTCCGTTGAGCAGCGAAATAGTAGTGATGGCGGGTTTACGTATTTGCGATAAGTTGTCAGAGCGGTTCAGCGTCTTATATAAGGCACCATATGCAGAAAATAACTTTAGTTCATCGAAATCATATCGCAGTTCTAATCTTCCGTACAACTCGTTATCAGCAAATCCGTAGCCTACTTTGGTAATCATTGCCAAATCATGTGTTATTTCAGTTTCAAGTCCGATGCCTAAATATAAGCCATGTATAAGATTGTAGGAGAATACATCTTCAAAACCTGTAAAAGGTTTACGGTCTAATTTGGCGATTGTTCGAGAGATTTCACCGAAGAACTGATCAAGAAAACCTTGTCTTAAAGCTGAATCCGGATTTTCAATATTACGTCTGATAGATTCATATGCTTGAAGTTCTTTATCGGATAGCTGTATAATCATGTTACTCGCCCAAAACGTAGAGTCAAACTCACTTGCAGAAGGAATTGCCTCTACACGCCTTCTGTTGAATATTCTATCATCTATTGGCACATTGATATTATAATCAAATGCTCTGGTTGAAATGTTTATGTCTAATCGCGGAGAAAATAACCATAAAATCTCAGCTTCGGCAGATGCAAATATATTTAAAACACTTGGCATTAAAAATTTATTGTCAATACGTTCAAAAGTTTGATTAAACCGTAATATTGCCGAAAACGGTAATTGTACGGACCGGGAAGGAGAAAATTCTACAGATACCGGCATAAGATTATTTGTATCAATTAACATTGTACCAGTAAACATTTTTCGTGTTTTGCTGTCAGGGTATGCTAAAACCCTTGCTATGTGACTATCTTCCGGATTTCTGTACTTATCATCCAAAATAAATTCGTAGAAATTATTTGCATCTGGATGGAATGGAGTTGCAATTTTTTCTCCCAGTATTGTCACATAGTCATCATAGGAATTGATATTTGTACCTAAAGTAACAAAATTTGCCTGCGGAGGAATATTTTTGCTTTGGCGCCTTTGTATTATTTCATTGAAGTAACTGTCCGGAGCCCTGAAATATCCTTTGGAAAATGATTCAAAAATGGAAACTATAGTAGTGTCGGTAAAATCTTCGCTTCTTCCAGCCGTTGAAGAGTCAGTTGATGCGATAAATTTGGTATACAGCATGTAAGTATAAGTCGAAATTGAATCGAGATATCTTTTTTTGTGTCCGATAACATTTCGCATTATACGTTCACCCGGGTCTTCCGCTATTACAACAATTGCGTCAGTTATGCTTGAGGATGTTTTTAAAAAAATCTCAAAATCCTTGATGTCTTTTCTTAAATCAATATCAATAATTTGCCTTTCCTTGCCTACCATTGAAAACATTATCGTATGCTTACCGGGCAATAGTTTTAGCGAAAAAGTGCCGTCCCTCTTTGTAAAAGTGCCTACGTGAGTACCTGCAACTCGAATTGTTACGCTTTGTAGTGGATTGGCTTCTTCTCTGTCGTAAACAGTTCCTGTAAAAATGAAACTTGTATCTCGTTGCATTGATGTATTAAACGAAAGCAAGTAGGTTGGGACAAAAAGGAAAAGAAAAACTAAATATTTCATTTTTTGACTGTTTCTAATTTCTTTTTGTTCTTTCTCTAAAATATTCATAGAAAGTAATATTCATCAATATCAACATCATACTGTAAATCGTATCCTCAATAGGTATCGTTAGTATCGTTAGTATTCTTATTCCTAGGTTTTGGCTATTATCATAAATTACTACGGGTAGTGCTGTCAGAAATCCGTTTAGTACTAAAAATGGAATCAAAGACACTAAGTATGCTAAAATGAACCTCCAAAACCACGGTTTCTTAAGGAGGATGGAGTGTAGCAACAAAAAACCTCCTTGCATCGAAAATGCAACAAATGTATAAGTTTTGCCTGTATTCATTATTGCAAGTAATATCAATATAATTCCAAGATAGAATGAAATTTTGTGTGCGATTTTGCCGAATATGTCTTTTTTAACATAATAATTTATTACTTCGTACAGAAATACACAAGCAAACTGAACTGTTAGAAAAAAGAGCCATTCTTCGAGAGGTAAATTGATTATATAAATTCCAAGCAGGTATTCAGGATTGAATTCCCATGCTGCATAGTATGTTTTGATAACATCCCAAGTAATAAAAAATCCACCTGTAATAAGCATTGCAGGAAATAAATACTTCCATTGTTTGTAGTAAACAAGCCTATGTTTAAAACTCTGAGCAAGCGGGTAGGAAATAGTTGCAATATTTATCAGTAGATAGGTGTAAGCATTATCCATTATAATGTTTTACTCGCTTTTGTTGAAGTATTTTCTATCTATTATCAACATACCGTAAGATTCTCCGGGATGCTTGTTCAAATACTTGTGGTGTGATTTGTGTGCTTTTAAGACAGCCTGAAAATAGGGCGATTCAACATTCGGAAAAAGGATTTCCCTAAGTTTTTTCAAACGATTATATATGAGCACCTCGTGAATGAGAAAATATGCAATACCGTAAGCTAATATTCCCATACCTATCCATACTTTAAAGTCAAAACCGTCAAATGCGCCAAACATGATAAACAACCAGCTTGGTACTGCAAAAATGAGGAAAAAAGTATCATTTTTTTGAGTGAATGTCTTGGGTTGTACATGGTGGTCTTTATGCAATGACCATAAAAAGCCATGCATTAGATATTTATGAGTTAACCACGCCACAAATTCCATTACGAGAAAAGTAGCGATAAAAATCAAGACGTTACCTGCTATATTCATTATAACAGTAACGTATAGGCAAAGCTAAAATTTTTACTATAATTTGATGAAAAACGTGGATTGATAGGTAAATTCATTAAACATCATTAAAATATACAGGCCCGGCTTGAGAAGTTTAATGTTCTTGTCAATTTCATAAATCATCTTACCTTGGTATATCTCCACACCATGTATTGACATTGCTACTTGTCCTAACAAGTTTATTATTGTTAAATTTGCTGAATTGCCTTTAATGCCCGACAATTCTATTTTCAAGTAATCACTTACGGGATGGGGGAATATGGCGAAGCTAACTGGATGGTGAACCTGCTCGGAAACTGAAACAACACTTGATTTGCTCCATTCTGGACGGTCGAAACCCTTGATTTTGCATTTATCGGGTACTGTGGCATATGCACAATAAAGACTTAACAACAATATCAGTAAAACTACTCTCATAATTTGTCAAGTTAAAAATTCTTCCATTGCTTCTATGGCAAAACGTAAGTGGGGAATAACTATTGAACCGCCGATTACTAATGCGATATTCATTGTTTCGTTGAGTTCGTCTCTCGTAGCACCTTGTCCGATGGCTTTTTCGATATGATAAAGTACGCAATCGTTGCAACGAAGGACAAGCGAGGATGCCAACCCCATCAGTTCTTTGTATTTTGAGGGAATTACTCCCTCGGAATAAGCGTTGGTATCCATGTTATAGAATCTTTTGTAAGGCAAGAAATCTTGTTTCATCACATATTCGTTACCGCGATTTCTTCTTTTACTAAACTCTTCAAGTATGCTTTTTTCATTCATTATTAATCCTAACTATAATCATCCAAATTTACAAAATAATCCGAAGCTATTCAAATTTTTGTTGTTGTTTTTGGCACTGTATAAGTATTTATGCCCTTTCACATGTATAAATTTATTACTATATTGCATTTTTTTTAGAGGAGAAACATATTATGATTATCAAAAAAGCAATTCAAAATGGTTTCATGGTAGTGACAATTGCCGAACCAAAGCTTACATCGCTTTTATCCAATGAATTGCGTGATAAACTTGTGGCTTTAATTGATGAAGGAAACTACAAACTCGTCCTGGATCTACATACTATTGAATTTATGGATAGCTCTGCTTTGGCTTCGCTGATAGCAGCATACAACCACTTAAAATCAACTACAAGCAAACTCGAGGAAGCAGGTGAATACAGAGTGTCGGGTTTGACTAAAAATGTAAAATCTCTTTTTAATTTGTTACGTATCAACGATATTATAAATGTCTATGGTTCCGTAGAAGATGCCACAAAATAAGAAATCCCGCTTTGGTTGCTTGTCCCAAAGCGGGACTTCAAAACTATTTTGCTTTGCCTTGATTTGCAACGCTATCAATTGCTTGTTTTAAAGTTTCTTCATCAGCTAAGAATTCTCGAGAAATAGGATTGAGCTTCTCATCTAATTCATAGATTAGTGGTATTCCTGTCGGAATGTTGAATTTTAATATTTCGTCATCGGGCATTTTATCAAGCATTTTGACCATGGCTCTAAGCGAATTCCCATGTGCCGCAACCAATACTATTTTACCGCTCTTGATTTCAGGTACCAATGTGTTATTCCATAATGGAAGCACCCGTTCGACTGTATCTTTCAAGCATTCGCCTTTCGGTAATTCATTTTTCGGGACATGAGCATACCTACGGTCATGCCCCGGAAAATACTCATGGTCCTCGTCAAGCAACGGCGGCGGTACATCGTAACTTCTTCGCCATATCAATATTTGTTCCTCACCATATTGTTTAGCCATTTCCGACTTATTCAAACCTTGTAAAGCTCCGTAGTGTCGTTCATTTAATCTCCAATGCCTATGAACTGGGATCCACATCAAATCCATATCATCCATAATTGTCCACAACGTACGAATGGCTCTTTTAAGCACGGATGTGTAAGCAACATCGAATGTAAATCCTGATTCTTTCAATGCTTGTGAGGCTGTGTGTGCCTCTTTTAATCCTTTTTCGGTCAAGTCCACGTCAACCCAACCGGTAAATCTGTTTTCTTGGTTCCAGACACTTTCACCGTGTCTAACTAAAACTAACCTGTACATCTTAATCCTCAATTAGTTGAAAATGTTTTATTATTTGCTCGGCTTGAGTGAGGTCTTGGATTGTATTGATTCCTTGAAGCTCAGCAAAATCCGAGCAATTTATGGCATGGACCGGATAACCCCAATCCCGTATGACTTTAATTATATCCGTCAAATAGTATTCATTTTGAGCATTTCGATTACCGATTTTTTCTAACGATGAAAAAAGCAGCCTTGAATTAACTAGAAAAATTCCGCTATTGATTTCGTTTATGAATTTTTGCCCGTCGTCAGCATCTTTTTCTTCAACGATACACAAGAAGTTATCATTTTCGTCGCGAATTATTCTACCGTATCCTATGGGATCAGGTGCTATGGTAGAAAGTACCGATACTTTCGATAATGCCTCAATGTGCAGATTAATAAACTTTTTAATTGTTGAATATCTTATCATCGGGACGTCCCCAGCTAATATAAGTATATCACCGTCAAAATTTTCGAGTTTTTCGCGAGCAGACATTACCGCATGCCCCGTGCCCAATTGCTCATGTTGAATTGCATATTCAACCTTCTCCTGACCTAATGAATGGACGTGCTCAATTACTTGTTCTTTATGAAATCCTACAACGACAACAATTCTTTTCGGTGAAAGCTTATTTGTGAGATTGAGTACATAGTCAATAAGTGGCTTATGGTCCAATTGCGCGAGCACTTTTGGTAAATCGGGATTAAGCATTCGTTTGCCCTTACCTGCGGCAAGGATAATTACTGCGAGTTGGTAGCTCATCAGCTTAGTTGATTGGTGATTAAGTGCGAAATCTCTTTTACGTGATTTTGCTTATCAAGCAGAACCACAAGTGGTTTATATTCTAGAATTTCTTCGTTAGTCATATAGCAGTAGCTCATGATGATAATTAAATCACCAACGGCAACCTTGCGAGCGGCGGCACCATTGACGCAAATTATACCAGAACCTCTTTTCCCGGGGATTACATATGTTTCGAAGCGCTCACCATTGTTAATATCAACTACGGAAACCTTTTCATAGGATTTTATATCCGCAGTTTCCATAAGCTCAACATCAATAGTCAGACTGCCTTCATAATAAAGTTCAGCTTGCGTAATTGTGGCTTGGTGAACCTTCGATTTTAAAAAATTTCTCAACAATTCAATACCTTCTCAAAAAATGTATGGTACAAAAAACAAAAGTAATACTATTGGAGTATTGACCCAAATTTATTGATAAAGACGCTTAAATAGAAGTGATATTTAGTAAATTTGTAGTTTATCATTGTACAATTCTATAATATATTATGAAAAAAATAATCGAATGTGTCCCAAATTTTTCTGAAGGCAGAAACCAAGAAGTAATTGATGCAATAGCAAATGCCATTAAAACAGTTCCCGGGATAACTTTGCTTGATGTTGACCCGGGGTATTCCACAAATCGGACTGTTTACACTTTCGTTGGCGATGAAAACAGTGTCGTAGAAGGCGCACTTGCCGGTGCCCGAGTAGCTCACAAATTGATTGACATGACTAAGCATACAGGAGAACACCCGCGCATGGGAGCTTTGGACGTGTGTCCTTTCATTCCCGTAAGAGGTGCTACAATGGAGGATTGCGTTAATTGTTCCAAGCAATTTGCTGAAAGAGCGGCTCACGAGCTTGGCATACCAATTTATCTCTATGAATACGCTGCTACTCAAGAGCATCGCAGGACATTGCCTCAAATCCGACACGGCGAATACGAAGGTTTAGCCAAGAAAATTCAACTGCCTGAATGGAAACCCGACTTCGGTCCTGCCGAATTTGTTCCAAAATGGGGTGCTACTGTTACTGGGGCACGCTTCTTTTTAATCGCATACAATATAAATGTATTGGGTACACATAACCAAGCGCACAGGATAGCACTCAATTTACGAGAAGGCGGGCGAGGTGAAGGAGATCCCGGTAAGCTCAAAGAGGTCAAAGCCTTAGGTTGGTACGTTGAAGAATACGGGATGGCACAAATTTCGATGAATCTAACCAATTACAAAATCACTCCTGTTCATATTGCTTATGAAGAAGCAAAAAAAGAAGCCGAAGAACTAAAGGTTGGCATTGCAGGTTCAGAACTTGTAGGATTGATACCCTTGGAAGCTATGCTAGCCGCCGCCGATTACTATATCCATAAAGAGCAACTTTTCATTTTTGAAGAATCTCAGAAAATCAAACTTGTAATTGACAGACTGGGACTTAACTCAATTTCACAATTCACACCCGAAAAGCGTATCATAGAGTATATGATAAGCGAAAAAAACGATGAACCGTTGGCTAATATGAGTGTGCGTAATTTCATCGAAGCTATTGCGGCTCGCACATCAGCACCGGGTGGAGGTTCTGCCTCCGCAGCAGTTGCGGCTATCGGAACTGCATTAGGATGTATGGTCGCTCAATTAACTTACGGCTTTAGAAAATTTGAACATTTAGACGCCAAAATACGTCAACTTATCCCGCCTCTACTCGAATCAACACGTAAATTGATAATTATGATAGATGCTGACACAAACGCATTTAACGGATATATGAATGCGCTGCGTTTACCAAAAACAACTGATGAAGAAAAAGCCATCCGCACTGCTGCAATACAAGACGGTCTCAAATCCGCTATCGAAGTACCCTTGGAAACTATGAGAATAGCCGATTCAACTTGGGATACCATGCTCGAAACTGCCAAATATGGTAATTTCAGTTCAAAATCAGATATTGAAGTTGGCGCCAAAGCTCTTGAGACAGGAATTTGGGGTGCATGGAGAAACGTTTTGATTAATATGGAAAAAATCAAAGATGAGCAGTTCAAAACAGAAAAAATTAAAGAAGCTGATGAGATTGTTCAACACGCGGCCGAGAAATATCAAGAAGTAATCGAAATCATAGCGAATCGAAACTTCTAATTGTCGAATATACCGATTTCAATACTGACTCGGCGTTTCAACTCATTTGCGAGGTCGGTTTGGTCAATCCCACGACCTTCGATACTCCATTTGATGTGCTTACGAAAATCAACATATTTTTGATTGTTCATCAACTTTTGGTCTAAATATTTAGCTGTATAATAGGCTCTTAGTTTGGACAGCAATTCATTGTCCATACGAGAGCCACGTTTTACAAATATGCCTAATTCGCTGTCATTTATGTCATCATCCGCAAAAGAAGCAATCGGCGACAAAGGGCGCGGGTCAGCCCAACCTACAATATTGAGGCTCAATGAACCGAGATTTCGCAGGTTGCAGTCGTCGTCAATATTATCTAAAATTGTATGGATGAAATTTATTGCATCATCAAGTGCCTTTCCCACTACTACTGCATAATCATCATAAATGCTCCCGGGTTTTTCTATGTATCTTGTACTGTCATTTTGACCGATTAAATTATATGCAAATTTAAGTCTGAGCGATTCCAAATTCTCTGCTGTATTTGGTCTGTAATAGCCCGTCACGAAAAAAGGTAGCTTATAAGTTTCAAAGTCGAATTCAGTTGAAGTCTTGGGAATGATAAATTGAGTTCTTAATTTGATAACGGAAGAATCTGAACAAGGAGCGACTAATTTTTGCTCAGGAACATATTGAGGAATACATCTATTGAAATACTGGACATAATATGATTTATTTGGGAAAATTTGCAATGTAATTTGGATATTGCCTGAAATTTCTCTTGCCACAAGCAGATTTCTGTCACTATCAAGCAAACGCACCACTCCGTCAAGTGGGAAATTACGACTTTCGGAAATGACATTAACATCCAAGATAACTGGACGACAAAAGATAAACTCAAATAAGTCCTTGCCTCCGCAGTTCGGAAGCCTATCCGAAACGACATAAATCATATCTTCACGAACCAGCCCCGAGAAGTTGTTTGCGTTTGAATTTACAGGTGCTTTCAACTTGAATGAATTTCCGTATAATGACTTATCGTTTAAATCAGCTCCGTAAAGGTTGTAATTCCCATCTCTATTAGATGAAAAAATAACTTTTTCATTATTCTGAAAAGCAGGGTTAATTTCATCAAATTCAGTATTAATCCCTGCACCGACATTCCTCGGCATACCCCACGAACCATCTTCGTTACGAATACTTATAAATACATCTAATCCTCCGAAACCAGTAGGTCGGTCAGATACAAATAGCAACAATTGACCGTCAAATGATACAACCGGCATGGCTTCGAAAAACTCAGTATTCACAATTAGGAGTGATTGTGGTTTCGACCAGCCGTCGCGTGTTTTAATTGCTCTAAAAATATCACTATTAAAATTTTTGCGGTCAATTGACGCCGAGAAATAAATCTCAATCTGTCCGTTTAGAGGATTAGTCGTTATAAAATGAGAGCCGACCGATGCAAACCCCGTAAATGGCAAGAGTGAATCTTTTATCGGTTCACTTAATACTCCGTCAATGATTTGTGATTTCATTAATTCAACACCGGTACCCTTCTTGTCGTCCAATCTGTGATAATAAAGAGTATTGTTATGAATGAATGGTGAGAAATCTTGTAGCTCTGAATTAAATGTAGCTCCCAAATTACCCTCAATCGTCCCCAATTTGCACACTTTTACGCTTGAGCAGGCAATGCAAAAAATTAATACGGGTAAAAGTATCAGGAGTCTTTTCATATCATTAGTTCTCTAAATTGTATTACTTTTAAGTTTGTAAAAATATAAATTTCATTTTATATAATCGGTAATTTGTTCCAAAAATTAATAATGCGCTCAACAATAGCTAAAATAGACACAGAAAAACTCAGACATAATCTCAAGATGATGCAAAATGCCGCAAAGGGTATGGAAATTATGCCGGTTGTCAAAGCTGATGCATACGGGCATGGAATTGTTGAAATTTCTAAACTTTTAAGACAAGAGAAAATCAGAATTCTCGGTGTCGCTTTTGCTGACGAAGCAGTCAAACTAAGGGAATCGGGGGACACAGGGGAAATTTTTGTTCTCATACCTGGTACAGATTATGATGCCGATTTATATTGCGCATATAATTTGCAAGCATCAGTCGAAGATTTTGAAGTGCTTAGAAAGTTATCCGACGAAGCAACTGCTCGAAATACTACCGTAAAAACCCATCTTTTCATCAATACTGGTATGAATCGTGACGGTATTAAACCCGCACAAGCAGTAAGTTTCATGAAAAAAGCCACCGAACTTGAGGGAGTTGAGATGATTGGCATTTTAACGCATCTTGCGGGTTCAGAGCTTGAAGACAGAACGTTTTCAAATTATCAATTAGATACCTTCGAAAGAACATTGTCGGAATTATATAAGTTGGGTTTTAGATTCAAATATATTCACGCACTCAATAGTGCCGGTGTTTTAAATTTTCCAGAGCGTCCGTACAATTTGGCTCGATGCGGTATTTCGTTGTATGGTTATATGGACCATAAAAATCTTGCCGATAAACTTAATTTGAAACCCATATTAGAACTATCGTCAAAAGTCATCAATATAAATAATATCAAACCCGGCGATACAGTCGGATATAGTCTCAATTATATATCTTCGCAGCAAAAACGAGTTGCCGTGGTACCACTCGGATATGGAGATGGTTACCATAGGATTTTAGCGAACAAGGCAAATTGCTTGATAAAAGGCAAAAAGCATCCTATTATCGGAACAATATGCATGGACCAATGTTTAGTAGATATCGGGACAGAGAATATAAACATTGGCGACGATGTAATTTTCATTGGTCAACAGAGTAATGCTGCCGTTGATGCTTATGAACTAGCGGAAGTAATGGGTACAATCCCTTATGAAATCACTACCGCATTAAAGGGACGGATACCGAGGATTTACGTATAATGTTAAGAAATTGTCAACAATAATACAATGATTTTTCGTGTTCTTATTGTTTTTGCAGTTTTTGTAAAGTTGATTAATGTATAAAATAAAACTCCCAAATTTTGAAGGTCCATTTGATTTGTTGCTTTATTTCATTAAACGCGACGAATTGAATATTTACGATATACCTATATCGCAGGTTACCGCAGAGTTTTTGGATTACATCCGCATCATGAAGTATTTCGACCTTGAATTAGCGGGCGAGTTTATTTTAATGGCATCAACTTTAATGTATATTAAAGCACAATTGCTGTTGCCCAAGCCAAAAGTAGGCGAAGATTCTGAAGTTGAAGACCCGCGAACAGCATTAGTTCAAAAATTGCTCGAATACAAGCAAATAAAAGGAGCGGCACAACAATTATACTCAATGGCAGAGGATAATAAGTACATTCTTTATCGCCGCCTTTTTGATGCTGACCGAGATGTTGCAGAGGAGAGTGCCGAGTTTAAGAATGCCAACTTATTCGAACTAATGAAAGCTCTACAAAAGGTCATACTTCGTGCGGAAGACAAGGGTCTTCA
>CAZWXI010000012.1:0-38481 GCA_964637845.1 uncultured Hyphomicrobiales bacterium | reverse complement strand
AAAAAATTATCAAAAAATAAGGAGATAAAAAAATGAAACAATCAATTATATTTTGCGCGGTAATGATAGCCGCAATCATGCTCTCTTGCAAGCAGGAACACGCAACGCAATTCAGCAACTACGACAAATACTCAATCGCAAACGACACAAACTGGGTAGAGGTAACCGATACTATTAATGTAAAACTGAAATGCTTAGATTTGATACTTGCTAAAAATGGTGTAGTAATAAAATCGGAAGCAGATTATCAAAACTTATGGAACCAGTCGATTGAGACAATACGATGGTGGAAAGATAGGCCTGATCCTGATACTATATATCAAGACTGCAACAATTATTCCCCTATAAATATAGACTTTGATAAATTTAGTATATTAGGATATACGACAATTACAGGTATTGCTGAAACAGTAAGAAATATTTACATTAATGACAAATCTAAAACTTACCTTCATTTAGTTCATATTACTAAAATAAGATTAGAAGCGAGAGGTGATGGCTATTTTAATTGGGTTTCAATTCCAAAGGTAAAAAGTGGCTATCAAGTCTTGTTTGATACAACATGGTCTTATAACATTAAATGAGGTAGGATATGCGAAATACAATGACAAGGTAATCTCTAAAAACTACTTTTTTGAAAATAATCATTTTCATTCATAAAAAACAAGCTGTCATTCCATAAACTTTTAGAAATTATTCATTTAAAAATTCAAAAAAACTAATATTTAATCATTTTTTACTGATATTTCCATTATATTTTTCTGCATTTCTGTGCTTTTCCCATTTATTTTAAAATATTAAAGTAAATTTTGTCTCTATTTGCTTATTTTCAAGCAACTTAATCGTTTGATGCAAATTGTAAACTATGTTTTTTAAAGCGATATTTGCTGTTGCCCTTTCTAAACCTATTGTGTAAATCAATTTGCATGTACATCCTTTTGTCTTGCCTTTGCTTCTGGCCATTCCGGGGGACCTTATCCTGTTTTGATTTGTTTCTTCTCTTCTCTTCTCTTCTCTTCTCTTCTCTTCTCTTGTATTTCTTTGTTTAGGGACTTCCATTATCGTTGCATCTATTTTTTTTCCACTGCTGACCGTCAAACCCATTTGTCTCAATGTTTGCGTTAATTGTACAAAAATTCTTCAAGTACTCCCGCATTTGTTAATGTTTCCCGATATAACCATATTGTCTTGGCGTCTGGCACTTTATCCTTCATCGCTAGTCAGAGAAATCTCATAAATTACCACCTGTCAAATATCTGAAATTCTAATGCATCATCTGATAATTCATATAACCTTTGTAGTATTAATATCTTGAACATCATGACCCATACGCCGGTCTTCCTCCATTACTTGGTTCTGTTTTCTGATATACATCCTCTATCGGGCTTCTGAAACTCTCCCACTCTATCCGGGTATTTAATACTAACAAGGGTCATTGTACTTGTTTAGTTTCTCAAATTTTAAGTATTCATCTAATAGCGATGGCGATCTATTCGAAATTTTCATTGGGTTTGTTTGTATTTTTTTATGCTGCATTTGCAATTTAACTTTTTTCCTTATTATTCTCGGGTTTTAGAGGTTAACATAATTTATTTCAGGAAAATTTATTAAGTTAGTAAATAAAAAAGTTCTTTTAAAAAATTTATTTATGGAGATTTGACATGAAAAATGTATATTTAATTTTCGCAGTCGCAATCTTGGTTTATTGCAACACAGCACTGGCGCAAGGTATTGAAGATTTTATTATATGGGAGGCAGATTCAAACAGAATTGAACAATTTAGTGTACATCCTAACGGCAATATAATCGCCAGTCAATCAGGAATAGCGTATGAAATTGATGGACAGACAGGGAAAATCTTACGTTTTATACCGACGCCCTTGGTTGGTTATGTAGAAATATCCAACGATGGTAGGCTTATTGCGCTATCATCAGGGAATTTTACTAATATAATTGACTATGAAAGTTTTATCATTCTAAGAAAAGTCACAGGGCAAAGAGTCAAATTTTTCCCTGATAATAACAGATTGTTAATCTTAGGTACCGGTATCAAAGATTCAACATTAGCAATATACAATATTGAAACTGGTGAATCCCGAAATTTTTCATTAAAAGCTCCCGGTGCTGGTGACTTCTTTATTAGTTCAATCGGTATTTCATCAGACGGAAGCCATTTTGCATCCGGGAGTTGGTTAAGAAAATATAAAAGCGATGAAAATTTTCACTATTTCCATCTATGGGATACTGAAACATTGACTCCAAAATTAATCAGCATGGATGACCAACACTCGACATCACCACGTGAAATTCATTTCAGTGAGAACGACAGATATTTAGGATTTACTCGTAACACCGGCGGTATAAGAGGTGCAAAGTTCTATTCAATAGAACCCGGTACATTTAAAACGACATTAATTAGGGAATATGCAGCTTGGGATAGAATCAAATCTTTTTGTTTTATTGGTGAAGGAAATACTGTTGTAACTGCTTATAGGTCAGCTAATGATAGAAGTACAAAAGTTATTGATTTACTAACTGGGCAAATATTTTTTAATGATATTGAATTTTTTGGTGGGACTATAAGATATAATAAAAATTATAACACACTCATCCTACTTGGTAAGTCATTTGTAAGTCTAGATTTGGAGAGATTACTTGCAACAACCGTAGAAGAACAAGAACCAAATATATTTGATTTGAGTTATCAAGAGAATCAAATAACAATTCAATTAAAAGAGAACATGCCAATCGTTAACGAAATCTCAATTATTGATATGATTGGTAATATCCTTTACCAAAGCAGTAACACAATTGTAAGAGACAAAATACAAATAGAATTGCCTCTGCCATCGGGTGTTTACATAGCCAAACTAAAAATAGGTGCTCAAAGCTTTACAAATAAATTTGTAGTATCGAGGTAAGAGGGTGTCATGAAAAAGCTAATAATTTTTTTGATGACTATAACAAGTGCTTACAGTCAGAACTTTGAACCTGTGCAAGTACAAATAAATATCAATGGCATTCCTACATATATTTCGAGTGATTCATCCTATTTTAAAACTAATAAAATGGTCTTGGGTTGGCATTGGGAACCGTACCGAAAAATTTCTGAAGCATTATTTACAAATATGGCTGATATTCAAACATCGTATTTGTATTCTATAAATGAAAGTCATTATGCAGATAGTACCTTGCTATTTGTCAGATGCAGGTACCAAAGTGGTGAACTTGCTTTAGCCTCTCATTGTTATAATGACAACAGTATAGTATTTACCAAATCTTTACAATATGAGCCAACTCTTAATATTGAGCCAAACAATAAGTATAAGCTGAATATTCGTGAAGGCGACCCGTCCAATCCAGTATTTGGGTTTTTGTATAAACGTGGTCGGGTTATTAATAACCCAACTGACGAAAATTATAGTCGTTTAATCTTGGATAGTTCCACGCTTGTTAACGAAGTGGTTTTGGCAGAGCCATGGCCCTCAAATCATCTCAATTATGTGGAAGCCAGCCCACTTCTTGATTCAAATTGGACTGGCAGAAGATATTATTTAAGCATGAATCTCAGGCGTTATGGGAATGAAACATTGGCAGACACAACAGCTTTGTTGAAGATAGAAGTTCCTTGCATATATATACGTTCTGTTATAAATTGGTTTACATTCGAATACGATTCTGTCATGGCAAAATTTGATAGTATTCCTGCTACAAGTTATTCTTATACAAACCCTAATAATCGTGGAAAAGCATTGGATTTGAAAGATACTTCAGAAGTTTCAGTTTTTTATATCAGAGCGTATATGTTACCTCTTGATAATGAGGACATTACCATTTCTGCATTAATAGATTTTGGAATTGAGGGTAACAAACTATTAAAATCCGGTTTTGGTATTACCGCTAATTCTTTTGATAAGATTGACAGTTTAAAAATCAAAGTGACGTATTTAAGTAACGAAGTGCCACTTGCAATAGATTGGCTCAGATTTGAAACGCCCAATACAAGAAAATTGCTTTGGGGTCATAATGATGAAAATATCATCGAAGGAGTTCAAGAAGCATTTGACTCATTATCAAAACCAAGCTATGCAAATAGAGGTATAAAACCTTTCAGAATCACAGTTAATATTGAAGGGTCTCTTATCAATTGGGCTTCAGAGCGCTATATAAGAAAGTTAATTGGTGATATAATAACCGGCTCCAATGGTCCAATTCTCCCGGAACACTATAATCATTATATTAATGCAGCTGATAGATGGTTGAATCTATATTCGTTTAAGGGTAGTGTTGCTACTCCAATTTCCGAGTCGAACCGTGTTGCAGCAACAGCAGTACCGTTAAGAGGATTGTCAAATCAAAATTTTTGGAAAACATTGGGTAATTATCAAGGTTATAAAATTCATCCCGTAACCGGTGAATTAGATGTATTTAATTCAGGATATGAGACTTTTTTAAGGTCTGGTTCATCTGTAAGTGATATGCGAGGTGCTAATTTTAATACTTATATGCATTATGATAATATTCAATTTGTAGCACTTCCAATATCAAAATTAGCTTACTGGGAATCATTTTTGTATAAAGTATTACTTAATCCTTTATATTCGGGTACTTTATATGAAGATAAACCTTGGTATTCGCAATGCTTTACAGGTTCTGATTGGACTAAGGATATAATTTACCACCAATCTAATCCGTCGCTTGATAAAATTTGTTCTATGGTTGACCATGGAATGCGAGTTATAACTACAGAAGAATTGCGGTTGATGAATTGGATTTCAATTATTCAGGGAGCAAAAGGATTATTTTATGATACTTCACAAGATTATATTGTTAGCGATATTCTACATTTTGCCCGCATGTCAATACCAAATACAGCTCTTTCATCAAATGCTTTAAGCAAAGATGGTGTTGAATTTTTGGAGTTAGATGAGATAGGTAGTGATTTTTTAGGCGGAGATGTTGATTATCTTGGCATATATTCGAGAATTCCTACGCTTGAAAGAAATGAAATTGCTGAAATTATGGGTACACGTACAGACAGGTTTTACATCGGAAAAAAATCAACCCGATTAGAATTAAGAAAATTACACGAGTGGGTCTTGAACAATGAAGAACATATTATGTCGCAACGTTTACAAGCATGGTACGGGTGTGGATATAAAATATGGGAGACACGACACCCACGGTGGGGCAGTACTGATATAATGAGAAAATTCATCAATGTTGATAGCGTCAAAACTCGCAAACTCTATGCAGTTGACTCAACGGGATACTCACCAAGCACAGGATATGAGCCAAATACCGAGAATTTCTTAGATATTACTCTTCTTGCCGATAAAAATGATACAAACATGACAAAAGGTTTCACTATCGGCATCCAAAACCGCCGTACCGACCCGTTAATTTATTTTACGGAGGTGCCTGATGACAAGCATATGTTATTTTTGTCTTCGAATGAGTTTGATGTACTTTGTGATAATGGCGGGGTAAATCCGATGCGTCCGAGCGGAGCTAACTATCCGGATACATTATGGCAGAAGTATTATTGGAAGCGTCTCGGTTGCCGTGAAATCACGCTCCCGTTTAACTACTGCGATACGACTAATAATGGCAGCGAATATGCCTTGCTTAGAGTGACCGAGCTAAAAGCTGATAATGATTATGACGAAAATTGGCCCTGGTGGCGTAAGGAGCGATATAATAATTATATAGACACAGTAATAGGTCAAAACAGTTCGCTGGCATTAAAGTTCTTGCCGGGCGAAGGTAAGATGCTGAAGGTAGAAATTTTGCGTCCCAATCCAATTTCGGGCAATCTTAAGTACTCCAATCAATCGAAAATGGTCGTCTATCCCGTTTATGAGAATGGTGAGCCGACTGATGCAGTGCGTTATCATCTTGCATATCATAAACGAGATGCTGACAGAGATGGATTGATGACTGTCTATTATCGTCGGAGTTTACCGCTGACGATAGATTCTTTAAATAGACAGATAAAGTGGGAACCTGAAATAAAGGTATCCGACAGCATTACGATTGTTCTTGATAATATTCCCGCGTTGTTCGAAGAAGTTGCTGGCTACTATCCTTCAATAGTTGTCCGTAATGACGGTAATATACCGAAGGCTTATGTAGTGTTTAATGTTGAATTAAGTTCCGAAAGTATTTGTGATGACCCGATTTGCGATCCTGCTGAAAATCATTGCAAGCAATATTTAAATCCAATATGCGAAACCATCTTAGATGTTAGCGGCACACTTGCAGAGGTAATAAGCAAAGGGAAGGCAATTCATCGCATTAATTCGGGGCATCCTGATAATTGGGGCACTCCGGTTGTAAATGCGTCAGCAAATGGTAATTATTATGCTTGGTCGGATTCTCTTTGCGGGATAGGAGTAGGATTTAAATATCCTTGTCAAGAATATTTTGAAAGTTATCGTCACTTAAAGTTTGGTTCATTAGGAAATAAAGCCTCGCATCCCTCAGTGAATGTTTATTCTGCAGTAGATTTAGGCGAAGAGGATTGCTCCTTAGTTTGGCAGGAAACAAATTATTTTGGGAGGGAAATAATTTACTACACAAAGTTGCATTATGACTCATTAGATATTGATAATTATATTGCCAAATCTCTTACAGGCGGGACACGTGATTCGTCAGATGGTATATTAAGGTTGAGTAATAATTTTGAATCGGGGAGGTATCCTACAATTTATAGAGCAATGACGGGCATGCATAATACTAACCGTAGTCTCCAACGAGAAGCTATTGCATGGGAATCAAAGAAATCATCGGATTATGCTGATATATCATTCTTGAATATTATAAATTTTCCGGATACAGTTGCAAGTCAATTTACTCATACGCATCTTGTGAATGTCAAGAATATATATGGGCGAATTAACTCTTGGTCTTCACAGAATAAATTGAACTCACCTGTGCTTTCACAAACAATTTCTTATCAAAAGGGTAGAGAACTTTCTCCTTACAAATTAAGAAATTCCTGTATAATTAACTTTGTTGACACATGGAGTAATTTTAATTCACAAACAAATGGACAAAGGATTTATCATCTTTGGCTACCGCAGATGTCAATTTTGAATGATAGTTTATCCCTGAAAGATTATAAAAAAACAATTTACCCCGTTTCTGAGGGCACTTATCCTCATTTAGCTTTGTCGCCGTATGCAAATTTTAGAGAAAATGTATGGAAAAATCATCGAATATTTGAATATGGTTCGCTTGATGGTAATCCCAAAATAATACCAAATCCTGCTTATTTTTATCCCTTCAATGATTGTGTTGATTGTATAAAAGCTAAAATAAATATTGGTTTTGGTAGTGATAGTCCAATTTCGTATCAGAAAATTTCTGATATTTTATTAAAAAAATTACCCACTTCGCAAAACCAACCAATAGCAATGAATTTGCCATATATACAGATACACGAAAATGATTCGACAGAAAATTACTTTCTATTTGATAACCGAGATACGTTATATACGGACTGGTGGCAGGTGGATTCGACTGCTGAATTGAATTATATGGTAACCTTCAATGATACGAATGTAGTATCACTGAAATTGCAAAAGTTGTCCGACAGCACATTTATTGAGCTACCCGCACCATTTTTGCCGGGTTCTGGATTTGCATTCATGGTATTTTACCTCATAAATGGTAATAATGATAGTTATAGATTAGCTATGATAAACAATCAGCCAACAATGTGTAAATATACTGAGGATTTGTATTTTGCGGAACAATTTATAGTTGATACGATATATGCAAAAGGTCGTATTAGTGAACTCAAAAATAATGTCATAGATTTAAATCCAGAACATGTCTCGAATAAATCACTAAAAATAATTTGCTCACCAAATCCGGCAAGCGATGAGCTATTAATTTCTACAATTTTCGCTAAGAATTTAAATTCTAGCGACGTATATATTAGTATTTACAATCAGACTGGAATAAAAATTTATGATTATAAAACGAAAATAAATACAACTACAATATTACCTTTGCATTCGCTGAGTAACGGAGTATATTTCATAAGAGCATATATAATCAACGATAATTTGATGTCAAGCGAAACAGAAAAATTTGTCATAATAAAATAACACAACCTTTTCACATCTCCCGAACACTCCTCAAAACAAAAGCGAAAAGTCCGCTGCGACAGAATTCATAACTTTCGTCGCAGAACGACAAAATTCTCCTTTTCCAAAATGCGAGAACCGTTATTCTGCCAAAGCATTTATTAGACCGTCTTTCAGCCAATTTGCGATTGCCTGGCGATTATTTTTTTCGATTAGCCGAATTTGGTCACGTGGATTCTGAATATTACCGATTTCAATAAAAATCATTGTCGGCTTTGTATTCCTCAGCATATAAAGATTGCGAGACGAAACACTTCCGTCATAGCCTCGTCCGGGTTGAGCTTTTTGGTATTTCCCCTCAATAGTAGAGAGCAGAATTTCGGCAATTCGTTTCCCCTCTGCACTTTTATCGTTATAATAGAAAAAAATGTCAATCATTTTGTCGGTATATCGTGAATCAACGTGAGTTTCGATGCTTAATTGCCTTTTACCTTTTGATAAGTTTTTTTCATACAAATGGTTAATGATTTCGGCACGTTTAGCCAGTCTATCAAGCTGATTTGCGGGGATGTGTGTTCCGTCAAAATAGACTTCACCATAAGAATTGTTTAAGTACTGATTGTCGCGAATACCGTCTAAAGAATCTTGTACTATGACGTAAACTTCGGCACCATGTTCGAGCAGATTACGGGCAAGCCGGAGTGAAACATCATAAGCGTATTCGTCCTCATGCAATTCATAACCGGCTCGATATCCGACTGCACCCGGGTCGGGACCTCCATGTCCTGAGATAATGTAAAATATACAATCCCCGAGTTTATTGCTTGCAATTTTGACATTTTTATACTTATCGCCGAAAAGCTCGAATGTTACTTCGCTCGGCAATTTCTTTTTTTCAGTTGTTTTTGGTTTTTCAGGACTTTGCTCAATAAGTCCGAAGAGCGGCACCCAAAGCTCTTTATCTATCCTATAGTTGGTGTGTTTTACTCTTTTTGCCAGCATATCATCGTTATATTTTTGAATTCTCTTAGCGTATTTCATGTCATTATTGTCGATTGTTGAGCGAATTGACTTACCGTTGTATTTATATATTAAAATTGGAAGCATATAGGATACGTGCAGTTTCAAACCGTCCGCAGCAGTTAATTTACCTTGATTCATCACTTTGAAAGTATCGAGCATATCTGAAGTAAATGGGATTTCGTATCTTGCAAAAAGAGTTTGTATGCCGTCGCCGGTCCTAGGTCTAACTCGAAGATAGTTATTTTCGGCAAAAAGATTGCAACAATATATGAATATAAATATGTATAATAAACTTTGTTTCGGATTCATCTATAAAAATACAAATTCAAATAAATTCAAAGATACTGCATATTGAAAAAATATAAAAACATAATTGAAATTAATAAATAAATATTAATCGAATAATATCGTTTTGATTTTATTTTCGAATGTTTTGGATAAAAATGTTAAGCAAAGAAGAATTATTGTATAGGATAAAGAACGGCGTTCTGCTGTTTGATGGCGGATTCGGTACTGAATTATACAACCGTGGAATATTCATAAATCGTTGTTTCGATGAAATTAATCTATCAGACCCGGCTCTTGTTAAACAGATTCACGAAGATTACAAGCGAGCAGGAGCTGACATTATCCAGACAAATACTTTCGGAGCGAATAGATACAAATTAGCGAAATATCTGCTTTCCGACAAGGTTTACACAATCAACTATGAAGGGGCTCGGCTCGCGAGATATGTTGCGGGAGATGATATCAATGTAGCGGGTTCAATCGGTCCACTTGGTATCAAAATTGAGCCGCTTGGACCGACCTCACGAGAAGAAGCCAAACTTGCCTTTACTGAACAAATCGAAGCCCTTATTGCCGGTGGCGTAGATTTGCTCATTTTTGAGACTTTCATCTATCCCGAAGAATTGATTCTTGCCACAGAAGCGGCGAGAAAGATATGCGACCTGCCGATAATAGCAGAAATGACAATCGACGAAGACGGTACTTCGCTTACAGGCGCCGAACCGGCTGATATTGTTGAACAATTGGAGCGTTGTCATGCCGATGCTATCGGAATTAATTCAACTGTGGGACCTCAGGTCATGTTGAGGTGGTTGGAAACAGTAAGACCATTAACCAAGATGCCGATTTCAATAATGCCATCTGCGGGTAAACCCAAAAACATTGACGGACGGAATTTATACCTCACATCGCCCGAGTACATAGGAGAATACGCAAAACACTTCGTACAAGCCGGTGCAAACATAATTGGGGGATGCGTCGGGACGGGACCCGAGCATATCAAACGCATGCGAAATATGTTAAACGCAATTAAGCCAGAGATTAGTACCCGCAAATTTGAATTCAGAGGAATTAAAAGACCTGAAGATATAAAACTTATCGAACCTCAAAATAAATCAAGATTTGCACGGAGAATTCAAGCCAATCATTTCGTAGTACTTGTGGAGTTGCTTCCACCGCATGGACTGGGCTCAGACGCAGTAGTCGAAAAAGCTAAGGAACTTTTTTACCATGGAGTTGATTGCATTAATATACCTGATGGACCACGAGCAAGTGCTCGAATGTCCGCTTTGTCGTTAGCCGTACAGATACAAAATAAAGTCGGCATAGAAACTGTACTGCATTATGTATGCCGCGACCGAAATGTAATAGGCATCCAGTCTGACTTGCTTGGTGCCTATGCCTTAGGATTGAAAAACATTTTAGCAATAACGGGCGACCCGCCGAAATTGGGAAATTATCCCGATGCAACTGCAGTATTCGACGTTGATTCAATAGGTCTTGTCAATATAATTAATAGATTAAATCATGGTCTTGATATAGCGGGGAACCCAATCGGTAATCCAACGGGATATTATATCGGTGTTGGAGCGAATCCAGGAGCGGTAAACCTCAGCGAAGAACTTTCGCGTTTAGATTGGAAAATTGAAGCGGGAGCAGAGTATATCGTAACTCAACCTGTCTTTGACCTTGATATTTTTGAGAATTTCCTAAATCGTATTCAACATGTGAAAATACCTGTAATCGCTGGATTGTGGCCACTGACATCAATTCGGAATGCCGAGTTCATGAACAATGAAATCCCCGGCTGTAATGTCCCGGAGATTGTTATGCATAGATTGCGAAAATATCAAGATGCAAAGGAAGATTCAATAAAAGAGGGTATCGAAATCGCACGAGAAACTCTTATGAATATGAAAAACTATATCGGTGGTGTACAGATTTCAGCACCTTTTGGCAGGGTTCAGAGTGTAGTTGATGTTTTGGACGGAATACAACTATATTAATCGTTATCGGGAGATTCTATTTCAAAAGAGACCATTACTGGACAATGGTCAGAAATCATTTCTGATTGATATTCCCAATAACTTTGGAAAAAGTTATATACAAATTCACTTCCCGATATATAGCGGCTTTTTGCACTTGTGTTAACTGCTACGTGGTCAATCAAATCCCAACGCGGATTTTTGCAACTTGTCAAATCCTTTGTAATAAAGAAAAATTCCCCGTCATGAACTAATTGTTCAAGATTTCGCATATTGGTCCGGTTCGGATTATCGTTGAAATCACCAACAACAATTATATCTTGTTCAGTTCCTGAACTGACGATAGAATCTGCCCATTTACGAAGGACTTTTGCTTGTTGCTGTCGTAATTGAAAGCTCTCGGCTCTGAGTTCGGGAGTATTGTCGAATGAAGATGTGGATTTAAAATGCACTACCATCATGTAAAAATCGAAATTTCCCTTTTTGACTTCCACCCACAATCCTGAACGAGTCTTGTTTTCCTTGACTAAAAGAGGACTATAATCCATTATGTATTTGACTTCAACATCGCTTTTAAAAATAACGGCGGCATTTTGTATCCATCCCGTGTTTCCAATTACATAAGAGTATCCTGGCAAATAATTCATGACCTTGAGGAGTGCTTGCTGATTCTCTATTTCCTGCACTCCAACTACATCAGCGTCAATTTTGCGTATAACCTCGGCGATTCTTTCGTAATCACTGTCAGAGCGTTTTTTATTGTCATCGATACCGTCACCGAGCCATTCGATGTTGAAAGTCGCAATTCGAATAGTATCAAAATCATACCTTGTTGGTTTGCTGCTGCAACCAACAAGAAGTGTAATGATAATAGAAAAAAAAACTTTTTTAAACATTAGTTTGCATTTAAGCCGAATATTGATTTTACAATATGACCGACCATCTGTGGATTTTCTTTTAACCTGCGGGTAGAATAGCCGTACCAATCATGTCCGAACGGGACATAAATACGTACACGATGTCCTTGGTTAAGAAGTTCGTCACGACGATTTTCGCGAACTCCGAGTAACATTTGAAACTCATATTGTTCGCGTTTCAGGCCCTTTTCCAGAATTTTTGATAGGCTGTATTGAATCAATGCTTCGTCATGAGTGGCGATGCCTACGTACAAATCATTATCGAGCATTAAATCCAGCAATTTGCGAAAATTCTCGCGAATTTCTTCATACCCCTTGTATGCAATAGATTCAGCTTCGTTGTAAATCCCTTTACATAATCTGATATTCGGCTTATACTCAATCATTGATTGTACGTCTTCAATACTACGTCGCATGTATGATTGTATCGCAAAACCGATATTGTCATCACCGTTTTCTCTGAGTTTCTTATATAATTCTAATGTCGCAGTAGTATAGGGGGAATTTTCCATGTCTAAACGAACGAAAATATCTTTAATCTTTGCTAAATCAACAATTTCTTTGATGTTTTCATATCCGAAATCGAAATCCAAACCAAGCCCGAGAGATGTCGGTTTGACTGATAAATATGTATCTAACGAATGGTTTTGTATAGCATCGAGAACCTCGATACTCATGTCTTTTTCATGGAGAGCCCTGTCTTTGGAAGTTACAAACTCACCCAACACATCAATCGTGCTCGAACCGTTCTTTGCCATTAAATCTTTCGTTACTCTGATAGCATCATTCAAATCAGGGCCGGCTATATATTTTTTAGCAAACAAATAGACAATTGATTTTGGAATAATCGGCATCGTTTTTATAATCAACTGATTCAGCATATAATTTCCGAACTAAATATAAAAAAAAAAGATATTCAAAAATAATAAAAATACGGTTGATAAAAAATATGTGATACCCATATTGATTAAGCATTATATTTTATGAGTTTTTTGTTTTATATGTGATAATATTTGTTTATGAGTGTCATTGATACTACCTGATGCATCTATGACTTTGATTCGATGATGTTCCCGCTTTGCTAATTCATCATAACCCGAAATCACTCTGAGGAAAAATTCTTCGCCTGAACGCTCCATACGGTCCGCCTTTTTGTGCTTAGAGCGTTTTTTGGATTCCTCAAGAGGCAACCTCAAGTAGAAAGTTATATCAGGTTCTATCCCGAAAGTTGCCATTTCGTTTATAACCATGACCTGTGCAAGGTCGAGTTGCCTACCATATCCTTGGTATGCAGTAGTGGAATCATAAAATCTATCGCACAAGACAAAAAACCCTTTTCTGAGGGCTGGAATTATTACTTCGGATGTTAGATTTGCTCTTGCGGCCTCGAAAAGCATTAATTCTGAAATCGGACTGATTTCTAAATTTTCACTTAACAAAATATCTCTAATAATTTCAGAGAACTTTGTTCCTCCGGGTTCTCTGATAAATAAGGTTTTGCACCCGAGAGATTCAAGGTAATCTTTCAGCAACAAAATCTGAGTGGTTTTTCCGCTTCCGTCAATACCTTCAAAAGTAATAAACATTTTTATTTTTACCTGTTTCCTTCAATCAAAATAACGAATTCTCCTCTATTTTCCGAAGTTTTTTTCAAATCTTCTGCGGCTGTACCTGCGGTCGTGCGAATAAAATTCTCGTGAAATTTACTTATTTCCTTTGCTATAACAACTTTTCTTGTTGGTTCGAATATTGTTTTAATTTCCTCAAGCAATTTATCAATCCGATGTGTTGATTCATAAAAAATGCAAGTATGTGGTAAATCATTTATTTGCATTAAAAATGCTTTTCTGCCTTTTTTTTGAGGCATGAAACCAAGAAAGCTAAATGCATGAACTGGTAAACCACTCGCTACTAATGCAGGAAGAATAGCATTAGCTCCGGGTAGAGGAATGATTTTTAAACCGGCACTAGCTGTTTGGCGTACAGCACGGTATCCGGGGTCAGATATTAACGGCATCCCTGCGTCACAAACCAGAGCAACGGATTTTCCGACTCTGATTAATCCAACTATTTCTTCGGCTCTTTGGGCTTCATTGTGTTCATGATAGGAAAGAAGTTTGTCGTAAGCAATATTTAACATTTTTAATAGATTGCCGGTATGACGCGTGTCTTCACATGCAATCACATTAACTTCCGACAAAACTTTAATCGCTCTTTGCGTTATATCCTCAAGATTACCAATTGGCGTTGGTACGATGTAAAGTGCAGGCTCAAGCATTCTTATTTTTCCGAATGTTCTCAAAAAATTTCATTAGATGCAATGAACATTCGGCTTCCATAATTCCGCCAATGACTTCGACTTTGTGATTGAGCTTTGATTCGTAAAGAATAGAAAATAAGCTGCCACAGGCTCCTGTTTTTGAATCATATGCACCAAAAATTATCCTTCGCATTCTTGCCAAAATGATTGCCCCCGCACACATTACACATGGTTCAAGAGTTACATACATATCGCAATCCGTTAAATGCTTATCGCCTAATATTTGTGAAGCAAGGTTGATGGCAATAATTTCTGCATGATTTATGGGATTATTGTCATGCTCGATTGTGTTATGTGCCGAACAGACTATTGTATCATTTTGTACAATTACTGCACCGACGGGAATATCACCAGATTTCAAAGCATTCTTAGATACCTCAATGGCAAGCGTCATATATTTATGGTGTAAATTCATCATTCATTTATTGCTTCCAAGAGTCTTTTTGCTCCTTCAATCAATGTCTCGTCTTTTTTGGCAAAGCATAATCGTAGCATAGATTTTCCTTCATCCGAAACGGAATAAAATGCTGACGGAGGTATCGTGGCAACGGCGTAGTCGTTGACTAATTTCAATGCCGCATCAACATCATCTGTAAAGTTTTTCGGTACATCAACCATCATAAAATAGCTTCCCAAGGGTAAAGTCGGATTAAATTCCGAGCCCTTGAGGGCATTATACAAAATATCTCTCTTATTTTGATATAATTGCTTGAATTCGGGTAAATAATCGCTAAACCTTGTGAAAGCTTCAGCCATAGCATGTTGAGCGGGAGTATGCACCGCAAAAGTAGTCCATTGATGTACTTTTCTTATTGCTTCGGTCAATTTTGAATTTGCACAAACATATCCAACTTTCCAACCGGTAGAACCAAATGTTTTACCCGTCGAGGATATCGTGATGGTTCGAGCATGCATTCCATCTAATTTTGCGAGCGGTAAGTGCTGAATTCCATCATAAGTCAAAAATTCATAAACTTCATCAGTCAAAACAAGAAAATCATTTTCAATTGCTAAATCAGCGATAAAACTTAATTCTTCATAGTTGAATACTTTTCCCAGCGGATTATGTGGAGTGTTAAGCACAAGCATTTTAGTTTTGTCGGTAATTTTATCAATTAATTCATCTTTATCAAAATGAAAATCTGGTTTGTGCAAAGTAACAAATTTTGGTGTGCCTCCTGCAAGTAATACGTCAGCCAAATGTGCATCATAATAAGGCTCGAAAAGAATGACTTCGTCCTCCGGATTGATAAAAGCTTGCATGGCATCGAAAATCGCTTCAGTAGCACCAGTTGTGATTGTTATTTCAGTATCGGGATTGTAGCTTAAGCCGTATTGTGATTGATTGACCACTGATATAACATCACGCAGGGATTTTATTCCAGAGCTTGGTGCATATTGATTCTTGCCTTGTAGCATTGCGACATGCGCAAATTCAAAAATTTCTTTATACCCGTCAAAATCCGGGAAACCTTGTCCGAGATTAATTGCATTCTTTTCGAAAGCCAATTTGCTCATCGTTGTAAAAATTGACTCTGTAAAACCTGATATTCTGTCAGCAAACATATTTCTTGATAAATTTAATCCAACATACAAATATAGTAAAAAGGAATTTTGTCAAATTATTATAAAAAATTCAGATAATCGCTAAGTATTTAAAAATAAAATGCCGCTCCGGACGGAACGGCATTCAATATTTTGACTACATGCTATTTTCTGTATTGTGATATGAACTCTTCGACCTCAGGGATACCACCTTGATAAACAAGATAACCGTTAGAGGGTTCACGTTCTGTAATTTCGCCATTAATAGGTTCAAGCATAATTGATTTCACTTCATCGAGGTCACTTGTTTGCCCTAAAGTCCAGCACAATTTCATGTAAGCTACTTCCGGAAGCATGTTGGCTGTTGGCACTACTCCAAGCTCCATCATTTCTCTACCGGTTTCATAAACATACATCTGAACATATCCCCACAATGTTTGGACAGTCATATAGACAGCAACTCCATTCTCTTGTGCTCTTTTGAGTGCGGGATATAGTGGCTTATTGACGTGTCCGAGTCCTGTGCCTGCAATCACAATACCTTTGTAGCCGGTTTCTACCATCGAATCAATCATATCTGGCATCATATTTGGATAATAGTACACCATTCCGACACGCTCTTCGAAATAAGGTAATAGTTTAAAGCCACTATCAGTTCTGCGACGCTTATAATCTTGGCGTAATGGTGTGATACGTTCGCGATTTATCATTGCCAACGGTATATCGCCTATAGTTCTGAAAGTTGACCTGTATGACGAGTGCATTTTTCTGACACGAGTTCCGCGATGTAAAAGTCCGTACATATCGGAAGTTGGCCCGAACATACAAACCATAACTTCTGCAATATCGCTCTCAGCTGCGGCTTTTACTGCATGTATCAAGTTTAATGCGGCATCCGAAGAAGGTCTGTCAGATGAGCGTTGCGAGCCCACCATGACTATGGGAACAGGAGAATTCTGCACCATAAATGAAAGTATTGCGGCAGTATGGTGCATTGTGTCTGTTCCATGCCCTATAACTATTCCTTTGACGCCCTTTTCAATTTCGGAGGCGATAGCTTTTGCTGTACCTATCCATTGTTCGGGTCCCATATTTTCACTAAATACGCCGTATAGTTTCTCTGTTTCGAGGTTACAATAATCGGCAAGTTCGGGCACCGAGCCATATAATTCTCCCGGTGAAAATGCGGGTATTACCGCGCCTGTACGGTAATCAAGGCGACTTGCTATTGTACCGCCCGTACCGAATAGTTTGACTCTCGGCTTTCCTTTGTCATAAGGAAATTCTTTCTCGGGAATTTTATAATTAGCTACTTTACGCCCCTTTATCTTTATACTTGTTATTTTATCGGCTCTGATACCAATATTATAACCGGTTGACATTTTTAAAACCAAGTGCACGTCATCGGCAGTTTCCGAGCGAGGCAATATTATCCCCGAATATTTCGAGCCTTCGGCAGTTTCTACATCAATATCACTCCACACAAAAGCGGAAAATTTTTTCATTACTTCTTGCGTGATACCTCTATAACCTTTGAACAAGTCTTTCTCTTCCATTACTTACCTCTTAATTTAAAAACTTTTGAACTTGGACACTAATAAAATTACCGTCTACGCGCCCGCGCATATCGTCCATAACAAGCCCCATCATAACATCAAATTTTTTATGTGGATTCAGCATATTGACATGGTTTAATTGTTTTACGGCTATATTTATTCTTGTTTCGATTTCATCGGTTGTTGCTGGACGAGGCAAATCTACTTCGGAGAGCTCGCCTATCCTGAGATAATGGTCAAGAACTATTAATATTCCATCTTTTAAGATTTTTCCTTCGGCAAAGTATCTGAAAATTCTTTCAAATAGGTCATGGTTTAATTTACTGATGTCCAAACCTCGCCTGAGAAGTCTTTTAGGGTACTCAATCAATACTATTGCGGCTAATTTAGGTGATATATTGAACGGTGGTAGAACAACTTTGTCAAATATCATTGCGAAGCGTGAAATAGCTAAGTCCTCAATCAAATCAGCGGGCACACTTAGTTTTTTGTATCTTGCGGTACGATTCCAAATTTTCTCCGGCATCCTTGCTCTTATTCGCTGCAATCTTTCGGCAGTTATTGGTTTCGGGGGTAAATCGGTATCGGGGTACATCCTTTCGGGACCAGGCAAAATTCGCTCGAATCCGTTTGTACCATCTCTGAGTGCCTGTCTTGTCTCTGAAGGTATTCCGATTGTAGCTTCGTGTGCGCGGATAATGATTTCTTTTGCTCCCATCTCAACATCAGCATCATCACCCCAAACAAGTACGAGTGCGTCATCAGGAGTTGCATTCATAAATTTTTTCAATGCGTTCCATTCAGATGAAGCGAGTGTATCGCTAAGGTTATCAGAGTGGATTATATTTGGTAAGGTAGTCAAACAAGCTATCACTCGCACTCTGTCAGAAATTTCTTTAGAAAATTGAGTATCAGTTTGGGTTTGCCATTTCAAGTAACCGGCAAATCCTTCAAGTCTCACACAATTTACTCTATAACCATTATGAATTGCATCGGCAATCGGTTTGAAATTAGTTTTACGAATGATTCTTGTGACGTCTTCGTAATTTGCTTTGAATGTATTTTTATTAATACCTTTCGAAGCGAGTGACTCTCGCATTCTAAGCAAGTTCCATTGTCTCATCGCTTCGTTGTATGTTAATAATGGTATTCTTATAATGTTCGGCACACCTTTGATTTCTACACGGGTGCCGCCGGTGACGGAAACGTTAACATCCTCGCGACCTGCTCCCATTCCTGTTCTAACTCTGCCTGTCGTACGAACGAGTTTACGCAAAATTTGATTCACCTCGGCAACTTCTTGGGGGGTTTTCATTTCGGGATAGGTGACTGTCTCAATCAGAGGCATACCAAGCCGGTCAGTCAGATACACTCTTTTGTGCCCAACATCGCTCGCTTCTCGACAGGAATCTTCTTCTATTGACATTTGAATTATATTTATATACCTGTCTTTATATGGTATTCTACCACCGACACTTGTTATTGCAGTACGCTGAAAACCTGTTGGAATACTACCGTCAAGATATTGTTTACGAGCGATGTGAAGTTCGTCAACTATATAAGCATCTAGTAACATTCCAATTTCAATTGCTATATCAAGAGCTTGCTCATTTATCTGAAACGGGGGTGTGTCGTCCATTTCGTAAGTACAAACAGTATCGTAGTGAATTCTATAAATTATATCTTTTTTAGTCTTGAATTCCATTAACGCCGTGCCGTCGTACTCGCCAAGTTCAGAAAGTGTTGGTCTCATATGGCGAAGTATTTCAGCATGATAAGAATTTTGGAATTTTCCTGCGGGACAATGGCAAAATAATTTTTTATCAGTGAGAAGTTGTTGGTGAACTTCAAGTCCAGATTTGAAACCTATATGGGTATAGTCCTCGGGTGTCATTTCTTCGAAGGGCTTAAATTCAAAATCGTACATTATACCCTCATTAACTTTATTTAATTAAAATTTTCTAACTGTAATAAATTAAGAAGCAAAATTACAAAAAAACTGCGAACTAATAGCTAAAATTCAAGCATTTAAGAAAATTTACAGCCTTTTTATACAATGCTTTTCATAGTTTATACAAGATTAAATTTACTTTTATTGGCAACTAATTACCATATAGTGATATTTATTTGCTGATTTATGTGATAATTCTCATTTTTTTTTTGCATTGTATCAATTTTATTCTTATTTTTATATGAACACAAAGCAATATTGTTTGAAATTATGTTTTATTATAAGGTAGAGGTATGAAAAAACTCCATCTCATTTTTATAGCAATAGTGATATCGGTCGCTTTGGTAATCAGTTGTTCTGATGATAATAGTACCGGTAACAACAACAAACCAAGTGTGGCATCTTGTGAAGGCTGCCATACAAACTATGCTCACTTGAAAGCTGTTGCCAAGCCATACGAAAACCCTGGGAGCGGAGGTTGCGGTGGTGAAGTTCCTCACATCGAAGTTTACGACGCTGTTTATTTAGGTGGCCCCGGTTGGGAAAAGTATAAAAAGTCAGAACATTATAAAATTCCATGCACAGACTGCCATAATGGAACTGACAAAACCGACGATAAAGCACTCGCACACAGCGGTAGTTTCATCGCAAAACCATCAAGAAGTGCTGAAGAAAAATGCGCTTCATGTCATGCAGATATTGTTGCCTCCACAAGAAACAGTTTACACGAGCAAGGTTGGGGACAAAAGCGTAAAGTAACTATGCGTTCAGGATTAAGCGGTGCACTGGAATTTAGTAAATTATCATTTGACATGCAGCAGGGATACGCGAAAAATTGCGCTACTTGTCATGCTACTTGCGGTGATTGCCACGTCAATCGTCCTCATGCAGCTGGCGGCGGATTGATGGATGGACACAACTTTAGCAAGCAACCCGATATGGTCAATACTTGTATTGCATGCCACAAAACTCGCGGTGGCCACGCATTCTTGGGTGTTGCTCCCGGTACAAAACCTGACGTTCACCAGACTAAGGGCTTCACATGTACTAGTTGTCATAGCCAACAAGAAATTCACGGCAACGGCAAATTTACAGAACATCGTTATGCATACGAATTATTGCCGTCGTGTACTGATTGCCATCAAGGAATACAGAACAAAAACATGTACCACACCTTGCACTGGAACACATTTAATTGCCAAAGCTGCCATTCGCAGAAATACAATAGTTGCGGTAGTTGCCATGTCGGTGGCGAAGGTGCTCGGATAACATCATATCAAGACTTTAAAATAGCGATGAATCCAATTCCAAGTGTAAAACCTTATAAATTCGCATTGGTTAGACGCACTCCGGGAGCGCCTGACTCTTTTGAAAAATATGGTACCCCGAATTATCCGAATTTTGACGTGTTTCCGACTTATAATTATACTACACCCCATAACATTCAGCGTTGGACTGATGTCACAAAAGTTGATGCAGGCAAAAGTTGCGGAGACAATTGCCATATAATTAAAGAAGACGGCAAATTCCGTAACAAGAAATTATACTTGTTCGAAGAGGATTTACTCGACTGGGAAGTAAAAGCAACTAAACCCATAACAGTTGACGGGAAATTACCCGCAAAATGGGAAGTCCAATAATACTATTATATTTTTTTTTAACAAATAAAGGGTAACAACCATGTTAAACAAATATTCAAAACTCTTAGCCATTTTATTGGCTATCGTATTCGTTGCTTCGTGTTCGGACGATAATGATACAAGCAAACCGACAATCAACGAAGCAGACCTACTTATCAAATATCTTGAGGCAAACGGTGATTATGTCAATACCTACTTACCCGCACTTATTACCGCGGAAGAGGTATTTACACTAAATCAAACAGGCAAAGTCTATATAATTGACCTGAGAGCCGCTAACGATTATCAAGCAGGACACATCAAGAACGCGGTTAACGTTGCGTTGGCAGATTTACTAACCCACGTCAAGTCAATAGATGTGTCAAAGTACGATAAAATCGCCTTAGTTTGCTATACAGGGCAAACAGCCGGATTTGGAACAGCTTTATTGAGGTTCTTAGGCTATAACACAGTGTTTGACATGAGACTTGGCATGTGTACTTGGCACGAAGATTTTGCAGGAAGATGGAAAAAAGCCATCAGTAATGCTTACGCGTCACAATTTGTAACAACTCCTGCTCCACAAAAACCTGCTAAGGGCAAACTTCCTGAACTAAAAACCGGTAAAACAACTGGCAAAGAAATTTTGGAAGTACGCGTTGACGCACTTCTCAAAGAAGGTTTCGGTGCCGCGGGGATCACCGCACAAACCGTATTCCAAGATTTGAACAAATATTTCATTGCAAATTATTGGACCGAGGCTCAATATCTCGACCCGGGACACATCCCCGGTGCCTATCAATACACTCCGAAAGAGAGTTTGAAATATGCTAACGATTTGACTACATTGCCTACGGACAAACCTATTGTCATATATTGCCATACAGGAACTCAAAGCTCAATGCTTGCCGCATTCTTGAGACTTTTGGGTTATGATGCTAAATCATTGCTATATGGTGCTAATTGTATGATATACGACAAAATGGTGGAAAAAAAGATGTCAACATGGAAAGACAGCGATATTATGAACTACGAATATGTAAAATAAGAAATCCAATGTTCAAATCTCTCAGGCTCTACCCGTCTCGGAAGATATGGGTAGAGCTTTTTCGTTGAATATAAGACTGCTTATAAATCAAAACTCCCCAAAATCTCATGTGAAATTAGGGAGTTTTTTTACGACATTGCTAAATTAAGAGAATCCAATTTTACAACATTTTATCGCACTATGATAATCTTTTCTGCTACAACTGTACTATTAATTTCTACTACAAGTAAGTAAGTTCCTGAACTCAAACTTATACCTGAATTGTCGCGAATATTCCATGAAATAGTGTTCGGTCCATGAGTTGCATAACCGGATTTTGACTTGAGCATGTCACCTTTATCATTGAAAACTTTGAATGTGTAATTCAAGCCGGATTTCACGGACAACTCAATATTCAGCATTTCGCTGGCGGGATTAGGATAAACCCTAAACTCATTAATATACTCTGTCGGTAATTTAATTGATGACGCCACAGATACAGCGTGTATATTGACTTTCATGACTCCGACTTCTGCGAAGTCAAGTTCCAAGACCGCGTTATATTCATTTTCTTCCGCGGACAAAAATGCCACTGCAAGAGTCAAGTTTGTAGCTCCAGGTATAGTCTTATTGTTGTAATCACCTTCAATACTAAACTTATCGGCATTTTCACCTGTGATTGATGCCTTACTGAGAACAACATCGGTCACACCGCTATTAATAATAGTGATGTCCTTAATACTTTTTTCGGATTTGATTACATGTCCAAACTCGAGCTTTTCAAGCGAAAGAGAGATTTCATGGTCAATGTTAGTAGCTCTCATGATAAAAGTTACTTTCTGCTCATCAGCGGTTGTAAAAGTAATATCATATTCTTTTTGTCCTCTTGAAGAAGGAGTTATATTGACCTCAAAGTCTTTTGCTTGTCCCGGTGAGATAGTTACGGGTAAAGTAAAGATTATCTCTAAACCAGTTTCGGAATCACCTCCCACTTCTAATTCATTTACAATGATTGGCTTACTTCCAATGTTCCTGACAAGTCCCGCGAATTTGAAGTTATAATTTTTTCCAACTCTTAATATTCCTAAGTCAGTAGATTCTCTGCTCAATACTAATTTTCCATCTGCAATTTGTGTTACTGTAATTGTAGCTATTTGGGATTTTGCAGTACCACAATCATTAGTAACTTGGCAGTAATAATCTCCAGCATCATCTAAACTTACGTTAGGGACGGAGTAATTCGGAGTAGTCTTACCCTCCATCGCAGCGCCATCTTTGTACCATTGATATTGTAGGTCTTTCCCTGTAGCTGCGACACTTATATTTATGAAATCGCCAACATTTAAATTTGCACTCTTGGGATGAGTAGTTATTGCAGGTCTTTCGTTTAGAGTGACGTTAGCAGCTTTCGAGCTTATGGGTTCACCACAAATACCTTTGATTACGACATGATATTCGCCGACATCTGACGGCTTGAATGATTGTATAGTCAGTTCAGGTAAAATAGCATTAGAAATGTCTGCTCCGTCTTTTTTCCATTGATATTCCAAACCTGATCCCATTGCTACAACATTCAGCGTTAATGTTGCATTTTCGCAGACATTTTTGCTTTCGGGATTTTTGGTTATTTTAGGCTCTTCGCCGAGAATAAGCAATACTGGAATACTATTGACATTTGGTCCACAATCTCCGCTGACTCGGGCAAAATATGAACCTACGTCATTATCAGAAATATTAAATAATCTCAATGTATCATTATTTGCACCCGAAATAGCGGTATCATTTTTGAACCACTGTACTTGTTTATTCTTGCCTTTTGAGCGTATGAATATCATAATATCATCGCCACGACAAGCATCAACACTTGTGGGCTGTTGAGCAATGCCTGCGGCCTCATTGACTTTGAGAGTAACTGCATTGCTGGTAATCGGCTCGCCGCATTCAGGAAAAACAACCACAGTGTAAGTACCCTGGTCTTCTAACGTAGCCAAATTGAATGTTAATGTAGGTGAATCTGATGCAGGTATCGGAGTGCCATCCTTTCGCCATTCATACTTACTGACACTTCCCGTTGTAACTACGGTGAAAGTAGCCTTCTTTTGCTCACAAACTTCGACACTTGCCGGATGTTGCGTGATACGTGCTGTGCCTGCAATGGTGAAATTGGGTGTTTTAGCCGTGATATTTGGTGCAGCAACATCTGTTAGTCGTATTTGGTATTGGTTGCCGGGGCTCAAATCTGCCGAAATTGTCCAAGAATATTTACCCGAAGAGGCACTTACACTGTTTGCCAAAGTTATCGGGAAGCTCGAGCCTCCGTCTGTAGACAATTCAATTTTGACATTATCTACTCCGGTTTGAGTCCAAGTAATGTCTTGACTTGTATTCACACACCATTTAGAAGATGCAGTCGGAGCAGTAATATTAATTCCTGCAACGACCAAAGCCTTGGGAGTCATCCAATTCCATTGGTCGCCCGATTCCGAACCGTTTTCATTTACGGCATTGCCGATAGCTCTAAGATAATATGTCCCGGGGGTAGAAGGCGCAGCCCATTTGAAATTAAACTCAGTATAGACTTCACCCATGAAAGATTTCGGTGTTGAATGAGTGATTTCACCCGATTCGGTTCTTAAACCAGACCCAGAAGCAAAAGAAAGCGTACCTGCGTTTGTATTTCCCGTTTCGGTTGTTTTGACGGCAATATTGACACCTGCCGCCGATTTAGTCGAATTGGTAACAGTAACAATAAATTCTACTTCTTGGTTAGGTGTAAATTTGAATCCTCCCGTTGTACTCGAAACACTCAAAACGGTCGCACTACTTGCAGACGAGCCATGGCAGTTGCATCCGGCCGAATTAGTGGCGGTAAGTCCGGAAACTCCGTTACCACTACCACGTGAATATAATTCAGTTGTCACCCAGAGCGGAATTATGATTAAAATTGTCCAAATGGACCATTTTGTAAATTTGTTATTTTTTTTCATCGTAAACTCCTCTAATATTGAGACACTTGTTTATAATAATTTCATTTTTTTCTTAATATATTTTCATGTTTTATGTTTGAACATCACGTAAAAAAATTGATGTATCATCTCACTTACAATAAATTCACGTCATAATCTTGGTTTTCAATTGCAACCGGCAACACTACATTTTGTTCATGAAAGAGTACTAAACAATTTTTTAAAAAAGTATTAAAATCAATTGTATTAACAAATAAAATCAGTAAAAGTTACAAAAAGATTAAGAATATTTTAACAAATTTCTTATTAGAAGACTAAGATTAATTTTAATATCACCTAAAATATGCTTTAGTATAGACTTATTAAGTATTTTAAATATAATGACTTAAAGCATTTTTTCCTTTTTAGATATAGAAAAATTTCGTATTTTTACGTAAGATTTCTGAACAAATTATGAAAGAAATATCATAATTGATAAATAAAACTACTTTATTGACTGACTTAAAGGTTACAGCATGAAAGAAAGAGAGTATATAACAATAGACGGCAACGAAGCCGCCGCATATGTAATGTACCGAGTGAACGAAGTGTGTGCCATTTATCCGATTACTCCATCTTCGAATATGGGCGAATGGGCAGACGAGTGGGCTTCGAAAGGTATGACAAACATTTGGGGAAACATACCGAATGTTGTAGAGATGCAAAGTGAAGGAGGTGCCGCAGGCGCTGTCCATGGTTCTTTGCAAGCAGGAGCACTAACAACGACTTTTACGGCATCACAGGGTTTATTACTGAAAATCCCAAATATGTATAAAATAGCAGGTGAGTTGACTTCAACCGTGTTCAATATAACCGCACGCTCTCTTGCTACCCATGCACTTTCAATTTTCGGTGACCACAGCGATATAATGTCCGCACGCGGCACAGGGTTCGCATTCTTGGGCGCCGCTTCTGTGCAAGAAGTAATGGACTTTGCTCTGATTGCCCAAACTGCTACTTTACGTTCACGCATTCCATTTCTGCACTTCTTTGATGGATTCCGCACTTCGCACGAAGTATCGAAAATTGAAGTTATATCCGATGATATTATGCGTCAGATGGTTACTGACGACTTGGTAGCGGCTCACCGCGCAAGATGTCTTACCCCAGATAGACCCGTAATACGCGGTACCGCTCAAAATCCTGATGTTTTCTTTCAAAACAGAGAAACTATTAATAGATTTTATCAAGCATGCCCCGACATCGTTCAGGGAGTCATGGATGATTTTGCTAGATTAACAGGCAGACAATACAAATTATTCGAATATGTCGGCGACCCCGACGCCGAAGATGTTGTCATATTAATGGCTTCCGGTTGCGAAACTGCACAATCAACAGTAGAAGCACTGAACAAAAAAGGTGATAAAGTTGGCGTTATCAAGGTTCGCTTGTTCCGTCCTTTTGACATAAAGAGATTCATCGAAGCACTTCCTCCAACGATTAAGAGAATTGCCGTTCTTGACCGCACAAAAGAACCTGGCGCCCCTGCAGAACCTTTGTATATGGATGTCGTATATGCACTCAATCAAGGTATTGAACTCGGTTATGGCAATATAAGCACAATGCCTAAAGTGGTTGGAGGCAGATACGGTTTATCATCAAAAGAATTTACACCGGCAATGGTCAAAGGCGTATTTGACAATCTCAGAGCCGATAAGCCAAAGAATCACTTCACCGTCGGCATTAATGATGACGTCACCTTTACAAGCATTGATTATGGCCCCAATTTCGATATCGAACCCGATAATGTCGTAAGAGCAATGTTTTATGGATTAGGTTCAGACGGTACTGTCGGTGCGAATAAGAATTCGATTAAAATCATTGGTGAAAATACACCTAATTATGCTCAAGGCTATTTCGTGTATGACTCGAAGAAAGCCGGTGCAGTTACCGTATCACACTTAAGATTTGGTACTGAAATCATCCGCTCGCCGTATTTGATTTCTAAGTCAGATTTCGTCGGATGTCATCAAACGGTATTTCTCGAAAAATTCAACTTAGTGAAAAGTCTCCGTGAAGGCGGTGTATTTCTTATCAATACTCCATTACCCAAAGAACAGGTATGGAACAGCTTACCGATTTCACAGCAAAAACAAATCATCGAAAAGAAAATCAAAGTCTATGCTATAGATGCCCAAACAGTTGCCGAGCAAAGCGGAATGGGCAGAAGAATCAATACTGTCATGCAGGTCTGCTTCTTTGCAATATCGGGTGTTCTTCCGAGAGAAGAAGCAATTGAAGCAATTAAAGACTCAATCCGCGATACATACGGGAAAAAAGGCGAAAAAATTGTCAACATGAACATAAAAGCCGTTGACAACACATTAGATAACTTATTTGAAATTGAAATACCATGTGAAATTACAAGCGAATTTGACCTACATTATCCCGTGTCCGACAAGGCTCCTAAGTTCGTTCATGATGTACTCGGGCAAATAATTGGTGGCCAAGGCGACAGCATACCCGTCAGCGCATTTCCAATCGACGGTACATACCCGACCGATTCGGCTAAATGGGAAAAACGCAACATTGCTCTTCAAATACCCGTTTGGGACCCCGATACCTGTACACAATGCGGTAAATGTGCCTTTGTATGTCCTCACGCTACTATAAGAATAAAGGTATATGACCCGAAAGAATTGGATAATGCCCCCGCAACATTCAAATATACAGATGCCAGAGATAAACACTGGAAAGCAAACGGTTGGAAGTATTCAATTCAAGTAGCTCCCGAAGATTGTACAGGATGCGGTGTATGCGTCGAAGTATGTCCCGCTAAGAATAAATCCAACGTAAGTTTACGCGCTTTGAATATGGCTGACCAGATCCCACTCAGAAAATCTGAAGCCGCAAACTGGGACTTCTTCTTACAAATACCAGATATGGACAGAAGCCAAGTAAACGTTAACAATATCAGAAGTCAGCAAGTACAATTACCATTGTTCGAGTTCTCGGGCGCTTGTTCCGGTTGCGGTGAAACACCTTATGTTAAATTAATGTCCCAATTATTCGGTGATAGGGCAATAGTCGCTAACGCTACAGGATGCTCCTCAATTTATGGAGGTAATCTTCCCACCACTCCTTGGGCTAAGAATCTTGACGGCAGAGGGCCCACATGGTCAAACTCACTTTTTGAAGACAATGCGGAATTCGGTCTCGGCTATAGACTTGCAATTGACAAGCAAAGAGAAGTTGCCGAGTTCCTTGTCGATAAATTAGCTAATCAAGTAGGTGATGAATTTGCGGCGGAAATTATTAATGCAACTCAAAATGATGAAACTGAAATTGCCGCTCAACGAAAAAGAGTTCAAAAATTACGCGACATTATTAAAAATATTGATGATCCGTTAGCAAAACGACTTGACACAGTAGCCGATTACCTCGTTAAGAAAAGCGTTTGGATTATAGGTGGTGACGGTTGGGCTTATGATATTGGCTATGGTGGTCTTGACCACGTGCTTGCATCGGGCAAAAATGTCAACATTTTGGTGCTTGATACTGAAGTTTACTCAAATACCGGCGGACAAACATCTAAAGCAACGCCTTTAAGTGCGGTGGCAAAATTTTCCGCAGGCGGTAAACCTACTCAAAAGAAAGATTTGGGAGCAATGGCAATGGCATACGGCAATGTTTATGTTGCTTCCGTGGCATTCGGAGCAAAAGACGAGCATACGCTCAAGGCATTTCTCGAAGCAGAAGCGTATGATGGTCCCTCAATCATTATTGCATACAGTCACTGCATTGCTCACGGTATAGACATGAGCCGTCCGCTGCAACAGCAAAAACTCGCTGTTGATTCTGGACAATGGTTGCTCTATAGATATAACCCAATGCTTGCTCTCGAAGGCAAGAACCCGTTAATCCTCGACTCCAAGCAACCGAAGATACCCGTTAAAGACTTTATCCACAGTGAAGGAAGATTCCAAATGTTGCTAAAGAGCAATCCAAAAGCCGCAGAATCAATGTTCCGTACAGCACAAGAACAAGTGAATGAACGATTTGCTAAGTATAAATTTATGGCAGAACGTACTAATAATATTCCCGTTCAGGAGCAAAAATAGATGGGGAGCGGAGAAATCCGCTTCCACTAATTATTAATTGTAATTATTAATTGTGACAACAATCTAAATGGAGTAAAAATGGATTTAAAAACAAAATACATGGGTATGACTCTTAAATCTCCTCTTGTCGTATCCGCTTCGCCATTGTCCAAAACATTGGACGGAATTAAGAAAATCGAAGATGCGGGAGCGTCTGCCGTCGTTTTGTATTCAATTTTCGAAGAACAAATTGAATACGAACAGAAAGAGTTGTTCTACCATACAACGGTCGGTACTGAAGCTTTTGCCGAATCTCTGAGCTATTTTCCCGATGTAAGCGAATATAATCTCGGTCCCGATGAGTATCTCGAGCATATTCGCAAAGCAAAAGAAAACGTAAAAATACCTGTAATCGCCAGCATTAACGGCTCATCTATAGGTGGATGGACCGAATTTGCAAAATTAATGCAAAATGCCGGTGCAGATGCTATCGAACTGAACATCTACAATATCCCAACCGATTTGGATAAATCAGGCTCCGATATAGAAAATGACTATATTGAAATACTCAAGTCAGTCAAAGCCGCCGTTAGCATTCCCGTAGCATTAAAACTCAGCCCATATTTTTCTAATATGGCTAATATGGCAAAGAGATTTGATGCCGCCGGTGCAGATGCCTTAGTTTTATTCAATCGTTTCTATCAGCCGGATATCAATTTAGAAGAACTCGAAGTCGAGCCACACATCATATTGAGTAATCCGACAGACTTAAGGTTGCCTATGAGATGGATTGCTATATTGAAAGGGCGTATCTTCGCTGACCTTGCCGCTACAAGTGGCATTCACTATGGTGAAGACGTGATAAAAATGATGCTTGTCGGCGCAAATGCCACAATGCTCTGCTCGACTTTGTTAAGGTATGGTGTGGATTATATCAAAGATATCGAAGCCGAAATGATTGAATGGATGACGGAACACGAGTACGAATCCATTATGCAAATGCAGGGCAGTATGAGCCAATTGAACATGGCGGACCCAAGTGCATACGAAAGAGCTCAGTATATGAAAGCTATTAATAATTACGTATTGAATTATTGATTAATTTTGTAGTATGCAATTAACAGTTGCCATTCTTATCACAAACCAAAATTTTTGGTAAGAATGATGTATTTTTTGCGACCAAAAACGCTAAATCGTTGATTGGTTATATAAATAATAAATTTTAGGTTGTTTAAAAATTAAAAAGTTGGACATGGAACAACAATTTTTAGAAGTCGAAAAAATTGTGATACGCTTCGCGGGAGATTCCGGCGACGGTATGCAATTGACAGGTACCCAGTTCTCCGATGCGTCGGCTGAAATAGGTAACGATGTAAATACTTTTCCGGACTACCCGTCGGAAATCAGAGCACCCGAAGGCACACTTTACGGAGTTAGTGCATATCAAGTACACTTTGGTTCATCAAAAACGAATACTCCCGGAGACAAAATAGACGTGCTCGTAGCGATGAATGCATCCTCGCTTAAAGTTAATCTCAAGCACGTCAAAAAAGGTGGAACAGTTATTGTTAATAAAGCTGGATTCAAAGATAAACATCTCAAACTTGCGAAATACGAGACAAACCCATTAGAAGATGGTAGTTTATCTAATTATCAAGTCTTTGCATATGATATAAATGAACAAGTTCGCCGAGTACTCGAAGATTTCGATTTGCCGGCTAAAACTGTAGATAGAACAAAGAATTTATTTGCATTAGGGCTTACCTATTGGTTATTTGACCGCCCGTTAGAACCCACGCAAAAATGGCTCATGCGTAAATTTACCAAAGACGAGAAAGTACGTGATGCTAACCTCAAAGTACTGAAAGCAGGATACAATTTCGGTGCAATGGGACAAGATCTGGTCATCAGATATCGCGTTAAACCTGCTCCGCTCGAAAAAGGATATTATCGCAATATCACGGGCAATAATGCTGTCGCATTAGGGCTTGTGGTTGCCGCACATAAAGCAAAATTACCACTATTTTTAGGTTCGTACCCGATTACTCCCGCCAGTGAAATTCTCCATTTTATTTCTGGATACAAACAATTCGGAGTAAAACACATGCAAATGGAAGATGAAATTGGAGGCATAACATCCGCAATAGGTGCATCCTATGCAGGATATTTAGCTGCGACTACCACAAGCGGTCCCGGGCTTTCGCTCAAAGTTGAAGCAATGGGACTTGCAGTTATACTTGAACTTCCTCTCATAATTGTTGACGTCCAACGCGCCGGACCGAGCACGGGGTTGCCAACTAAACCTGAGCAATCTGACCTGCTTATGTCCTTGTGGGGGCGTCACGGCGAGGCTCCATTGCCTGTATTAGCCGCAAGTTCCTCAACCGATTGCTTTGATATGACACTCGAAGCCGCCCGTATTGCTCTAAAGTATATGACCCCAGTGATTTTACTTACGGATGGTTACCTTGCTCAAGGTTCGGAGGCTTGGCGAATACCGGATTTGGAAGAAATATCCGATATACCTGTCGAATTTGCATTCGATAAGTCAAAATACGCTCCGTATCTAAGAGATCCCGAAACATTAGCACGTCCATGGGCAATCCCGGGAACACCCGGATTAGAACACAGAATTGGCGGACTTGAAAAGGAAAACATTACAGGTTTAGTATCGCATGATCCGCTCAACCACCAAAGGATGTGTGAATTACGCCGCGAAAAAATAGAAAGAATCGTCCGTGATGTCCCTGATGCTGTCGTTAATGGAGAAGAAAGCGGCGAATTACTTGTCGTGACATGGGGAAGTACTTGGGGCTCATGTGTTAATGCTATTGATATGGTACGCAAAGACGCATACAAAGTATCGCATTTGCATCTTAAATATCTCAACCCACTACCCGCAAACTTGGGCGATATACTAAGTAGATTCGAAAAGATTCTTGTTCCCGAGCTTAATTTGGGACAACTCAGCCTATTGCTCCAATATAAATATATGCGCCCAATCTTAGGGCTTAACAAAGTACAAGGCAATACTTTTACCGCCAATGAGATTGCAAACAAAATTGTTGAAATTCTAAGTGCTGAAGGAGGTACAAAATGATTACCCAATTAGATTTTGTTGCAAAAAAGGAATATACAGAAATTCCGCAATATACACCCAAAGATTTCAAAGCTGACGTTGACGTACGTTGGTGTTCCGGATGCGGTGGTTATTCAATACTTTCACAAGTACAAAGAATAATGCCCGACATTGGAGTACCAAAAGAAAAAATCGTTTTCGTTTCAGGTATTGGTTGCTCGAGCCGTTTTCCCTATTATATGAATGTTTACGGCTTCCACGGTATACATGGCAGAGCACTTGCAATTGCATCAGGAATAAAAGTTGCTCGCCCAGACCTCTCTGTTTGGGTTGCCACGGGCGATGGCGATTGCATGAGCATCGGAGGCAATCATATGATTCATGCCGCACGACGTAATGTTGACATAAATGTTATCATGTTCAACAATGAAATTTATTCACTCACGAAAGGGCAATTCTCACCTACTTCGCGAGTCGGACAAAAAACGAAATCATCACCCTTCGGTGTTTTGGATGACCCGTTCAATCCATCGTCATTAGCCTTAGGTTCGGGTTCGACTTTTGTCGCTCGCGGATATGACAATAATCCGTCGCACATGAAATACTTATTCCAAAGAGCCGCACAACACAAGGGTTTTGCTTTCCTGGAAATATATACAAATTGCGTAATTTTCAACGATGGTGCATTCGACGAATACACCCGCAAAGAGACGCGCCCAATGACTACAATAAATCTTGAACACGGCAAACCACTCGTATTCGGTACAAAAAATGAGCTAGGCATCATCATGGATGGCTACAGACCAAAAGTTGTAAACCTCGACGAAGGGAACTACTCCATAAATGACCTAATCGTACACAACGAGCAAGACTCTACGCTTGCACTCATCCTCTCGGATATGTCCTTCAATCCCGAATTACCGCGTCCGATGGGTATTATTTATGCATTCGAGAAACCTTCGTACGACGAAAAAGTCACTTGGCAAATCAACGACGTCATCTCACGCAAAGGCGAAGGCAATATCGCAGACCTTATGCGTGGCGAAGACTGGTGGGAAATAAAATAAATCCAAATCTTTTATGATTTGATATTAATAGCCCGCGAATTAAGTCGTGGGTTATTTTTTATCTGTGTTGGTCAAGCATAATCGTATTACCGTCGGGGTCAACAATTATAAAATGTGCAGGACCTTGTGTAGTTTCGTCTGCTTCCTGTACGAAATCTACACCGTGACTCTTCAAAACTTTTTGTATATCTCGGACATCATCGAATTGTTCGAGCAAATTTGCATCTTGATCCCATCCGGGATTGAAAGTCAAAATATTGCCCTCGAACATTCCTCGGAAAAGTCCGATAACAGTTTGCCCGTTCTTCAAAATTAGCCAATTTTGCTCAATATCGCCGCCAAGAGTTTCAAAACCCAATTTTTCGTAAAATTCCTTTGATGTGTGAATATCCTTAACGTTCAGACTGACAGAAAAGGCACCTAAATTCATAATTTACCTCTATGACTATTAAAAGCCCATTGACGCAACATGCAATAAACTATTATTAACTGCCAACTCTTATTGCTACACGCCGATAGCTGCTAACTTTTTCTGTAATACTTTAAGCAAACTCGACTATTAAGCTATAAAAAAACTTACTTTTGAAAAATGAAGTTTTTAACTTAAAAAGGGATTATGTTAGTTAGAATTTAATCGGACAATTTATTGAATTTATAAAAATAAAATTGGAGATTAAAAAAATGTCGAACAAATCAAAAATTTAGACAAATGGGTAATAGGCTCTACGGAAAAGCAAGCTACGAGGAATAGTTTGTCTGACTGAAATGGTCAAGGAGTTGGTAATTTATCAAGCTCTAATAATAATTTTATTTTGATTAATTATGTCTAAAAAATTCGTTCTGTTAGACTAAATATTGATTATTGCTATTTTTTGGGAAATTAGTTTTTATATATTACTTTTGTATTGATAAATTTGTATTAATACAAATTTGTTTATTTGAAATGTAAATTCGTTTAATATTGGTAATACTAATAATTAGAATTTTAAAGGATGATAATTTCAATATTGTTCGGTTGATTTTCAAGGAGCTTTGGATTATATATTCTTTATAGTTTGGTATCCTAAAAATGAGATTTCGCAGATTATAAAAAAAAAGAAAAATTTTAATTACAAAAAGGGAAAAAACATGTGTTTAAATGGTAATGAAAACATAAGAAAATTTCAAAAAGTATGTGAAATAATTGAATCTTATGATTACGACAAAAGTAAATTAATTCCAATTTTGCAGGCAGTTCAAGACGAATACCGTTATTTGCCTGAAGAAATTATGGTATTAATAGCTTCTTTCCTTGATATTTCACCAGCTAAAGTTTATGGAGTTGCTACCTTTTTCAGTCATTTTGCTCTTGAACCAAAAGGCAAGTATGTGATTAAGGTTTGTGATGGAACTGCCTGCCATGTTAAAAATTCTGAACCTATTATCAAAGAAATTCGCTCTCAATTAAGCCTTACTCCTGAAAAGCATACTACCGAAGATATGATGTTCACATTAGAAGTAGTATCTTGTGTTGGTGCTTGTGGATTAGCACCTGTTGTCTTAATAAACGAAGATGTTCATTCATTAATGACCCCTAAAAAAATTGCTAAAGAGATTAAAAAAATTATTGAATCTGAGGTGGAATATGCTGAATAATATTATTAATCTTGAACAGGTAAAGTCGAGATATGAAGAAAATTACAAATCTGTAAATAAAAGAATCACCGTTTGCGCCGGAACTGGCTGCGTTGCTAACGGTGCATTAACAGTTTACAATGAATTAAATAAAAAGGCAGTTGAGCAAGGTATTGACATTCAAATAGAATTAAAGCAAGAAAATCATTTAGAACAATATGTTTATCTTGCTGAAAGTGGTTGCCAAGGTTTTTGTCAGATGGGACCACTCGTTAATATTGAACCTGAAGGCATTTTTTATATGCAAGTTAAACCAAAGGATGTTGGTTCTATTATTGAAAGAACAATAAAAGGCAATGAATTAGTCGAAAAACTTCTTTTCAAAGATATTAATACGGGACAATTGTGTAAAGGCAGAAGCGAAATACCTTTTTACAATAAACAGTCGAGAATAGTATTAGAAGAATGTGGCAAATTGGCGCCTGGCGATATTAATGAATACATTGCTCATAATGGATATTATGCTGCAAGACAAGCGTTTATTGAACTATCACCTGAGGAGGTATGTGAAATAATAAAGCTATCAGGGCTACGTGGTCGAGGTGGGGGTGGTTTTTCGACAGGGCTGAAATGGGAGTTTGCTCGAAAAAATGAAAGTAATAAAAAATACATTATTTGCAATGGAGACGAAGGCGACCCTGGTGCATTTATGGATAGAAGCTTATTGGAAGGCAATCCTCACGCAATTATTGAAGGTATGATGATTGCAGCGAGAGCAGTTGGTGCTGAAGAAGGATATGTTTATGTCCGAACTGAATATCCACTTGCTGTTAGAAGAACTAGGGAAGCTGTTAAGACCGCTGAAAAAATGGGGCTTTTGGGTGATAATATTTTTGGCTCAGGACTAACATTTAGGATTATTGTTATGGAGGGAGCTGGTGCATTTGTTTGTGGTGAGGAAACTGCTCTTATTAGCTCAATAGAAGGTAAAAGAGGTATGCCAATGCCAAAACCCCCATTCCCTTCACAAAGTGGTTTAAATGGCAAACCTACTGTTATTAACAATGTTGAAACTTTAGCCCTGGTCCCATATATTATTAGAGAAGGGCACCATAACTTTCGACGATTAGGAACTGACAGAAGTACAGGGACAAAAACCTTTGCTCTAACTGGACATGTCGTAAATACTGGGCTTATTGAAGTTCCATTTGGAACAACTTTAAGGCATATTATTTTTGATATCGGCGGTGGAATAACTGACGAAGACGGTAAATTAGACAACTCAGGTTTCAAAGCAGTGCAAATTGGAGGACCATCAGGTGGCTGCCTAACTGAAAAAGAGCTTGATTTGCCTTTAGATTTTGATTCATTAACATCAATTGGTGCTATGGTTGGCTCGGGTGGATTAGTTGTAATGAACAAAAATACTTGTATGGTTCAAATTGCTAAATTTTTCATGCAATTTACTCAAAACGAATCCTGTGGAAAATGTGTTTTATGCCGCGAAGGAACAAAGCAAATGCTTGCTCTTCTCGATGATATAACCGAAGGGCGTGCAACAATGGAAACAATAGAACTGCTTGAAGTATTAGCTAATGCTGTTAAAGCCGGCTCTCTTTGCGGACTTGGAAAAACTGCTCCCAATCCTATTATTTCGACGCTGAAAAGTTACAAAGATGAGTACTTCGCTCATATTGAGCAAAAAAGATGTCCTGTAAAAAAATGCTCTGCACTTACCGACCCGGAGATATTAGCAGATAAATGCGTTGGATGCGGTGTTTGCATTAAAGTATGCCCTGTTAATTCGATTACTGGAGAAAGAAAATCTTTGCACTATATTGACATAACCACCTGTATTAAATGTGGCGCATGTAAAACTGCTTGTAAGTTAAATGCTATTATTGGAGTTTAAGAATGAAATATATGATTATTGATGGAAGAAAAATTCCGTTTGAAAATGAAAGAAATATTCTGGAAGTTGTAAGAAAAGCCAAAATCGAGTTACCCACTTTTTGCTATCATTCAGAATTAAGCGTGTATGGGGCATGCAGACTTTGTCTTGTTGAAGTTGAAGGAAGAGGCATTATGTCGTCCTGCTCGGTTTTACCTGAGAATGGGCTTGCAGTAAGGACAAATACATCTCAAATTCGTGAGATTAGAAAAGTAACAATAGAACTTTTGCTTGCAAGCTATAATCATCATTGCCCGAGCTGCTCGAAAAATTCATCCTGCAAATTACAGAATATTGCATATAAGCTTGGCGTTGAAAAAATTAGATTTAAAAGATTTGATAAAGACCTACCTCTCGACAATTCAAATGAATCGCTTGTAAGAGACCCCAATAAATGTATTTTATGTGGTGATTGTGTAAGAGCTTGCGAGGAAATACAAGGAATTGGTGTATTAGATTTTGTTTCACGAGGTTCAAAAGTTAGTGTTCAGCCCGCTTTTCTAAAAAACCTTTCCCAAGTTGATTGTGTTTTTTGCGGGCAATGTGCCAGAGTATGTCCGACTGGTTCAATAGTTCCCAAAAATCATATTGACCAATTGTGGGAACTCTTAGATAATAAAAACAAAATTGTGGTAGCACAGATTGCACCTGCAGTACGAGTGGCGATTGGTGAAATGTTTGGATTAGATTCTGGAACTAATGAATCCGGCAAAATGATAGCTGCACTTAAGATGATTGGCTTTAAAAAAGTTTACGATACTGCTTTCGGTGCTGACTTGACGGTAATTGAGGAAACTCATGAGTTTTTGAAAAGAAAAAAAGAGCAAGAAAATTTGCCACTATTTACTTCTTGTTGCCCGAGTTGGGTAAAATTTGCTGAGCAGTATCACTCTGAACTTCTTAAAAATATATCAACATGCAAGTCCCCGCAACAAATGATTGCATCAGTTATTAAAGACAGGCTTCCTGCAATGTTAAATTGTAAAAGAGAAGATATTGTTATGGTATCAATAATGCCCTGCACAGCAAAGAAATTCGAGGCGTCAAGAATAGAATTCCAAAATAATGGAACACGCGATGTTGATATAGTGCTGACAACTTATGAATTTGCAAAGATGATAACTCAATTTGGCATAAAATTCAATGAACTTACTCCAGATGTATTTGATATGCCATTTGGTTTTAAGACTGGTGCAGGGATGATTTTTGGTAATTCAGGCGGTGTATCCGAAGCCGTGCTAAGATATGCTTATGAATTAAAGAAGAAAGAGAAACTGGATTATGTAGAATTTAACGAAGTTCGTGATAATTCGGGTATTAAGTCTGCTTTAATCAACATTGATGGAGAAGAATTCAGAATCGCAGTTGTTCAAAACTTAAAAAATGCAAAAGAGTTAA
>CAZWXI010000011.1:0-42651 GCA_964637845.1 uncultured Hyphomicrobiales bacterium | reverse complement strand
AATGAAGCAGGAGTCTTGTTCTTTACAGATGATGGTTCATCTGTAAGTAGGGCAGATGTAATGAAATTAGCTTTCGAGTATGCGTCACCCATGGATTTTTTGTTATCACAGCATTGCGAGGAGCACACATTAACTAAAAATTTTTCTATGAATGACGGGCCCATGGCTTATAAGTTAGGTTTGAAAGGTTATCCACACATTGCTGAAGAGATTATCGTAGCCCGAGACTTGATGTTAGCCGAATATACTGGAAATCGTCGTTACCATCCGCAGCATATAAGTACGAAAGGAACCGTTGACTTGATAAGAAATGCAAAAAGCCGAGGGCTAAGAGTTACTTCGGAAGCAACTCCGCATCATTTTGTGCTTACAGATGAGAATTTGGATACATATGATTCAAATTATAAGATGAATCCGCCGCTCAGAACTCAAGATGACGTCAAGGCAATTATAGAAGGACTAAAAGATGGTACCATTGATTGTATTGCAACAGACCACGCGCCTCATAGTTTACACGAAAAACACGTTGAAATAGAAAACGCTCCGAATGGCATAATCGGGCTCGAAACTTCGCTAGGACTCTCATTAACATATTTATATCATACAGGGCATTTGACTTTAAACCAAATTATCGAAAAAATGTCTTGTAATCCAAGGAACATACTGAAGCTTCCTAAGATTAATATTAAAGTTGGGGAAAAGGCAAACCTTACAATTTTCAACCCTGAAATGGAATGGACTGTAAACACAATGAAGTTTAAGTCGAAATCTCACAATACGCCATTTGGTAATTACAAGTTAAAAGGCAAGCCAATTTTCGCGATTAACAATGGAAAATTTGTTGAATCTAATCTCTAATTGAAATGAAAACGATTGAAGAAAAAGGCGACAGCAAATTACCTATAAAACAAAAATCGAATGACCAGATGCTGCAGAATTTGGTATCAAAAGATTTAATTAAGAGAATTGAAAATCAAGCAGATAAAAAAGACACTAACTTCATGAAAGTGTTTAAATCCATCCTAAAGAATAGTGATTAATAATTGCAATATAATCAACATTATGTAAACTAAATATAGATTTCAATTATGATATGTTATCCCCTTTCATGTAATTTCAGCACAAAATAAAGAAATTTGGACTTAATGCGGAAAACCCTTATTTTTGTAGTTCTATCTTGTAAACTTTTTGTATGATGATTATGACTAAACAATACAGTATTATTATAGCAAGCGGTCTGATATTAATCGCTGCAATATCACGTTTATTTCCAATTTTTCCGAATTTTCAGCCTATAACCGCATTAGCATTATTTGCCGGTGCTGTCTTTTTCAGCAATAGAATCTATGCTTTATTGATTCCGTTAACTGCCATGCTTATTAGCGATACGCTTTTACATTTTTTTAGCGAATCACTTTTAGGTTACTATGCAGGATTTCATTATTCAACATTGATTGTGTATTTCTCAATTGCTGTTATTGCTCTAATCGGCAGTTTTGCAATTAAAAACATCAACTTTAAAAATGTTGTAATTAGCTCCATTTTATCAGCTATTCTATTCTTTATTTTAACGAATTTAGGCTCTTGGCTTTTCGGGTTAGACATAACGAATGCACCATACGAAAAATCGTTTACCGGATTATTTTACTGCTTTTCAGAAGCCCTACCATTTTTCAGACATACTTTAGCTTCGACATTAATATACTCGGGATTGATGTTTGGCAGTTGGAGCTTGGCAATCAGAGGAATCGAATACCGTACTGCAAATAATTAAAAATTATAGGACAGCCCTTTAATTAGGACTGCCCTATTATGAGATATTGTATTGAGAATTTATGTAATTTTAAAATTCGATACATTATCTTTTTAGCAACTTTCCTGCAAAAGCTCCGATTGCTTTCGATAATGCCGATACAAATGTCGAAGAAATCTTGAATGTTGGGCTGACTTTGCCAACAATATCGAACACAAAGTTTTCAATCGGTTCAAGAACAGCGATGAACTTGTCCGTACGTCGTTCAATACTTTGAATTGCCCCCGTTATTTGCCGACTCATGTCATTAAAGTTTTCGAGTGAAGTCCCTAGCTGACTTTTTAGTACGGACAACTCGTCCAAAGTCTTATCTGTACGCAATTTAAGTTGATGCATATCATCAAGTACTACAAGTGACTTTGACTTTATTTCACCTATATCATTTGTTAGCTTACTTATCGCAAATGCAAGATTTTCAAATAACTTACCGGCTTTCAACAAAGTTGATACAGCAATTACAGCTAACACGATGAAGGATAAAATAGCCAACAATCCTGTTATTTTTAGGAGTTCATCCATAGCTTCTTATTATTGTTGTGAGTCAATTGATTTCATTTCAGCCTTAAAAGCTTCCGCACCGGCTTTAGCGGCATCTCTGATATTTTCAATTCTTTCTTGAATCTGCTCTTTTGCAGTATTTGCCTTCAAGCGAGCATCTTTAAGCACACTTTCGGCATCATGGAGCAAATCTTCAGCTTTTGTACGAGCATTATCAATTATCCCTTGTGCTTTGAATTTGCCTTCACTGATACTGTTTTCAATTTTTTGCTCCATATTTTTGAAATAATCTGAAGCTTTAGAATAAAAATCAACTGATTGGTCAGCTATAGCTTGGCGTAGTTCTGCACCAGATTTGGGAGCCAACAACAGAGCCGCTATAGCACCTGATAGACCACCAATGATTGCACCGAATAAAAATCCTCGCGCAAAATTTCCTGAATCATTAGTTCCTGACATAATTCCTCCTACCAATTTTCGGTTAATAAAATAGATTTATTTTGTGATTTTAGTATGGCTTCGGCAAATTCCCTGACTGCACCATTGCCACCGTTGTTTGTGCAAACATAATCAGCAATCTGTTGAATTGACTTTGCAGAGTCAGCGGGACACGCCGAAACACCAACTAATTTCATTACATGTTCATCATTTATATCATCGCCAATATAGGCGATTTGGTTTAACTCTATATTTAATTTTTTTGATATTTCTAAAAGCGATTCTGTTTTATTTCGACTTCCCAAAATCACGTATGTAATACGTAATTTGTTTGCCCTTTGTTCCGAAATTTGTGAAAATTCACTTGTTATAATAGCACATTCGATATCATTCCGGTGTAACAACGTAATTGCCATACCGTCTCGAGTAGAAAATCTTTTCAGTTCCTCACCATTCTTGGAATAATACATTGCTCCGTCCGTAAGCGTTCCGTCAACATCCATAACTAACAATTTGACTTTGCTCAACTTTTTAATTAGCTCATTTGTTAACTTAATTTCTCCCATTTCAAGCGAATTTGATACTTTTGAATCTTACGAGCAATAACAAAGATATAAAAGTATTAAATAATCTTTTATTGGACAAATTTTGAAAAGTAACTATATAATTCTTTCCTACGAGCTTTCTGAGGAACTCCACGACTTATTTATTGGACTGATATCCGATTATGATTTTATAGGTATAGAGCAGATTCACGATGTAATCAGAGTAACTTTTACCGAAGAAAAGTTTACAGATGAATATGCTAACGAACTATTCGAAACAGCGAATTATTTATCGGATAAGGCAAAACAACTGCCTATTGTCGTAACAGAAGAGCAAAACTGGAATAAAGATTGGGAAGAATCGCTTGAGCCGGTTTGGCTTAATCACGACTATGTTATTACTCCACAATGGAAAGCTGACTCACTTCAAGCAAAGAATAAGATAATCATCAATCCGAAAATGTCTTTTGGCACAGGACACCATCCAACGACAAAACTAATAGCTCAACTCGCCTTGAAATGTGTCAAGAAGGATTCATTTTGGATTGATGCCGGTACCGGAACGGGGATTTTGGCAATTATAGCTTCTAAATTAGGTGCTTCTAACGTTTTTGCATTCGATAATGATGATTGGTCTATCGAAAATATTTACGAAAACATAATATTAAATGATGCTAATAACATAGAAGTTGCAAAAATAGATATTAAGGAAATTCTTATTCCTGAAGCTAACGGAATATTTGCAAACCTTTTTTTGAACTTAGTGATGGAATCATTTCCAAAATTTTATAAATCATTGGCTAATAGAAATGGTGACCTGCTGATTTCGGGTATTCTTAAATATGATGCCGATATTATATTAAAATCAGCTACGGACAACGGCTTCAATCTCATAGAGCAACTCGACGAAGAAGAATGGTTAGCCTTTCATTTCAAACCGAACAACAAATGAGAATCGCATCAATTGACATAGGAACTAATACAATACTAATGCTAATTGCCGATGTTGACTACTCGGGCAATTTTAAAGTCGTTCATGAAGAATTTGAAATAGCAAAATTAGGTGAAAATACCGATAAAACCGGCACCATATGCGAGAATGCAATAATAAGAGCATCGCATATTCTTGAAAAATGCAAGAAACTCTGCGTTAATCACAACGTTGATACAATTATACCCGTTGCCACGAGCGCCATGCGAGATGCTAAAAATAAAGACGAGGTTAAAACAATTTTCGAATCAATTTTGAATTTCCCGCTTATTATCATAGATGGCAAAACAGAAGCATTACTTAGCTACATCGGTACTGTAACAACTGATGAAAACGCTTTATTGATAGATATCGGCGGAGGCAGCACCGAAATTGTTTCTGGCAAATCCAACACTATCATTTGCAGGAAAAGTTTTGATGTTGGTGCCGTGCGGCTTACCGAGCGTTTTTTTAAATCCAAACACCCACCTAAATTCAATGAAATAATGCCAGCAAAATATGATTTAATGGAGATTTTCAAAGAAGTGCCTTTAAAATACAGTGACTTTTGCCAAGTTTATGCAGTTGCCGGGACTGCTACGACTATTGCAACAACCATTAACGGTTTTTATGATTATGAAATAAACAAAATTGACGGTTATGAGTTATCGTATTTATCTTTGAAACAAGTTAATGAGTTGTACTTAAAATATACAGTTGATGATATAATCAAGAAATTGAAAGTAAGTCCGGGAAGAGCCGAGCTGGTTTTCGCAGGCAGTTTGATTTTCCTGACAATTTTTGAAATTTTGAGTATCCAAAAGTGTATAATTAGTGCTAAAGGGCTAAGGTATGGTATAATGAAAGGACGGCTCCAAGGACTTATATAAATTATTTGTTTTTTGTGATGACTGAATTATACACTATTTTTGTAAACTTAATATAACATTTTTTTCAATCTTATCGGAGATTTAACATGCGTTTTAATTTTAAAATGCTTACTATGGTGATAGCGACTATTGCATTACTTATGAGTTGTGAACAAAAAGCCAAGCAGTCTCCCCTGCTTAGCAAACAAATTTCAAAAGACAACTTGACCCAAATTATTAATGAAATTTCTAATGACTCTTTGATAACCACTGAACAAATGAAATATTTATCAACAGGTTTGACAAATTTACTTTCAAAAAGCGTGGATTCATTGGTCGGTAAATCACTGGCACAAGTAATAGATTTTGAAAAAAAATCCGAAAGAAGCCAGACTGTCGCAAATCTTGCTAATGTCGCGACCCGTTCGGAATTAGTACTTAACCATCAATTCGTCTTAATCGGTTTAGCTCCACAAGAAGATAAGCAAAACAATCGTCTTCTAAATTCGATTGTGTTTGATTTTACAAATCGCTCCGATAAAGATATTGTTGATTTCAAAGGCGCTCTACAAGTTTACACACAAAATCGCCAACTTGTTAAAAATTTCATCATGGGTAGGATCCCCATTTTATTAGACAACCAACCGATAAAACCCGGAGAAACTAAAAGAATCATTTATCCTTTTATACATGACCCAAACAATGCAAATGACATGGCTTTACGAAATGAATGGAATGACCTTCGCAGAATGTGGATACCTTCGGAAATTATATTTGCTGACGGTACAAGAATAAGTGTTACAAATACTATGGGAGACAACTTAACTCCAACTCAAAATTAGTAGATTACATTGATACTTTAGAAATTCGCTGAAAAGCACCAAATACATAGTATAATGGTGCTTTTCTTTAGTAACGTAAATATTACTAAGTGATTTTTAGTGCTGAATTTATAATCTCTGTCTGTTCAGCAATATGAACCGGGTAAATACCAGTAGCAGTTGCGGCGCTTGCTTTTCTACCTATATAGAATAGTTTTTTAGCATCAATGATACCCGAATCTGAAAATATCTGATAAAGAAAGCTCCAAGCCCCCATATTCTTGGGCTCTTCTTGAACCCAAATTATTTCCGAAGCATCCTTGTATTGCGATATAATCTTCTTAAAAAGTTCCAAATGGAATGGATAAAGCTGTTCGAGCCTAATCAATGCGATATCGGTAATTTTGTTTTTGTTTCGCTCGGAAATAAGCTCATAATAAATCTTACCGGTGCATAGTATAATTCTCTTTACTTTTTCCTGTTCCACATTGGCATCGTCAATAATGTGTTCAAATTTACCTTCAGTGAACTCAGTAACACCTGATACAGCTAATGGATGTCTAAGCATGCCCTTTGGTGTCATAAGTATCATGGGCATCTTATATGGCATCATAGTTTGCCTTCTTAATGCATGGAAGTAATTTGATGGAGTTGTAAAATTTCCGACAATTAAATTGTTTTCCGCACATAACTGCAAATATCTCTCCAAACGTGCACTTGAGTGCTCGGGTCCTTGACCGTCATATCCGTGAGGCAGAAGCATGACTATATTGGAAGTTTGTCCCCATTTGACTTCCGAACAAGCTAAGTATTGATCAACGACAGTCTGAGCATTATTTGCGAAATCGCCAAACTGGGCTTCCCAAAGTGTTAATCCCTGCTGTGAAATAATACTATAACCATACTCAAAGCCAAGAACAGCCAATTCCGAAAGCGGACTGTCAAATATCCTCAAAACTTGTTGTTCGGACCTAATGTGATTTAATGGAGTATAGTTGATTTGGGTGACACTATCGGTAAAAACTGCATGGCGCTGGCTGAATGTGCCACGACGCGTATCTTGTCCAGAGAAACGTATCTCTTTACCTTCGAGCAACATTGTGCCAAAAGCCAATAGCTCTGCCATTGCCCAATCAATCATCGGTTGCAAGGAATGAATCATCTCACGACGCTTTTGAAGGAGTCCGACAAGTTTGGGATTCAGTTTGAAATTCTCGGGAACTTTTGTGAGTGCATCAGCAACTTCTAATAAAATTTCATGGGAGACAGCTGTACCGAAATCATCGAATAGAGTTTCATTCTTATCCAAAAGCAGCAATGAACTGCTATAAACAATATCTTTACGATTTACAAAAGCGGCACCAAGTTTCTGCTTAAATTGATCGTAATAATCGTTTATTTCTTCGCGTGTGATAACTTGTTCGCGTATCAATTGTTCTTCGTATAACTTTGCCGCATTTGTCATAGATTTAATTTTTTTATAGAGTAGCGGCTGTGTGTAGCTTGGCTCGTCTGCTTCATTATGACCATATTTTCGGTAGCAAAGCATATCGATAATGACATCATTATGGAATTTATTTCTATACTCGAAAGCAAATTTTGCCGCTGAACTTACTGCTTCAGGGTCGTTACCGTTGACATGAATAATAGGAGATTGAATCATTTTTGCTATATCTGTAGCATAAATTGTTGAGCGAGCAGAATCCATCGTTGTAGTAAACCCTATTTGGTTATTTACAATAATGTGAATAGTACCGCCTGTTTTATAACCGTCCAATTCAGATAAATTGAATGTTTCAGCTACTATTCCCTGACCCGCAAATGCGGCATCACCATGCAAAAGCACGGGAAGAACCTTGCTGTATGATTTATCTCCAATTTCATTTTCTAATGCACGTGCCATTCCTTCTATCACAGGGTCAACAAGCTCAAGATGTGAAGGATTTGGTGCAAGCAATACTCTTACGCTTTTATTTTCAAAAGTGGTGTAAATTCCCTCAGCACCAAGATGATATTTGACATCGCCGGAACCTTGATATGATTTGGCATCGTAAACACCTTCAAATTCATTAAAAATTTTAATATAAGATTTACCAATATTGTTTGCCATTACATTCAATCTGCCCCTATGAGCCATACCGAGAACAATGGTGTTTAGCTCAGCGTTCGCAGCGGCTGCGAATATTTTATCCAGCATTACTATTACCGATTCAGCTCCCTCGAGTGAAAATCTTTTACTCCCAACAAATTTTGTGTGCAAGTAATTTTCAAAAACTTCTGCATCTATCAACTTTTGTAGTATAGAGATTTTTTCCGCCGGCGAGTATTCGATTGTATTGCGCGTTGTCTCAAGTTTTCTCTTTATCCAATCTTTTTTCTCTGGGCCTTGTATATGCATAAATTCAATGCCCGTTGAGCCACAATAAGTTTCACGTAAGATTTCGATAATATCTCTTAACGGCAGATTATTTTCTTCCCAATTATCGTCCGCATGGAAAACCCTATCTAAATCCCAAATTGTAAAACCATAAAAAGCGGGATCGAGTTCAGGATAATAATAGGTTTCAAGCCCAAGCGGATTTACAGAAGCCAATAGATGACCACGTACTCTGTAAGCATTAATCATTTGCATTACGTGAGCACCTTTTTCGACTTCACTTTCTATGTTGTAAAAGCTAAACTTACCATTCGAACTGTCGCGAGACCATTTAATAGGTTCGAAAGGAATTTTTAAACTGAAAAATATTTGGTCGTAAAATTGTTCATCACCAAGTAATAACCGATTGACATATGCCAAAAATTCTGCCGATTCAGCTCCTTGGATAATTCTATGGTCATAGGTATTTGTTATATTTACTACCTTAGAAACTGCTAATGTCGTCAATACTTCCGGTCTTACAGCTTGAAACTCGGTTGGATAGTCGATTGAACCAACAGATACAATTATTCCCTGCCCTTTAAACAAACGTGGATTCGAAGACGTTGTACCAATCATTCCAGGGTTTGTCAACGTCACGGTAGCGTCAATGAAATCACTATATTCCAATTGATTAGAGCGGGCTTTTTCAATTAACTTTGTAAATTCCTCAATGTAATTGTCGAATTTCATATCCTGAACATTTTTGATGTTTGGAATTACGAGCAATCTTGTATTATTCTTTGCAACTACATCAATAGCTAATCCGACATTTAGTTGTTTTCGCTTTACCCTATAAGGTATATTGTCTTTAACTTCAAATGTATCATTCATATTAGGAAACTTCATCAATGCTTTAATGATTGCCCATCCGATTAAGTGAGTAAATGATACTTTGTTTTTCTTTAGCTTCATGAAATAGCGATTAATAATGCGTCGGTTCTCATCTAAAGCTTTAACCGGTATTGACCGAGTCGAAGAGGCAGAGGGCACATCAAGACTTTCATACATCAGTTTTGCGTTACTGCTCTCTGTCTCATTTAGAGGTATATATTCGCCATCATAGCCATTCTTGCTATCATTCTGACTGAACCGATGTTTGTAAAGCGCTTTTAATGAATAATTAATCTCTTTTCCAAATGAAATTTGTGTAGGTAATGGCTTGTTACTTTCTTCCATTACATATATTGATTTGCCGTGAATTTGTTCAAAATAAGTACGCCATTCTCTGCTTACTGAATCGGGGTCTTTCAGATAGCTGAAATATAATTCGTCTTCAAAGGCAGAATTAAGATTTATCATCGTAATAATGGTCAAAATGTTAACAAATATAGGAACTATAAACGATATTGTTCGCTGTTAATTTTTCAATGTTTTTGCAAATAAAAAGGCATCACAAAATGATACCATCTGGCAAATTCGATAAATTTTAACGTTTAATCGCTTTCTTCCATGCTGCTAAATATATCCATTACCTCTTTAGGTGACTTGCAATCAAGCAGTTGATATCTAAAACTGTCGTTGTTCATCAATCGTGATACTTTGCTGAGTACCTTAAGGTGACTTCCGACATTTGATTCCTGTCCTAAAAGCAAAAAAATAATTTTTACAGGCTCGCCATCAAGTGAATCATAATCAATTGATTCGTTTAAGATGGCAATCGCTCCAACAGGTTCGCTAAGTTCAGTAGATTTAGCATGAGGCAAAGCAATTGACTTCCCGACTCCCGTTGACATTATTTTTTCTCTATCGAGTACTGATTTCAAAATTGATTCATGGTTTGTAAACCTACCGCTGTACGAAGCCAACTCAACCATTTTGTTAAGCAAATCGTATTTAGAATCAACCTCCAAATTCAGTGCAATCGAATTGATGCTTATTATTTGATTAATCTTCATTTTAAACTCATTAAAATATTGATTTCCATCTGTTAATCAAACTGGAATACTTTCCGGCTATTCTATGAGCTTTCAATTCTGTTTCACCCTCAGCACATACAACAAAGGCGGCTTTTTCTTTATCGGGTAACAATAAGACCGAATCATCATCCTCGAAAATTTTTATCCCATCAACCAACTCTCTACGCAAGTTCTCCGAATACTCCATTGCCTTTCTCATCACAGTACCTTTGGCTTCCCAAGGAACAATAACCTTTATCAAAGTTTGGTAGCGTTTTGGTAGCATTGCATCCAATTGTGAAGTTGTTAACTCAGTTTTAGCAAGCATCTCGAGCATTTTACCTACTGTGTACATTCCATCGGAAGCAAATAAAAAGTCTGTGAATATAAATCCACCGTACATTCCACCCACAAATAGAACATCATTATCAATCGTTGCTTCCATCATAGCTGAATGAGAATTTTTGATTCTGATTACTTCTACGTTGTAATCAGCCGCAATCATTTCAATTTCTGCCGGTGCAACTATGGAAACTGCGATTTTATAAGGTTCTCGTTCACGGTTTGTTTCCAGAAATAGTTTGGTAAGGAAGGATAGTAATCTTGAATGTGTGTACCATACCCCCCTTTCGTCAATTACTGAGATTTTCTCAGCACCGGATTGCATTCTGAAACCAAGTTGATACCCCAGAGAACTCATTATTTTACCGGTATTGTCGGTTTCACTTTCATCATCATTTGGGTCAGGGTGAAATTTCGAGCCATCAACATAATTATTCAAGGATAAAACATCAGCCCCCAATTTACCCAAAATACTCGGGAAAATTGAAGATGCCAATCCAAATGAATAATCTATTAAGAGCTTGAACTTTTTGGATATGATAAACTCTTTATCCAGCGTGCTGAGATAACGGTTAATGTATATTTCATTTGTTCTTTCAGGAAAAGTAATTTCACCTACTTCTGATGGAGGTACCCTTTCTATATCTTCACCGAAGAAAAATCTTTCGATTTTTTTTGCCGTGGCGATTGAAATATCTCTTCCGTCTTTATTGAAAATGATTATATCAGTTAGCTCGGGGTTTCGTGGGGAACGCCTTACATGAAAACCTCCGATATACTTGCCTACTCTCAGTTCTTGGCGATGTTGAGGGATAGAAATTTGTTGCAGGTCATTTACATATGTGCCCACTGAAAGCAAGCCGGCAGTTAGTGCGCGTTTCATAATTCGCGATACAGCATCAGGGTCGCGACTTGCCAGTATGGTTGCACGCTTTCCGAAAGTACAACCCAGAGCCGCACCAAGCTTAGCACCGAATTCGGGGTTAATTTCAATGTTAGACAATCCCGAGATACGGGCATCCGTAAAGAGTTCTCTGAGCCACTTTTCTTCTTGCACCAGTGACCTTGAAAGTTGAGCTCCGTCTTCTATCTGCTTGCCGGGCCATAATTTTATGTTTGAAAACAACTTTGCATTTTTTCCGATTTTACATTTCTCGGCTATAAAAACATTTTCCGCGATTAGAGCAAAATCACCTATTTGCGTATCATTACAGACTACGTCATCATTCAATTCTGCAAAATCACCTATCTCAACGTTATCCCAGAGGGTAACATTAGTAAGTCTCACACCATTTCCTATACTTACGTTACTACCAATGACTGAATTTTTAATTTCACAATTCTCACCAATTGTTACACGATTCCCGACAACATTTTTTCCTACAAATGCAGTGCTGTCTGGTATAAATGTATCGGTACCTAATAGAAAATTATTAATTATTCTTTTTGCCTCCTCCAATTTAACGATGCCTGACAAAGCATCATTCTGACCCGCTTGATATTCGTTGAGGTTACCAACGTCACGCCAATATCCGTTTGCTATGTAACCATACAAAGGCATGTTATTTTGCAACATTAATGGAAATAAATCCTTGCTGAAATCGAATTCCTCCCTGTAAGGAATTAAATCTAATGCTTCAGGTTCAAAAATGTATATACCCGTGTTTATGGTGTCGGAAAAAACTTGTCCCCAAGATGGTTTTTCAAGAAATCTGGTTATTTTGCCTTCGGCATCTGCCATCACTATACCGTATTGAAGCGGTGCAGGTACTCGAGTAAGTAAGATAGTCGCTATTGCCCTTTTTTTAATATGAAAATTCAATGCTGCCGTTAAATCAAAGTCTGTTAATACATCACCACTAATAACTATGAACCTATCTTGGACGAGCTCATATGCATTTTTTACGGCTCCTGCAGTACCATAATCTGCTTGCGCTAAGACATAATTCATGTTGATACCGAATTTCTCACCATTTCCAAAATATGACTTTATTTTCTCAGGCTGGAAATACAGTAATGATACTACATCATTGATGTTGTGCCTCTTTAACAAATTCACTATATGCCCCATCATTGGAACGTTCAAAATCGGAACCATAGGTTTGGGAATATTCATTGTAAGCGGGCGCAAGCGGGTACCAAAGCCGCCTGCCATTATGATTGCTTTTTTCATGACTTTACCGAACAAAAAATTGAAATTTGTAACAAAATTATAGGCAATTTATTGATTTTATCCTCACCCGTCAAATTATTTTTCCAGAAAATGTAAACTATTAATGCTTATTTTTGTCTTTTTTTAAATTTGATAATCTTAAATGAAAGTTTTGGTAACAGGTGCTACGGGATTTATAGGTAGTCACGTAGCCGATTTACTCCTCGACAAGCGGTACGAAGTTGCTTGTACAGTTAGAAAATCAAGTAATTTGAGGTGGCTGGAAGGCAAACCCTTTTCTATCGAGAAACCCGCAAAAAATAGAGACGATATATTTCGAATTTATGGGAACTTGGATTACCTATATCATATAGCAGGAGCTACATTTGCCCGAAATTATGATGAATTCTACAAGAGCAACGCCTTAGTTACCAAAGAACTCATAGAGAATGTCTTAAAGTACAGCCCAAATATAAAACGATTTGTTTATATGAGTAGTTTTACGGTCTCCGGACCTGCTCAATCAATAGATTCACCCGTTAATGAAAATACTGTACCCCACCCTCTTACAGCTTATGCGAAGAGCAAACACGCCGCTGAAGAAATCGTTTTATCATACCAAAACCAATTACCCGTGACTATCATTAGAGCCCCCGCTGTATTTGGACCTCGAGACACAGCAATTTATTCAATTTTTAAAACAGCTAAATACGGACTTGGTACATTGATAGGCTTTGATAAAAAGCATTTAACGCTTATTTATGGCTTAGATCTTGCCAAAGGCACAGTATTAGCTGGCGAATCCGAAAAATCTATCGGAGAAACATATTTTATTACAGATGACGAAATTTACAGTTGGGATGAACTTATTGAACTAATCAGAATCGCTTTAGGCAAGAAATTTATTCTCAAATTGAAAATGCCCGATAAGCTTGTGTTGGCTTTAGGGGAAATTTCAGAATTCTTTGGACGATTTTTATCCAAACCACCGATTTTCAATCATGACAAGGCAATAGATTTTACACAAAAATATTGGATTTGTACTTCACGAAAAGCGCAAAAAGACATTGGGTTCAAATGCGAGTATGCAATTCCTGAAGCATTGAATTTAACAGTTGAGTGGTACAAAAAAAATGGCTGGCTTTAGAACAATGAAATTATATCAAATAGTAGCAATAATAGTAGTTTTCTTAATAATTTTTGTTGCGTTTTTATTATTTTCTGACAAGATAATCAAAACTTCCCTACCGAGTGGATATGAGAGAATTAAAACCGAGTACACTAAGAATGAAATCAAAATATATAAAAATTTCTACGGCATTCCACATATAATAGCTCAAAATGAGGAAGACTTATTTTTAGCCATCGGATATTATCACGCATCGGATAGACTATGGCAAATGGACTATTATAGGAGATTAGCGCAGGGAAGGCTTTCTGAGGTTTTCGGAACTCAAACACTTGAAGTTGACAGATTTTTAAGGTGCTTCGAAATTGATAAAATTGCTCGCGAATGTTATGAACATATGTCTCAAAAATCGAGAACAATATTGCAGAATTACAGTCGCGGTATTAATCTTTATATTTCCCGCTACAAACATAGACTCCCCTTTGAATTTGGCGTGCTAAATTATTCGCCGGATGAATGGATGCCATACCATTCTATTCTCATCGGAAGAGCATTAACATTTGAATTGTCATTGAGTATTTGGGCTGATGCGGCTTATGGAGAAATAGCCTCAAAATTTGGGATAGACTTAGCTAAACTGCTTATACCTGATTCAGATTTTAAAATTACACAACACGATACTTATGACTTATTAAATTCGGACCTTAATTCTCAACTCGAACAGTTTACTGAAAATATTAACAAAATCAGACAAGTCATTAATATCAAAGGCTCTTCCTCGGGTAGTAATTGTTGGGTTTACAAAAATTCGGATACTTCCGGAACAAGTTCATTGCTGGCAAATGACATACATTTGCCTTTGTCAATCCCTGCAAGATGGCTGCAAATGCAAATGACATCTCCGGAAATAAATGCTATCGGGCTTTCTTTGCCGGGAATTCCAATGATTTTATCGGGAAGAAATGAATACATTGCTTGGGGAATAAGTAACATAATGGTTGATGATTTTGACTATTTTATCGAAAAAATCGAAAACGATTACTATTACAATAGCGAAAATGATAGAGCTAAATTGACTTACATCAAAGATACAATAAAAATTAAATCCAAAGAATCCTATATTTACTACCAGAGGCAAACAAATAAATCAATCATAATTTCTGATTTTCACTTAAATAAATATCCCGAATTGATATATAACAACGATAAACGTGGAGATACATCCTTTTATTCTCAAAACGAATTATCTTTCAAATGGATAGGAAGCCAAATATCTGATGAAATCTTAACTTTATATCAAATTTTGACAGCATCAAACTTTGAAGACTTTTCCGTTGCCTGTTCTAACTGGTCAAATCCTGGACTCAATTTTCATTATGCAGATAAAAATGGGAATATTGGACTTGTATCAGCCTCAGATTTACCTTTAAGAGGAACGGACTGTTCCCCTAATATACCCAATCCGGCTTGGCTCCAATCTCACAATTGGGTGGATATAGTTAGAATCGAGAATAAACATTTTTCAACACACACTGATACAACAAGGTTCTATGCCTCGGCAAACCAAAAATTTGCGAATAGTAGGTATATTACAAATTATTGGGAACCTTCATCCCGATATAATCGAATTTCCGAAGTACTAAGAAACGAGATTTTGCACAAATCGAGGGAGGCACAGCATCTACAAAACGATTATTACTCGGATTATGCCAAGAAATTGACTGATATAATTATTCCTACCTTGGATAAGTACACTAATTTGATGAATGAAACCGAACTAAGAGTATTCAACGAACTAAATAATTGGGATTATATATTATTGACTGATGTTGGTTTAAGTGCTTTCATAAATATTTTTATTTATAATATTATAAATAATATGTTTAGCAATATTTTTTCTGAAACACTTCTGCAAAAATTTACTTTCGTAACAAACATACCAACAAGACTCATATTAGAGATGCTAACTAACGTAAAATATGAATATTATCTAAATCAATTGATAAACTCCAAAATTAAAGCTGCTGACTATATTATATTTGAAACATTTAGAGAAACAATTAAATATTTAATAAAATATTTTAATTCATCGTTGATTAGTAATTGGAAATACAGCGAATTACATGTCTTAATATTAGAACATTTATTAAGTAAGAATTCATTTTTATCTCCTGCATTAAATATTGGTCCATTTGAAATGAGTGGTAATAATACTACGGTGAATAATACTGAATGGAATTTTACTAAACCCTACGATGTTAAAATTGGCGCCTCGATGCGGTTTATTGCGGATTTGAGTGAAGATTTTGTTTATACTGTAATTCCGGGAGGCGCTTCGGGTGACCCTGCATCGGCCAATTATAGCGACCAAATTAGAATTTGGTTAAATGGAGGTTACGTCAGATTGCCGTTTGCCAGGAAACCCGCACAAACTTATAAGTTATCAGCCAGCATTATTCCTGAAAGTTAGCACCTACTCCGAGCGAAACTTATCTTCTTCGTAACGAAATAAGGGCTTAAATGAGAGCAGTGAGCCATGACACTTTGATATGTATATTTAAAATTTGCTTCTTTCGCGGCTACTTCGTATCATTGGAATTAATCTGTTGTTCCAAGACTCTAAGATTATTACGAAGCATGATGATGTTGTGCAGTATTTTACCAATTGGTATTTCATACTCTTTGGTTTAGGATGTACCACGAATAAAAGATATTGGGTCTCTCTCCCATCTATGCTAACTCTGCTACTTCCGAGACACACATTTCATCAAGAAAGCTTCAGCGATGAGAGTTTAATTTTATGGTGTTACATAATTCTTACTCCTTCAATGCTCCCGAAGTTAAACTTTTAATGATTTGACGCTGAAATAAAGTAAAAATTAAAATTATAGGCAAGGCGGATATTGCCGCACCTGCCATTAAATGTCCCCAGTCAATTGATTGTTTGCCTAGGTAGAATGCCAAACCAACAGGCAGAGTTCTATGTGTTTCTGTAGTCGTAAACAAGTAAGGAAATAGGAACGAATTCCAATTGGAAAGAAAGGTATAAATTGCCAAAACAGTGAGCATTGGCTTACTCAACGGTAAGATAATTCTTGAAAATATATAAAGAAATCCAGCCCCATCAATTCGAGCGGCATCTTCAATTTCAACCGGAATGGTTAAAATATACTGTCTCATAAGAAAAATTCCAAAAGGCGTCACAAGCCACGGTAGAATTAAACTGAAATATGAATTAATCCAACCATAACTGACCATCATTTTATATAATGGTATCATTATTACATGTGGAGGTATTATCAACACGCCCAATAGAGCCGAAAATAATAAAACCTTACCACGAAAATTGCGTCTTGTGAATGCGTATCCAACCATTGTGCAAAACAATAAATTCCCCGCCGTGACAAAAAACGCCACAATCACGGAATTAATGAAATATTTATCGAATGAATCTGAACTCAATACATTAAAATAATTAGAAAAAGTATAAGGTGAGACCACTAAGCTAAAAAAATCATTGAACCGCTCGGGATAGGATTTGAGCGATAAAAGCAACATCCAAAAAATAGGAAATACCATCCCCACAGCTATTAAAATTAATATTGAATAGAGTAAAATTTTTTTCATGCTATTCGCATACATCTGTAACGGCAAATCTATAAGTAAATTCTGACAATATCTGAGCCAATTTATTCTCCAAATCCTTATAAATCCCAATATTCGGACCATTGAAAATAAAAGCAAAAGCAAGGGTGTCGCCCTCAATTGTATCAACGTAACCTGCTAAAGCGCTGACATTTCGCAAGCTACCGGTTTTACCCGCCAAATTCCCCTCTGTAAATGAGTTTCTCATACGCTTTTTTAGAGTTCCGTCGTTACCTGCTAAGGCAAATGAATTACGAAAACTTTCTCTAAACGAACTTTTATATGCCGCTTCAAGGAGTTGTATAACAGATTCCGCGGTAATCAAATTGCGCCGGGAAAGCCCCGAGCCATCATTGAATTTACATTGTACACAATAAATACCATAATTTTCAAAAATCTCATCATAGTACATTCTTGTTGATAATGCTGTATTGTCGGATATCTGAGCTTCGGCTCCAATCATTTTGAATAATACTTCGGCAAGGAAATTATCACTATCCTTATTAACGCGATTAATTATATCTATCAAAGGCCTTCTGAATTCAACCAATAATGTCCAATCAGCCAATGCGTTAGTATTATACCCCCTTATTGAATTGCTTTCCCCGAAAATACGAATGCCTCCGGCTTCAAGTCGTGATTTGAATGTACCTGAAATAGATAATTCGGGATTGGTTAAATGATGAGCATAAGACACGGTTCTGCTGGGAGGTAAGGAACCACTAATTGTAAATACTTGTTTGCCGTTTTGACCGGCTCGAGAAACGACGCGAATTCCACTTCCTTTTTGACTAACAGCCGCTAAATACTCGTAACTTGGTTCGTCGCCAAAATTCCCTTCTTCCATCAAAACGTCATTCTTAAAGTTGCCATTTTCAAATTCCACGGCACCGCGACTTTTCCTTTTCGCTCCGCTGACAGTGGCACTGTTTGTCGTAACAAAATGCTCTGAATCCGGTATATAGTGCACTCTGACCGTTTTACCAGCTTGTGCACCCGATGATACTACAACATTGACGGTGTTGCGTTCCAAAATGACAGGCGATATGTGGGGAAGTTGAATTACAACATCTTTATCACCACTATAAACAAGTCGTTCAAAGACATTATCAAAATAGCTGCCATCAACGTAAATATTGCCTTTAATGCTTTTAATGCCTAAATTTTTGACTTTATCTGCAAGGTCTTCCAAATCTCTAATGCTGAACATGCCATCACCAAACCCCACAAGATAAAGATTACCTTTTAAGACTGAATCGTACCCGACAGTACCGTCAGTAAATATTTTCGTTGGTACGTGATAATCTTCGCCAAAAATGTCTAAAGCCGCAAACGTAGTATAAAGTTTCGTTACTGATGCGGGAGCAAGGAGATTTTGGGAATTAACGGAATAATAATTTTTACCGGATTTCAAGGATTTGACCATAATACCATATTCACTACGACTGAGATTTGATTTCTTAATGTTGCTGTCTATCTCATGAATAAGCGAATTAATTGAAAAGATGCTGTCAAACTCGTTGAATTCCGTGAAAAAAGTTTCGCGATAAATTTGAGAATCATCTATCTGAATTTGACTTTTTAGAACTAAGTCACATAATATGAAAAAAATAAAAAAAAGTTGTAAATGACGGATTTTCATGGTAATTTTTAAAAAACTCTTAATACTGCATATGCAATATAATAAAAATCACTGAAATATAAACGCTTTTAAAAACTGATTTAAAGGTGTTTTATCCTTCGTAATGTCAATAATCCCTTCTAATCTCCTAATCCATGTAATTTGCCTTTTTGCATAACGTCGCGTATTTTGCCTTATTAAACTTACACATTCATCCCACGTACATTCATTTTTAAGATAGTTGATGACTTCTTTATACCCAACTGTCTTCATAGAATTGAAACGTAAATCATACCCCAGCGACATTAAATGCTTCACCTCATCAATAAGTCCCCGGGATATCATTAAATCAACGCGATTATTGATAACTTTATAGAGGAGCTCTGGTCGAGGCAGTATTGCAAAATATACAGGTTCATAATTATGTCTCTTAATGGGTTGTAGCATTTCTGAAAATTTGACACCATGTGCATAATAATACTCTAATGCTCTTATCATTCGTTGCGGATTTTTGTCTTCATTCTTAATTGCATATTTAAAATCAATTTGAACAAGCAATTCATAAAGATAGTCTCTCCCCTTTTCCCTCAGCATATTATTTAAATTCTGCCTAATTAACTCTTTTGATGGATTTGCGGGTTCTTCTTGCAATCCATCGAAAAATGCCTTTATGTAGAAACCTGTTCCACCAACAAAAAGCGGAACCTTACCCCGCTTGATGACGTCAGCGACAACAAATAAAGCATCTTCAGCAAATCTACCTGCGCTATATGTGACATTTGGATACAAAAAATCTATCAAGTGATGTTTTAGCAACTTTAGTTCATCCTTAGATGGTTTCGCTGTGCCAATATCCATGTATTTATAAATCTGGCGGGAATCAACTGAAATAACTTCTATGAGGTATTTTTCTGTGAGTTCCAATGCTAATGAAGTCTTTCCTGAAGCCGTTGGACCAATAATAACGGGCAGGTAGATTTTATTTTCTGTCACGTTCAGCCCACCCTTTATCGCCAATAAGAGGGACAAATTTGAATTTGTTGTGTTCAGAAACTATTATTCGTTCCTCGGACTTTCTTACGATTTTAGTCATTGTCTGAGTGTCAATAGTTCCTACCGGTGCCACGAGCCTTCCGCCAATTTTGAGTTGTTTAATCAAAGTATCTGGTATCTTTGGAATTGCGGCAGTAACAATTATACCATCATAAGGCTGATACTCCGCCCATCCATTACTGCCATCAGCAAGTTGAATTGTTACGTTCAAATGTAATGTTTCAAATAACTTTCTTGATGTTTCAAACAATTCGGGAATACGCTCTATTGTGAATAGTTGTGCTCCCAATTCAAGCAAAATCATGCTTTGATAGCCGCTTCCCGTACCAATTTCCAATACTGTATCTCCATTATGAATATCTAAAAGCTCAGTCATGAAAGCCACTGTAAATGGCTGTGAAATTGTTTGTTTTTGAGCTATTGGTAGTGCAGTGTCATTATAAGCCACCTCATACAAAGTTTCATCTAAGAAAAGCTCTCTCGGTATCTTGTTGATTGCATCCAAAATCCTTTCATCAGCTATTCCCTTTTCGCCTAAACTATGAATAAGTCTTTTTCTTCCTGCAGGATTAATTTTTAAATAATAATCTAACATTTTAGCTCTGAGCAAGTTTATTAGTCAAAATCTCTCTTAATTCATCGAATGGGATATTCAAAGTAAGCTCTCCTCCCTCAGCTATTGAAATACTGCCCGTTTCTTCGGATACAATAAGCACTATGGTATCAGCTTGTTCAGACAATCCCAAAGCGGCTCTATGTCGTGTTCCGAGATTTTTTGTACCAAATTTTGTCTGCGAACTTAAGGGTAAGACACATCGAGCGGCTACTATCATGTTGTTGTCAACAATTACAGCTCCGTCATGAAGCGGAGATTTTGTGTTAAAAATTGATAAGAGTAGTTCTTTGGAAACTACTGATTGTAACTGAATACCTGTATCAACCGTCATCTGAACATTTTGGGTACGAGAAAAAACAATTATTGCACCTATATGTTTTTCGGACATTTCAATTGCGGCGTCGATAACTTCATCGAGGGTTTCTGAAATTTTAGGTTTCACAAAGACACGAAATATCGGACTGCGAACTATTATCATTAGTAGTTTCCTGAGTTCGGGCTGAAATAATATGACAAATGCAATAAGCCACACGTCTGATATTGTTCTCAATATCCAATTCAATGAACGAAAATTAGATGCTTCGGTAATAAATTGCAAACCAATTATAATCACCATACCAAATAGGATTTGTACAGCTACGGTGTTTTTCAATGCCCTGTACAACCAATAAATGATGAATGCTACGATGAGTATATCGAGTAAATCAAGCAGTGTAAAGGTTAAAAATCCTATTTTAAATAAAGTCATATCTTAATTTTTATCACTAAAGTCATCTTTACTTTTTCTCTTAGTATCATCTTTTTCATATGCTTTAATAATTTCGGCTACGAGTTTATGCCTTACGACATCTTTGCTGTCAAAATAAATGAAGCCTATGTTTTCTATGTTGTTCAATAATCTTTTTGCTTCAACCAGACCTGAAATAGCATGAGACGGCAAATCTATTTGAGTTATATCGCCCGTCACAACTGCTTTTGAATTTAGGCCCAAACGTGTGAGGAACATCTTCATTTGCGTGGCAGTAGCATTTTGTGCCTCATCAAGAATGATGAAGGAGTTGCTCAATGTACGTCCTCTCATATAAGCCAATGGAGTAATTTCTATTACGTTTTTTTCAATCAGTGATTTGACTTTCTCGCTTGATAACATAAAATGCATAGCATCCATGAGCGGTTTTAGGTATGGATCAATCTTTTCTTGTAAATCTCCGGGTAAGAAGCCCAAAGATTCACCTGCCTCTACTGCGGGTCGGGAGAGAATAATTCTGCTGACATCATTATTGCGTAATGAGGCAAGTCCCATTGCAACTGCAAGAAATGTTTTTCCCGTACCCGCCGGACCGATTGCAAAAACCAAATCATTCTTCTGGACTAATTTATAATATTCATATTGTTTTGGGTTCCGTACTCTAACAGCATCTTTTACCCCTTGAAAGATAATTTGATTCATGAATCTTGATGAATAATTTTGTTCCTCTTCAGGTTTGTTTGAGATTAATTCGATGATAGTTTTAACATCAACATTCGTAAGAGTTTTATTCCGTTTCAGCATATAAGTCATTTCGTTGAAGATTTTTTCAATTGATTGTATTTCTTCTTCTTCGCCTTTTATAACCAAACTGCTACCTCTAACGATTAGCCCAGATTTGAAACGATTTTCAATCATTGTAACATGCTCATCGTTTGCGCCGAATAGAGAAACAACGTCCAAATCTTCAAAATCAATTTTCTTTTCTATCAATTCCTATTACTCCATTCTAAATATTTTTAAATATACTAACATTGTAGCGAAGAAACAAACAAAAAACCCTGTTCCAAGATTGAAACAGGGTTGATTTGTTAAAATAATCTGCATTATTAGTTTGCGCCGGGTTGAACAGATTGGTCAGCGGCTTGTTGTTCTTTTTTCATGCGCCAATAAGTACGCTCAGCTTTGATTTCTTCGCTTGTTTTCGGTCCTTTGGAAGGAATCTGCAATACTTGTCCGGGAAAGATAATATCGGGGTTGCGAATTTGGTCAGTATTACCTTGCCAAATTTTTGGCCACATGAATGGGTCGGCATAAATCTCGATTTTTCCAGCAATGTTCCACAAACAGTCACGATTTTCAGCCCATGTACCCACTGTATATGTAGTGATTTTTCTTTCTCTATACAGTCCTTTGATATCTTTCGCAAGTGCAATAATTTTGTTATAGAATTCGGGAACAAGAGCAATTTTATTCTTTCGCAACTCATTCAAATCAGCTTCAAGCTTTCTAACTTCATCCTGACGTTCAAGTAATTGACTATCAGGAAGTCTTTGCATCTCGCGTACTTTGTTTTCGATGACACCTAATTTCTGTCGGAATGCGGCAATATCCTCGTCAGTAGCACCAAGCAATTTTTTGGTTTCATCTTTGCAATCGGCGAGTTGCTTATTGACATTATCGAGTTTAGTTTTAAGTTCGGAAGAGCGATTTTGTAAATCTTTCAACCTCTGCTCAAGAGCTTGAACGGTTGTAAGATGTTGGCTTATTCTCAAATCAGCTTCAGCTTTTGTTAATTCGACATCAGGTTTAGTCGAAGGGGGCGGAGTTACCTGTGCTTGCATTGCAACAAAGGCAATGAAGATTACAAATATAATTACTAACAAGTTTTTCATTTTCTTTCTTTTTATTTGTTAAACATGTTGATTAAGGTGTGTAGTCGGGCCAAACATTAGGCCATTGTGACAATTTGGTTTTAATGAAATCCTTGTCTTTGTTGCAATCGTTAAGGACTGCTTGTCGCGAATTGATTTCGCTCTCGAGTTTGGATATTTCAGATTGTTTGGCTGAAATTTCTTGGTTTAGCTGGCTTTCTCTTTTTCTCAATTCTGCCAATTGTGCAAGCTGTTCTTCGGTGATTTTCGAAGTACAACTTGCGAATGACATTGATGATAAAATAACAGCACCGCTTATACCAATAGATAAAGCGAGATTCTTAAAATTCATATAGCCTCCTATGATTAAAAATAAAATTCAAATGTATTTTTCTCATTTATCAAACAAGTATCGCAAATATCGGAATTTTTTCAATACTTTCCTAATGAAATAACGAAAATCGTCAAAAAATTATTATTTTTCGACATAAAATTTCATAAATAATTCCAAATTTATAATTCATGCTTTTTTGGTAAATTTAAATTTTATGCTTTTGCAAATTTGTAATACTTATGAATGAATTCCCAAAATCGTACGAACCTTACTTAGTAGAGACAAAATGGTACTCCGAATGGAACAAATCCGGAGTATTTAGCTCAAATCAATACAATAAGCATCCAAACTACAGCATACTAATGCCGCCTCCAAACGTAACGGGCATATTGCATTTCGGACATGTGTTGAATATGACGATCCAAGACTTAATCATCAGACGCAAACGTATGCAGGGATACAATGTTTGTTGGTTTCCGGGTACTGACCACGCTGGCATTGCCACTCAAGCACGAGTGGAAAAGGAATTAGCTGCTGAGGGATTAAGTAAGTATGATATAGGAAGAGAAAACTTTCTCGCTCGTGTATGGAAATTTAAAGAAAAATACGGCAATATTATTATTGAGCAAATCAAAAAAATTGGAGCATCATGCGATTGGAGCAAACAAATTTTTACTATGGATGAGGCACCAAGCTACGCTGTTAGCGAAGTATTCATAAGATTATTCGATGATGGTTTGATTTATCGCGGTAAACGTATAATTAACTGGTCCCCTCTTTCTCAAACTGCTTTATCGGACGAAGAAGTCGAGTTTAGAGAAGTAAAAGAGTACCTTTATACAATGAAATACTACTTCGATAATGAAATTGACTACCTAACAGTTTCTACTGCCAGACCTGAAACTATTTTCGGGGATACTGCAGTTGCTGTTAACCCAAACGATGAGAGGTTTAAGCACCTAATTGGTCGATATGTTACAGTTCCTCTTGTAGGAAGAAAAGTGCCTGTAATATCTGACGAATATGCTGACCCTGAGTTCGGAACAGGTTGTGTGAAAATTACACCTGCACACGACCCAAACGATTTCGAAGTCGGTTTGCGGCACGACCTTTCGGTTATCAACTCAATTAATCCCGATGGAACTCTCAATGAATTAGCTGGGAAATTTTCGGGACAAGACAGATTTCTTGCCCGAAAAATGATTGTGAATGCACTCAATGAGCTTAATTTAATCGAAAAAACTGAAGACTATGTCCACAAAGTTGGTTTTTCTCAAAGAGGCGGTGAACCAATAGAACCATACTTAAGCGATCAATGGTTTGTTAAAATGAAGCCGTTGGCGGAAGAAGCTCTGGAAAAAGTTCTTTCAGGACAAATCAAATTTCATCCAAATCATTGGGTCAAAACTTATGAGCATTGGATGAATAATATACGTGATTGGTGTATATCCCGACAATTATGGTGGGGTCACAGAATCCCCGTATTCTATACTCCCGATGGTGAAACTGTAGCTGCACATACCGAAACCGAAGCAAGACGAAAGCTCGGATTATCAGATACAGTAGAATTAGTTCAAGACAACGATGTACTGGATACATGGTTTTCTTCTTGGATTTGGCCCATGACAACGATGAAATGGCTCCATGATGGTGTATCAGAAGAAACAGATGATATGCGAAAGTTTCTACCAACTGATTTGCTTGTTACTGCACCGGATATTATTTTCTTCTGGGTTGCAAGAATGATAATGGCAACGTCTCATTTCAAAGGAACAATTCCTTTCAAAGACGTGTATTTTACAAGTCTAATCCGTGATGGAAAAGGACGAAAATTATCAAAATCTCTTGGTAATTCCCCGGACCCACTGAACGTCATTGACAAGTATGGAGCAGATGCAGTCAGGTTCACAATGATTTATCTTTCGCCACTGGGACTTGATGTTCGTATGGAAGTTGATATCGAAACACACGACATACCTTCTATGGAGATTGGCAGAAACTTCTGTAATAAGATTTGGAATGCAGGAAGATTTTTACTAATGAAAAAATCTTCAATTAAGGAAGAAATAGAAAATTTGGACATAAATACTGGACAATATCTGCAAACACAATCAGATAAATGGATTATTTCGCGTTTAAACAATGTTCTTAAGTCAACTGAACAAATACTATCTATTTATAAGGTTAACGATTATTCAAAAGTATTATACGATTTTATATGGCGTGATTTCTGTGATTGGTATGTGGAAATTGTAAAAGTTCAAATTAACAACGCAAAATCTCATGAGCAGAAACTAGGAACGATAAATTTTGCGATTGAAGTTTATGAGACTATTCTTAAACTACTTCATCCGATTATGCCGTTTATTACCGATGAAATTTGGCACTTACTGACAGATAATCCTTTAGACCTAAGCATTGGGACACGTACGATACCCGATTTCGATGAAAACCATATAAATGCTGAAACGGAAGAAAATTTCGAACTTTTGCAACGTATAATTGATGAAACAAGAAGCCTTCGCGCTTCGAAAAACATACCACCTTCAAAAAAATTACCTTTGACGATATCAACATCTAATAATAGTATAGTTGAATTTTTGAAAGACCAAAGTGAGATAATTTCTTTTCTTGCTCGTTGTTCCGAGGTCACAATAGGCAAAGACAGACCAAGACCGGCAATATGCTTAACTTCTATAGTGCAGGAGGTTGAACTTTTTCTCGAACTCGGTGAAAGCATAGATACGCGACAAGAAATTTCAAAACTTGAAAAAGAAATTGAACGGTTGAACAATTTAATTTTCTCTGCCGAAAAAAAACTATCAAATGAAAAGTTCTTGGAAAATGCGGCCCCGTCAGTCATTCAAAATGAAAAAGAAAAATTAGATAGCCTAAAAATTTCCTTGAACTTAACACAAAACAATTTGCAATCTTTTAAATTATTATAAAGTTTTACTGTTTAAACATGTTATCGGATTTTATTTTCAGAGCAGTAATTGATGTATGCCCACTGGCAACAGCAGTCATAGATTCACGCAACAAGATACTCTATGTCAATAACGAATTCACGAAAGTAACACTATTTAAAGGTTCTGAGGTAGTCGGCAGAAATGTTAATGATAACTTACCCTACATGTGCGAGTTCGCCGATAAGTCAATTTGGGAATCCTTGCACAATGAACAACAATGGATAGGTAATGCCAAAAATATCAAGAAAAACGGTAAATTCTATTGGGAGAATGTGCAGGTTTACAAAATTTCCTTGTCGCCACCAATTGAGGACATTTATGTCGTTTTCAAAGAGGACATAACTGATAGAATTCAAAAAGAAACGCAAATGATGATTTCAAAAAAAATGGAATCAATCGGACAACTTGCAGCCGGCATTGCTCACGAGATTAATTCGCCCTTACAATTTATCACCGATAGTTTATATTTTGTTGAAAACACCTTGCAGGATATGATAAGCTATACAAATAGTATAGACGAAATGATACAAATGTTGCCCGAAAATAACGAAGTTGCTTATATAAAAGAATTGGTTAATAAATTTAAAAGCACATATGATATTGATTTTTTAAAAGAACAATTACCAGATTCTTTCGGCAGAATTTCACGCGGGTTAGAGCGAGTCAATAAAATCATAAAAGCAATGAAAATCTTTACTCATTCAAGCACTCATGAAAAAGCCGATATAGATATTAATCAAAACATTGAAATGGCAGTTTTACTTACGAAAAACGAATGGAAGTACGTGTCAGAAGTTGATTTTAATTTAGATAAGAATCTACCGCAAATTAAATGCAATTCGGATGAAATAAATCAAGTTCTGATTAACTTATTGGTCAATGCAGTTCATGCCATCGCAGAAAAAAAAGCTATTGATGCTCACAATGGTAAAATCATAATTGAAACTGAACTTCAAGACAACTATTGTAACATCTCCATCAAAGACACAGGCATAGGTATTGAAAGCCATCATCTTGACAGAATATTTGACCCTTTCTTTACCACAAAAGCTCCCGGTAAGGGCACTGGGCAAGGATTATCAATAACTCACGATATTATTGTAAACAAACATAATGGGAAAATTTTCTTCGATTCCGAACGTATGAAAGGTACCACTGTTACCATTAGGTTACCAATTGACAATGAGAATTGATTATGACAAAAAAAATATTAATGATCGATGATGATAGGGATATACTTGCAAGTTATCAAGTAAATTTCCGAAAAGATTTGATTGTAAGAATAGCTGAAAATGCTGTACAGGCAATTGAAGCATTGGAAGCTGAAGATGACATCGGCGTTATTGTATCCGATTATAAAATGCCAGATATCGATGGCGTTAGTTTGTTGAAGATGTTGAAACAATTGTATCCTGACCCTATAAGAATTATGATAACCGGGTATGCTGACCTCAAAACTGCCATTAATGCCGTAAACGAAGGTTCAATATTCAGATTCCTAACAAAACCGATACCGACACCAGAATTTAAGACTATTCTTCAAGATGCATTAATACAGTACAATCTGAAGAAAAACGAAAAAGAGTTACTAAATAACACCTTAAAAGGAACTTTAAAACTTTTAATTGACCTGATATCTTTATCATTACCACAAACACTAAATCCCGGTACGCGCTCAAGAGCGATTGCTCGACGAATTGCCCAAAAAATGGGTATTGAAGAAATTTGGGAACTCGAGGTCGCCTCACTACTTTCTTATATTGGAATGTTACTTTTGCCACACGAAATTATTGAAAAAAAATCCCGCTCTGTTGAGCTATCTCCGTCCGAAAAACAAATTTTTAGAACTCATCCAGAACTCGGTTCCAAATTGCTTAAAAATATTCCTCGCTTTGAAAATATTGCGAATGCCATTCTCTACCAGGACGAAAATTTTGCTTCTCGAGATGATGCGCATAGGAAAAATGATAATATCCCCCTCTATTCAAGAATAATTAGAGTTGCCAATGATTATGCTTATCATTTAGATAGTGGTAACTCCCCACTTGAAGCCTACGATAATATGCTTGAAACTTATTATTATTACGATCCAGAAGTACTTGAGATACTTTTGTCGGAAGTAGTCGGAATTGATAACAGCCGCAAAATCAAACAGCTAAAATTGTCAGAGTTAAAAAGTGGAATGGTTACTGCTAAAGCTATCAAAGATGAGAGAGATACTGTACTGCTTGCAAAAGATAAAGAAATCTCCGAACCACTACTTGTGAGATTAAACCAAGTTTCTAAAATCCGTAATATAATCGAACCAATTTTGGTATATGAATAGAATTTGTCGCCATTTTTATCACATCTTATTCGAAATACTAACATATCTATCCCTGTATATCTAACCTTATGTACTTTATTTCACAATATTAATCCATGAAAATAATTTAATTTTATTTTTTAAAATATTATTTTATTTTTGTGAAAATTTTGTTTAATTATTATTAATAAAGGGTTAAGATGAGGTTAATTACTAATATAGCAATAAAGCATTTTTTTGCTTTATTCATTGTTTTGCTGTTTTTCATGCCCCACGAGCATTTGTCATCACAGACTTGGGTAGCACAATCACAGCAAGACGGCTTTATACTTAAGAAAGTTGTCAGCGATACCGCCATTACAATCGGTCAACCGTTCAGCTATACGATTTACTTTACAATACCCGCCGGGGCTACAAATGTGACAATAAGTGACCAACTACCTCCGACTTTGCAATTTTTGAGTCATTCTTTCACCAGCGCCTGCGGAACGCCGACAGTAACGGCACCTACAATTAATTCAATGGGAGGCACATACTCCTTAAGTTGGAATAGTCTTCCAAATGGTTGCACGGGATCATTTACAATCACAGTTGCCTTTCTAAACGGGGTAACATGCCCTGGCACGAACGCCCGAAACAATGTTTGTCTTATAGGACAACATCTGGGTAAGAATTACGATTTCTGTACTCCACACGTTTCAACTTCCGCTCTTGCAACAAATCCTTGGGGTATTAACAAATTCGTCATTGGTGCCGCTTGGCAAGGTGGCAATTGTCCAAATATTTCAGGTAATGATACAATAACATATCAAATTTGTGTTTATAAATCTGTCGGTACAACTGGACAATTGAATCTGGTGAATGGAATAGTCACCGATACGTTGCCTGCGGGAGCACAGCTTGTTAGCTCAACATGCAATGCCACTCAATCAGGCAATATTGTAACTTGGAATGTTGGTAATATGAGTGCCACCCAAGCATATAATACAGTTTGCTGCCAGATTAGAGTTTATTATCCACCATCTCAATTCCCTTCGGGTTCGCAAATTACTAATTCTGCAACACTAACGGGACAATTGGGCAATGCTAATCAGCCATGCAGCAACTTTTCGATTGTAAGCAATCAGACCTGTGTCAAACTGATGTCAGTTACAAGCGGTTCAATCAGCAAATGGGTTTACACTAATCGCCAACCCGGCTGTGCAGGACAATATCTTATATATATATGCAACACCGGAACAACAACAATTACCTTAAATGCACTTGACACTTTGCCGACCCAATTAACGAATTACAGTTTGGGAACTATATGGAATTTAAATGCTACACTCGCCGGAGGAATTGTTTCCATCACTGACACATTAACACCCGGACAATGCGGTTTTGTCTATATAAACTTTACAATACCACAAAATGCCGTAATAGGCTCAACGATTACAAATTGTGCTCGTTTATTTATTTCGGGTCAAACGCCTCAGACAATTTGCAATTCATTTATTGTTGATGCCCCTGCTCCGAAACCTTGTGTTTGGAAAGAAGTATGCAACAAACAAATAAACTATACACCAGGCTCGGTATTTCGTTATCGTTTGAGAATACAAAATACTGGGGGATTGCCGATTACTTCGGCAACTATTACTGATGTGCTTGACCCCAACTTGCAATACGTCGGTAACCCTTCATTCTACATAAGTAACACTTGGAATACACCCTGTACCTCAAATCCCGCAAATCCATGGACCGGGGTAAATATGAGCTATAATTCAGGCACTAATACAGTAACTGCCACAATTGACACCATTCCTGCAACTTGTCAAAATATATTCTATACATCATGCGGAATGTATGGTACAGCCGGAGTGCCTTTCTACTTTGTCGAATTTGATGTCAAAGTTAGCGATACTGCCGCTTTGGGTAGCATACCTAATAAATTTACATTGTCGGGTGGTTCATTAGGCAATACAGTTACTACATCCAATACTGAACATATACTAGTTGTAGGCGTTGTAGGATACACACTTGAAAAAGGCGTTAAGAAACCAACAGATAATTCATATTCAAGTTCGTTAACGACAGCCGCAGGTTCAACTGTAGATTTCAGACTTAGAATGAATTCAACAGGTACTGCCGCTTTGAGACATGTAACATTTGTAGACCTATTACCTCGAAATAACGGCACAAATGATTCAAGAATTCTACAAGGTTGCGGCAATCGCGGAAGCCAATTCAACATCACATATTCAGCATTGAATAACGCAACACCCGCGATATTTTCATCTTGGAATAATCCTGCGACTACACTTGCAAATGTTAACGGTTGGATACCGACCGGTGCTCCCGGAGCAGCATTCACAATTGGATGTGGTACAACAGGCTCTTGGAATACATCATGGAGCCCAGGGAACAAAAATATTGCTGCATATTTGGGACCAACCGCAGTTGGGAATACAGGTGCAACTATAGATTTCTCAGGCATTTTACAAAATAATGTTCAGGCTAATCAAGTCGCTTGTAACTCCTTTGCCGTAAGCGGATGGACAAAACACTTGATTCAAAGCAGTTTGGCAACATTCCAGTTAGCAGGGCAATTGGAATCCCCTGATGCTTGCGTAACGATAGCTCCTGCTGTTCCATGCTTAAAGGATTTAAGAATTGAAATCAAATGCGATGGATTAACACCCGATGGTTTGCAAAAATATGTTTGGTCAATAACTGCCTCAACTTGCACTCCTTCAACATTGATTTTGACATCCCCGGATGGTACATTATCGCCTTCGACATTCGCTATATCGAGTAGTCCTTGGACTATTAGCACTTCTTTTGTGCATTCATCTACTAATAATCCCGTCAAAATTAATTACTCTCTAATTTGCCCTGATGGTGAAGTCTGCCGCGACAGTATTGTTTGGGATCTTCCGGATTGTAATAACGAACCACCGATAGACGAATGTTGTGCGAAATTTATCACTCTTGTCGGAAAGCCGCAAATCAATTGGAATAGTTCGACCGGTACTGTCAGTATGGCAATGCCTATGACGGCAGGTCCTTCGCTCATCAAACAATTTACAGCAACAATTGTTAGTGCTCAACTTAGAAGAGTTTGTCCTAACAGTGTTGGCACTTGGACTAGAATATTTGGTGACATTTCGAGCGGTAATCTAGTAATTGCTCCTGCCCCGGGGCCACAATTATTAAGCATTTTCAGTCGTGAGGCAGTCTGGGGACCGGGACATTGTATTAATTGGATGAATGGTGCTCAATTACAACTTAATATGCGGTTCCCACAATTCACTGGCGGATGGAAATGCCGCGATACATTAAGATTTGCCATTAGATACTCCTTCACCGATTGCGAATGCCGCACATGTGATACAGTTGCCTATTACGACATTGTCAGGAGATGGCAGTTTTTGCCATGGGATGTTTCAGTCGGAGAACTCAGTCTCGGCAATATTTCCGGCATGGGTAGTGTTAAATCCAGTGAACCTGAATTCCAAAGTGAAAAGCCGGATATAACTTCCTTTATTATGGCAGATGCCAACAACGGAACATTGTGGATAATAAGCCCTGACAACCCAGAAAATAACGTAACTATAACGGGGGTTGAAATACGCTCAAAATCAGTTAAGTCCACATCAATTAGAAATGGGAACATTAATGGCTATGTCCAAGATGACATTTCATATGTTGAGACTGATATTCCACCTGGTAATAACGCCGAGGTACAACTTACCTTTAACAACTCACCCGCCAAGATGCAATTTATAATCGAAGTCCGATACTTATATAAGATTTCAGGCTTCGACGATGTCCATTTCACCGAACCTATTGAATATATTGCAAGAGTACCCGGTGGAGACATTGACAAACTTGATATTGATTTGAATCACAAACCGGAAAAAGTCAGGACATACGCCTTACATTTCAGCAATACTAATTCATATAATCAATCAATAACAGCAATTGGACTAAAAGCCGAAAATAATATGCGAATACTTGCCATCGGTCCGCCAAATAAACAAGGTGAGGAAACTTACCTCCTGCCTCGCAAACAAGAAGATGGTTCGTTTATTGTAAGTGCATATGGCAGCGGTTTATTGGGAATTGACCCACTTACAAATATTAGTCCAATATATATTACTATTTCAGGTGTTGATGAAACTAATGCTGAGATTGACTTCACAACTTATGACGCGAACATTTCACCGGTAACAAGCGGCACTGTTAAGCTGACCAACCCAATATCTTCTATAATGAATGAAAATTTCAACTTTCAGAATGAAGCCGAAATTCAATCAATAGTTCCCAATCCTGCTAATAGCAACATCACGGTGACCTTATCCCTTAAACGTGATGCTCCGTTGGCAAAACTTAGCATTGTTGATGTTCTTGGAAGAGAGCAAATGAGTCACACAGGTCTTTCGTTAAGTAAACAGGGTACTCATATTCATCTTCTCGATATAAGCAAACTTACAACTGGAACTTATTTCATTACGTACGAAACCAACAACACAATAGTCTCCAAACCGATGATGATTGCTAGGTAGTATATTTCAACCTGAATAGCCCTAAAATAAGTATACAAAATTAAATTACCAAATTAATCCCCAATTGCCCTTCGTAGTTGGGGATTTTTATGAATATCGTTAGGTGTAAAATAATCTAAGGATAAATGAGGTCTATAGTTGTTATAAAGCTCTGCAGATTCGTTTACGACATTATTAGCTTGCTCATTATCTTCTAATATATTATACAAGTTAAATTCTTCCTTCAGCGTTCTGTTCATTCTTTCAGCTAAAGCATTGTCATAAGGACTTGAAGTTTCTGTCATACTCATTCTAAGATTTGCTTTATTAGCCGTTTCTACATACTCCTTGCTACAATACTGTAATCCTCTATCTGAGTGATGAATAATGCTGTTGTCCGGATATATTCGCGATTTTACAGCCATTTTTAATGCTTTCACACATTCATCTGCGGACATACTTTCGCTTACATTATAGCCTACTATTTTCCTTGAATAGGCATCAGTTATCAATGTTAAATAGCTGTTACCTTTGCTGGTTTTTAAATATTGAGTCGTGCGAAAAATAATATACTTCTTTTATCAACGCATGATAATATTACAAGTTAATAAAGTCAAAACTAAGCATTATGGACGAAACCTGCAAGGAAAGCAATTTTAAAAGGTTTTGAAAATCTGTGAGGGCTTTTTGAAAATATGCTTAGCAGAGAGAAGTATGGAATTTAATCACTTTTCCTTTAAACTTGTACAACAATCCTCCAAAATCTTTATGACTTTTTGTTTAAGATTTAAGGGTTCGATATCGGTAAATGCTTGGCACCATCTCGTTAACCAAGATAACAAGTCATTAGATATTGGTACTTTCATCGTAAGTTCGAGTCTGCCGTCACTACGGTAGCTCGTCTTTTGTGATATGTGCCAAGTACGATTTTCGAAATATTTCACAAAATCTTTTTTTATGCTCAACTTAATATCAGATAATAGCCCATCATTAACTGCAAATCGAGCTCTTCTGAAAGTTTCATAATCGAATTTGGGCGAACCCTTGGTCGCATCATAATGCTCCTCGATTGATTTAATGTTTTGAACAGCAAAATTTGTGGACAACTTTCTCTTCGGATTATAGGCGATAAGATATAAAGTCCCGGAGTATGTATATAGGAATTGCGGGAACAAAACATATTCGTTTATAGTGTCATCGGTTAATTTTTCATAGATAATTTTAATCCAGTTTCCTTCATTGATATGGCGTATGCACTGTCTGAGGGTTTCGTGCTTATCAGAATAGTCGTAATAACCTATATTTTGGTCACCATAAAACTGTTCTTCGGGAAAGACATCCCCGGGAGCCATTGCTTCAAGCTTCTTAGAGAGTTCATCCAAATCTTTAGCTATGCTTGTGCCTTTGAAAGTTTTCATGAATGCTTTGAGCAGATAAAACGAAAGCAATTCATTTGTGCGGATTATTGATTGCCTATTATCAATCGGAGAATGTCTGGCTAATCTCCACACAGAGTTTTTCCCATCTCTAAGACGTTCAATAAAGCCTGCATCTCGGACAACTTTCAAATCTCTTTGTATACTCCTCAGAGTAACCGGCTCGTATTCGTCGCTCAATGTATGAACTAAATCCATTGACGACATTTGATATTTCGTCTCGAGCAGTTTGATAATTCCGAGCACTCTTCTTGCTTGCTTGCTAAGTTCACTGGCAGATTTCATTCGTACCTCATTATAAATTATCAAACAAAAATAGCTAATTTGTTTATAAGTTTAATAACTATATGCCATATAAAATAATTATTTTTACATTAAAATTTGAGAACACAATGTCACTAAAAAATAAAATTGCTCGTTCGGACGCCTTTTGGTCAACGCCAATAAAAATTGTATTTTATCGTTTGGCGAATAAATATTACGAAGTAAACAAAATAATTAAATCCACCCAAATAAATGATGATAAGAGTGTTTTCGTCGAACTAATCAACGGAATTAAACTCGAATGTCCTCCATCACAAAATAAAGCCGAAATCAATTTCACAGAGCGCTACAAATATGGCAACAAATCCAAGATGGATAAGATACTCGATGTGTCGAAATACTACTTCATGTATGAGATATTGAGTGAACTTTACTTCCACAACGAATATTTCAAATACTTCGACATTAAGCCGGCAGACATAGTTATCGATGCGGGAGCAAATATCGGCGGTTTTGCAATCCAAGCCGCAATTAAAGCAGGTCCCGCAGGGAAGGTTTTCGCTATTGAGCCTGATGAGCAAAACATTGAAACATTAAAACGCAACATAGCACACAACAAACTCGAAAACATTACGATTGTCCCGCTTGCACTATGGTCGGAGCAATGTACAAAAGAGTTTCATATTAGCCGCCGCCCCGGCGAACATAGTCTGCTCAGTTATGATAATGAACTTTTCAGCAAGGGCAGAACAAGAGCAATTCAATGTGATACACTTGACAACATCTTCCGGGACTTCAAGCGGGTTAATTATCTGAAAATGGATATCGAGGGAGCCGAAATTGAAGCTCTCAAAGGGGCAAAAAATCTATTGAGCAAACTATCTCCCAATCTACTCATCGAAGCCTTGCACGAGGTCAACGGTTCTCCCGCTTATAAAACGTTAGTCCCGTATTTACAGAAATTGGGCTACTCTCTAATGAGAGAGGTGGATGGTATGAGAGGTACAATTATAGCGAGGAAATCTATTTTAAAATAATCAACTTTTCCGCTATAGTATTCCAAGGAGTTCTTAAAACTACTTGGTATAAACCTTGGTTGAAGGAAAATACAGCAATTTGCATAAAAAATTCTTTAAATATATTTTCCTCATTTTGCCAAGTTTTAACAAACACTAGATTGCCTAATATATCAAAAATTTCTAATCTAAAATGACCACGTTCAGAGGATGAGACCACTATATCTAAATTATCATGAACGGGATTCTCTTTAATAATCATTTTTGATTTTTGAAACATTTGGATATGTCTTATTAAAAAGGCACATAAGTTTGAATTTATGCTGCCGTGCTTTAAAGTATAGTTGAAATCATTATATGAATACATATCAGTTAGATAAATTGCATCGGAAAGTTTGTCTCCTAACATAACCAATCCACACAAATAGTTTACAATAGTTGGTGTGTCATTCAACCAAATCCCAAAATCTTCAATTTCGATTAAGTTATCATTATCTAATTCAGTAATGGATAAAATGCTCCCAGAGCTTGTGTATAATGGATTAAATAGAGTTTTGTTTATACGAATAGAAAGTTTATATGAAATGGTAAATCCCGTTCCACTACATGATAGATAACCAATGATTGGCAAGCATATTTGATGACCAATTGTAACACTCGTATCAGGAACAGACATATATATAATAGGCTTATTAGCTTCTATCTTTATTGTTAAGTCATAAGATTTAATACATGGATAATCAATGTAAATCCGCAGTATAATATGGTGTCGCCCCACTGTTGTTGGTTCCACATATAAATTGAAATAATCGTCCTCCATTGGTTGGATTTCCTTTCCAATCAAATGCTTGAAATCAAGGATGAAATCACTGTTATCAACTATATATGATATATCTGAAATTCTAATTGTGCTGTTACTTAAATTTGACAGTTTCACTGCACCAAGTATTTCAGTTCCTAAACAAACTACTCCTAAATCTAATATTTCCGGCATTTGAAAATCTACTATGCCACCAGCGATATAGATTTCAGCAACCGATAGGCAACCATTCTTGTCATATGCTGTAAGAGTATAAATTCCTGGTTTGTCAATTATGATTCTATCGCTTGTATCACCTGTTGACCAAGTATGATTGGAGAACCCAGATTTTGATGATAACGTTATCGGAAAGTCACATAAAATCTTTGAATTGCTCAAGATTTCTAAAACTTCAGGCTTATGAACAAAAACATTGATTGTGTCATAAGAAATGCATCCATCTGATAAGTTTATTACTTTGACAAAATAAGTCATGTCAGTTTTAGCAAAACACTTAGGATTCCCAGAATTTGGGGCATCAATATATAAGTTTGGTTCCCATATAAAATCGAGTTCACTTCTTTTACCATTCTCATTACCTAACAAAACTGTGTCACCCAAACACAAACTAATGTCATCGCCTAAATTTAATTCTGTTATGCAACCATAGCTTAAAAAAATAAATTCAATATCATCTATTGCTAAATCGTTACCTGCCTCAAATATTGATAAATTATAAATTTCTATTAATGCTGTTGTTGAATTGCCAGAATTCCATTCTACCTCATGATATGACCAAGTACATGAAGCTTTACTAACATGGAATGTAGGAGAAAAGGGCTCACCATTAATCTTGACTTGGAGATAAGAATCATCATAAAAAACTAACTTGGTTGCCCACATTGAAAATTGATAGATTGATGACTTTGCTACATCTACTTCTTGGGACCAAACAAGTTTGTTGGGTATAGTATAGGAATCAAACAACATCATCAACTGCGCAGAATCTTGAGTATGGTCTTTACATGGTGCAAAACCCCGGTGAACTATTTGAGGATTTGTGCCGATGGTATAATAGCCATGGCCAAAAGGTGAACCTGTGCTATAAATGTAATCAGTAGTAAAACCTACATTACCAAGGCTGAAATTTCCGTTATAAATTAAATTTTCTTGGGAATATAGTTCTAATCTGTAACAGAATATAGATAGAATCACTAGTGGCAGTAATAATTTCAAATTCATGATGGCTCCGAATTATAATTTTTTGCAAAATACGAAAATGAATGATAATAAAAAACAAAATAATAAAAAAAGTAAGTATAAGTCTTATGAATTTTTAAAATTATCAGCATTAACTACTCATGGAAAAATCGGAATACACGTTTCTAAAAGAAGAGTTAAGGGTATTTTGGAACGCTCAAACTTGTGGCACTGCAACAATTGATAAAGAGAAATATAGTTTAGAGTATTTTGAGGAAATCGAAGAATATCGTTATAACCTGCAACCAGAAATTTTTAACTTCGCACAGTTTACAAGGTTCCATGGCAAAAAACTTCTCGAAGTTGGTGTAGGAGCAGGAACCGACTTCATTCAATGGATTCGTGCAGGAGTTGAATGTTATGGTGTTGATTTAACACCCGAGTCTATTGAGCATGTTAAGAAAAGATTGGAGCTATATGGATTAAAGTGTCATGATTTAAGGGTTGCAGACGCAGAGAATTTACCTTATATAGATAACTATTTTGATGCCGTATATAGTTTTGGTGTAATACATCACTCCCCAAACACAATAAAAGCTCTGGAAGAAATTATTAGAGTTCTTAAGCCGGGTGGTAAAGCAAAAATAATGATTTACAACCGCCACTCTCTAATGGCTTATTTTTTCTGGTTGAAACACGCACTACTAAAATTAAGACCATGGAAGTCAATAAAATGGGTATTATGGCACCATATGGAAAGCTTAGGTACAAAGGGTTATACCATAGCTGAAATGAAAGATATTTTAAAGAATTACAATTTAAAGGAAGCCAAAGTAAAAACCATTTTTACCTACTACGATAGATTGGCACGTTTTAACGGTTTTATGAGATTTATATCAAAAACTGCCGCTTATATATTCGGAACTGAAAAAACCGGATGGTTTTTAACTATTACATTTATCAAATAATTTATTTCTCATACTCGTACAGAGCTTTAATTTGTATATCAGATAGTGCTATCTTATATATTCTCAAATCGTCCATAGCACCTGAGTATGCTGAATATTGCGTTGATTCAGTTCTTTTGCCAATGAATAAACCATATAAACTAGAATATTGAGGTGGCAATGATTTGATATCAAGAGCTTTATTACCATTGATATAAATGAGTAGGCGGTTGTTTTTATAGATAATTGTAACATGGGACCAAGTATTCGAAGGTATTGATTCATTAGTTTCGAATATAGTGTAATTTTCGGGATGCCTCTCATTTGAATTGACTAAATTGTAAATCATTCCCTTTATTTTACCGGAACTACTTAGACTAAATGCATATGACTGATTATTTGGTCCCCACTGTCCCCAACGACTAATGAAATCGATAAACCCCTGGTAAGGAACTCCAAAATCGGAATTGGGTTTTAGCCAACAAGAATAAGTAAATTCTGATACGTTAAAGGGATGATTTTGATTTACATGAACATATGAAGTACTTGAACCTGAGAATGAGATTGCAGAATTAGGCTTCGCTTTTCTATCGGATATATAAGATACTAAAAACTGAGTTCCGTTGTGTCTGTTTTTACTTGCATCCATTGGATTCCCATCGAATTTCATGTACAGAACAAGATAATCATCTAACTCATTAATCGGAATTTTATCGTTATTATCACCGTCATTATTATTACTACCGGTTCCCTTTTCAAGTATAATATCAGCACTCGTAACTTTACCTGATTGCACAAGAACAGTCACTTTTTTTAATTTGTATCCCTGTTTAGAAGCTCTGATTACATAATCTCGGGGAGCTAAATCAACAAAGCGATAAAAACCATTTTGGGTGGTAGTTGTGTTTGATGATGGTGGTTCCGTGAATAATTCTACCCCTTGGATAGGCTCATTAGTTTCAGAATCAAATACTCTTCCCTCGATTTTTCCATAATTCAGACCTGTGGGATTATCATTGTCACATGAATGAAAGAAAAGGAAAGATACTAAAATGCAAAAATAAAAAAAGGTCTTTTTCATAAATACTCCGAATAGTTGTTTGCCATTTATAATTTATAATTTTAGCAAAATTAAGAAAATATTTTATAATAAAAAAAACATCCAAAAAAAAATTTCCGGATGCTTTCTACCCTTAATAATATATTTTGCGTTACTTGCTTGTAATGCCCGATTTGAAATAGTTGACAGCTTCGGCAACTACTTTGAGCGTAGGTTCGATTGATACATTTTCTTTAGTTGCGTTCTGCATCCATATGTCGGGTGCAAGTCTTCCCAAGGATGTCATTCTTTCTGTCTCGGCACCGAAATTTTTATCCTTAATGTATTGTTCAATTTGGTATTCGATTAGATGTCCAACCGGATAAGCCGATAAATAAAGCGGATAGCTAATCATATGCGAATATATTGCCAATATCGGAGAATCTTTCACTCCAAATACGTCTGCATAATATTGGTTCCATACATCTTTTGCAATTGTGATAACGGCATCTCTCAATTGCGCAGGAGTGGCATTCGGATTTTCGTAAAGCCATTTCCATGTAGCTATATCGACCAGTGAGACTCCCATGATTTCGTATGAGGACCAGTAGATATCGAGTGCGTGGGCATAGTACTTTTCTGGGCTTGTGTTTTTAATACCTAGTACATCGAGGTCTCTTTGTTGGAACATAAATGCGAATGCTTCGGTAAATGCTGTGTTTGGCACTCCTGCTAGAACGTAATAGTCAATATTATATAAAGAGAAGGTCTGCTCAACGTTGTGTCCGAGTTCGTGCATAGCAATATTGTATCCTTTATAGTCCATACCATCGCTATCAACGCGGGTGCGAAGACGAGCTTTCTCCCCTCTCATTTGTGCTCCCCAGGCATGTCCGGCACCTCTTGAGGCATCAACTTCAATTTTGCTTGCGAGAAAGTTGGCTTTGTCCTTGTTGAATCCGAGTTTGCTTAGTATATTTTCGAAGTCTTTGCCGAAATCTGCGGCAGTTGGATATTTTGCTTTAGTGATTTGAACGAGTTCTTCTCCGGAAATTGTGCTTCGTGCTTTAAATCCGTCGTACCAAACGTCGAACGGCATTAAGTCGCGACCAAGTCTTGACTTGATGATTCCGGCAATTTCCATTTTCAATGGTGAGCTTATGAAATCTTTGAACATTTGCTCTATCCGCTCTACGGGCATTTCCATGTTCTCATCAAAAGCTCTGTTTATGTAAGTGGGGTAATTAGGTGAATAAGCATCCATACGGCGTAAAATATTGAAATTATCAAGTAACATTGCGTATCTTGTATCGGGTTCTCGTTCAGCCTGGATTTCATTTCCATTGTCATAAACTTTATTTGACTTCGGGTCCCATTTGTGTTTATCGCTGTTAATTACAATTTTGGGGATTTCTTGATAGATAATCCTAAGCATTATACTGTATATCATATTTTGTTTATTTATGCCATCGGGATACGCGTAATTTGACTTGAGTTCATCTCGAAGGTTCCAGTGGGAGATTAGCTTCATATCTTTTGGAAAACTTACGAGCCCATCAGGGTCAACGATGTTGCCCATATAGATATAATAATCTGTGATGTATTGACCTGAACGCGTAGATATTTCTGATGCTTTTAGAGCTATATCGCCGGGTACACGTGAAGAAATTAAATCCCCTACTCTGGCATATGCCCATTGGGTACGAGTCCAATCCTTGCCAAGTGTATTTTTTTCTTCGAGAGTATAATAGGGAAAGTTAAGTGTAATAAAGAAAGCTATTTTATTTGCAAAAAGGTCATCTGTGATGTGTGCACCGGGATTATAAGCACCGAACATATGTTGTAACCTGTTGATTGGTCCTTGTTCAACATGCAAAGGAAATTTGAAGTTGAGTATTATTTTGTTGATGTGACCGCTCAGGGTCTCAAAATTTTCGTTAATTGTATTAAAAATTTCGTGCAATTCATCATTATTAGCAACGAAATTTTCCCTACAAAATGCTCTAAATTCCTCGATCGTTCCATCGCTATCACGCCAAAAGACAGCAACTTGTCTCACGCCTCGCGTAATCCTAAAATGTAAATCTTCTATGTGTTCGGATTTCATTTCTGTTATCAGATTGTTAACGATTTCTTCGGCGATTATTGAGTCTTCTGCCGCTGACTTTGTTTCAACAAACATATCATTTTTCCCGCAAGATAGAATTAATACAGATATGATACATAAAAGTATAAACTTTTTCATTATTCCTCCAATATGATTTTAAACATATTTTCAAAGATACGAAAAAAGTTGCACTTTATGAAAAATACTCTTGATGTGACATTAAAAGAGGCTAATTTTCGATAAAAAGCGTTAACACGTCTT
>CAZWXI010000010.1:18892-42835 GCA_964637845.1 uncultured Hyphomicrobiales bacterium | reverse complement strand
ATTACAGCTAATATCCTGCAATACGACAAGGTATAGCTTTTGCGGCAGGGGGGGACCATATATTTCATAATAATCTCCAAAAGAGTGATGAAAATGTATTGCAATATACGAGATATATATACATGCAAAACAAAATTTCACGAAATTTTATACGAATTTTCTCTCTACCGCAGCACTCCAAATTTCTTATATCCCATGCCAATATTTATGTAATACATTCCCGTTGCGAGATTTGATACGTCTAACTTGAGGGTTTGCGCGTCAGATTGGGTTGTTTTGCTGATTACAAGTTCACCTAAGATATTATATACTTTTATTTCATTATATCCAGCAACTGAGAATTGCTCATTACTGTTGAAAATTAACTCCAAATAATCATTTGTGGGATTAGGGTATAGGAAAAATATATTATCGTTCTCATATAAACTTGCGGGCAGTCCGTTGCCTCGGAATTCTACTTTCAAAGTGCTGTCAATGTCTGCAAAGTAGAAATATGCCATGCAATCAATTTCGCCCTCGCTTTGGGGCTTATATTCTACAGTCACAATTTGACTAGAAGCCACACCAATACCGAAATGTATTTCAGGTTGAATGAGGTTGAATTCTGCTCTCCCTTCTTCACATGAAACTCCAAAATCCACGACAGTGACTTTATAATTACTTTGATTGATAAGCATAAACTCCCTTGTTTCGCTTTGCCCAATCTCAATAGCGTTGAAAAATATTGAACGCCTGTTCGTGATGACATTGAAAATACCGCCAAATCCGTATAAATTCAAAAGCCCTGCATCAGTAATCGAATTTGAAAAAAATCTCAAATATGCCGATACCAGACCGGCAACTGTTGGTGTATAAGCACAGCTCAGGATGGCAGAATCTCCTGGAGCAACAATAATTGAATCCGCCTCTGAGAGGAGTTCGAATTGGTCAATGTGCAAACCGGCTATTCTGATACTGTCAATAAGCAAATCCCGGTCGCCATTATTGAATATATAATAATCTGTGATTACTCTCTTGTGCAGCATCGGTACATCTCCGAAGTTCATGCTTGAAGGTTTAAATTGTAGCCTTGGTCCGGGCTGTGGTACCATAACCGTAACTTTGATAACTATGCTGTTGACGTCGCCGCATTTATTTCTAAGCAAACAGCGATAATCGCCTCCGTTCTCGACTTGGGCATTTTCTACAATGTATTCGGGCTCGGTTGCTCCGGGTATTATCTGATTGTTCCTATACCATTGATAACTGTCGGTATTTACGGCTGTAATACGCAAATGAATTTTCTCACCAATCATAATTTGCTGAACATTCGTTTGGGATATAATTCGCGGAAGCGGGTCAACGTTTACTGCAACTTTACGGCTCGTATCGGGATTGCCGCAACCATTATATACGATGCAATAGTAATGGCCGGCATTTGCTGGATTAATGTTGTTCAAATTTAATGTTGCACTATTGCCACCAATAGTTTTGTCATTGAAGAACCACGAGTACATAATATCTAAACCGCTTGCTTCAACGCTTAGTTGAACGTTGGTACGCTCACATACGGTTTGGGATTCGGGTGATCGCGTAATTCTCGCAGGTGATTTAATGACTAACTTGGCAGCGTTTGAGGTCAGCACGGGCTTGCAAAATCCGGTAACCCTACAAGTGTAATCTCCCGCATCTTCATTTTTAACTTCTGAAACAACCAAAGTCTTGCCCGTCGCTCCTTTTATTTCGGTACCGTTTCTGAACCATTGATATGTCACGCTGTGCCCGTCAGCATCAATGTGGAAAGAAATCGCCTGCCCCAAGCACGCATTAATCGAATTTGGCTGTTGTATAATTTTAGTCAGTGGTCTTACATCAATTTTTGCGTCCTTACTCGGCATAATGATATTACAAGGCGAACTTACAAGCACGCCGTAATATCCGTCTCCGTTTTCCTTAACATTTTTAATAGTATAAACAGAATCGGTGGCGCCCGGGATTGGGTGTCCGTCTTTACGCCATTGATATTTCATTCCGGTACCCTGTACTTCAACCCACATTGTGTAATCATCTCCGACGCATAAAATAGCAGGGAGTGGATTTTTTGTAATCGTAAATTGCCCGTAAATACCGAATCTGTCAGAGATAGTGAAAACCGTAGGGTCCGAGGTATCTATTATTCTGATTCTATAGTTATCGCCTTGTCTGAAATCAGAGGGTACGCTCCAGATGTAAACACCCCCGACAGCATTGAAATTACTGGCTATTGTATGGAACCAAGAATTGCCTCCATCGGTCGAAAGCTCGATATTTACATGGCTGACTCCCGCAAGGTTCCACCGGATATATGCTTGAGTATTTACACAAAAGTCCATACCAGACTTGGGCTCGGTAATAGTAATCCCCTTTACAATTATTTCTACGGGTTCCATCCAATTCCATGGCTCTGAGCTTTCGGCTTGGTCATTCATATTTACGGCACAAGCTACGGCTCGCAAGTAGTATTTCCCCGGGGCTTTTGGAGCTTTCCATGTAAAATCAAAATCGGTATAGCCGTTTGACATCGCTTTTGGTACTGAGTGAGTAATTTCTCCAACCAAGGTCTTAGTACCCGAACCCGCCGTAAGAGTACCTATGTTGCCCTCGCCCGTGATTGATGTCTTAACAGCCGCATTCAGCCCAGCACCCGTTGCAGTGCTATTTGATACTCTGATAGTAAAAGATACGGATTCTTCGGGCTTTAAGACAAAAGAACCCTTTGAACTTGTTGCAGATAGCTGCGTTGAATTGCTTCGACTGCCTCCGTGACACCCTGAGCCAGAGCATCCTGCGGACAATGTTGATGTCCTAGTTGCTCGTCCTGTATTGTTTGCATACATATCGACGGACACATAAACTACAACTATAGCCAATATCATGATAGTGAGCTTTTTCATCTTTTTCTCAAATTACCAAATAAAATATTATAAAATTAACAAAAATTTATTTTTCAAACAAGAATTTTTATTATTTATTTCGTAAATTTCGATTAATTTATTTATTAGATTATGCTAAATATTGCAATTGATTAATCAACTTTGTGACATAAAAGTTACATTATGAACGTAAGTTATTTTTTATTGTGACAAAATCTATTATTTTTAGTTAAGTTTGTAATTTAAAATTGATTAACGAAGAAAATAAATTGAATCTTAATCTTTAATTAATAAAAATTTTAAAAAGGTCAAATATGAGTTTAAGTTTAATCGGAAAATCAATCAGCGTATCTGCTACTCTGAAACTGAACGAGACAGCGGCTATACTGAAGCAAAAGGGCGAACCGGTTATTCATTTGGGTGGAGGCGAACCGAAAACCAAGGCCCCCGTCGAAGCTCTGCTCGCTGTGGCAGGTTTCGTAAATTCGGGCGAAGTTCGTTACACACCCGCTGACGGCATTCCATCCCTCAAACAGGCAATTATTCGCTATACCGACGAATTTTACCAGCGTAAGGTCTGCCCCGAAAACATAATAGCATCAAGCGGTGCTAAACAAGCCATTATGGTTGCTTTGCAGGCTATTGTCAATCCGCAGGAAGAAGTTATTTTCCCCGCACCTTATTGGGTCAGCTATCCCGAAATGGTGAAGTTGGTTGGCGGTGTACCGGTACCGGTTTATGCAGAGGACGGTACATTTTACCCTCGACTTCAGGATATCGAACAAAGAGTAACATCTTACACTAAGTGTATTATAATTAACAGCCCTAATAACCCGACGGGAGCTATGTATCCCGAGAGTTTTATAGCGGAAATCGTAGAGTTTTGCGAAAGCAGAGGCATTTGGCTTATCATGGATGATATCTATCACCGTCTTATTTTTGACGACAAAAAGCCACTAAACTGTTATAATTATGCAAAAGACAGTTCCGAAAATTCCAAACTTATTGTAATTAATGGCGTATCAAAGCAATATGCTATGACAGGGTTTAGAATTGGTTGGGCGCTTGCAAATAAAAAGCTGATTGCGGCAATGACCAATATCCAGGCACACCAGACATCTGGTCCATCTGCTATAACTCAGGTAGCGGCTGTTGCGGCAATTAACGGCGTACAATCATCGGTAGAAAGTTTGCGATTAACCCTTGAAAACAACCGAAATATTTTGATGGACAGGCTGAATGCCTTTGACGGTATTAAAGCACATAAACCTGACGGCACTTTTTACTGCTTCGCAGATTTTAGCTATTATCAAAAAGATTCTGCCAAACTATCGAAATTCTTACTGGATAAAGTCCGTGTACTTACGATGCCCGGGATAGAATTCGGTCTCGATGGACATCTGCGGCTTTCGACGTGCGGCACCGTCAAAGAAATTACCGAAGGAATTGACAGAATGAAATGGGCACTCGACCCGAATGCCCCGAATGAATTATATATTGGTGAAAGAAAATTAGTGAGGGACTGGCTATGAAATATTTGGATTTCGAAACACCTGCATCAAAACAAGCTGATGAATTAGCATCAGATTATAAACTCAGCAATCACGGATTGATTAGTCTCGACCGTGTATTCTGGAACCTTCCCGCGGCGGCATTATATGAGGAAGCAATTTTTAGAGGCGAAGCACATATGTCAGACGGCGGACCACTTGTCGTTCATACCGGCAAATGGACTGCACGCGCCGCAAATGACAAATACATTGTAAGCGAATCCGAGAATAATGAAAATGTTTGGTGGGGAGTTTACAATCGTCCGTTTTCAGTTGAAAAATTCGGCATACTTTTCTCGCGGCTCCAAGCATTTTTGGAGGGCGAGGAGCTATTCGTGCAAGATTGTTACGCAGGTGCTGACCCCGATTATAAATTACCCGTAAGAATTATTACTACGCACGCTTGGCAAAGCCTATTCGCAAGAAATATGTTTATTTTGCCGAAATCACGCAACGAATACAAAAGGCATATACCAGAATTTACAATGATTGCGGCGCCATCTTTCAGGTGCGACCCGAGGATTGACGCCACACGAAGCGAAACGGCAATTATACTCAATTTTGCGGCTCGTATGGGACTTGTACTTGGTTCGAGCTATGGGGGGGAAATCAAAAAATCCATATTTACGGTGATGAATTATCTTTTACCACTAAAAGAAGTAATGGCTATGCACTGCTCAGCAAACGTCGGCAACCGCAGTGATGTCGCATTATTTTTCGGATTGAGCGGTACAGGCAAAACCACATTGTCGGCAGACCCGAATCGAAGATTAATCGGCGATGATGAACATGGTTGGAGTGATTCGGGCGTGTTTAACTTCGAAGGGGGATGTTATGCCAAGGTTATACGCTTGTCTGCCGAGCATGAACCACAAATTTATGCTTGTACGAAAAGATTTGGCACAATTCTAGAAAATGTCGTCTATGACAATGCTACGAGAAAAATTGACCTCGATGACGATAAGCTCACCGAAAACACACGCGCTTCATATCCTTTAGATTTTATTCCCAACATAGTGGAGGGCAAGATGGCGTATTCACATCCGAAGAATATAATTTTCTTGACTTGCGACGCAACGGGAGTTATGCCTCCTATAGCTAAATTGAGTCACGAGCAGGCGATGTATCATTTCATCAGTGGCTATACATCCAAAATTGCTGGAACTGAAATCGGCTTGGGAATCGAGCCCGAAATTACATTCAGTGCTTGTTTTGGTGCGCCATTCATGGTTCATCATCCTTTCTACTACGCCGATTTGCTTAGGAAAAAGATGCAGAAGCATGGTACTGCCTGCTGGTTGGTCAATACTGGTTGGGTAGGAGGCAAATTCGGTGTAGGCAAACGCATCAGCATTCGCCACACTCGAAACCTATTAAATGCCGCTTTAGACGACCAACTCGCTAATGTGGAGTGCAGAAAGGACAAGGTTTTTGGTTTTGAAGTCCCATTGAATTGCCCAAATGTCCCCGAAGACGTTTTAGAGCCATCGAATGCCTGGGGCAACAAAGACGAATACTGGAACCGCTATGATAGTCTTGCGGCTCGCTATATCGAAAACTTCAAGCTTTTTGCTGAAGGATGCCCCGAAGAAGTCAAAAATGCCGGACCTAAACGTATAAGCAGATAATTTTCTTTTTAAACTGCCTCAAAGCGACTAAACTGCTTTCTCTGGGTTTTGAGGCAGTTTTTCCCCTGCGCCTAATTCCGCATCCAATTTTACTTTGTTTCATAAACATATTTACGACAAATTTCAAAAAATTTTAATTGTTAAAATAAATTAATTATAAATTAACGCTATAAAAGTAGGAATATGCTTATGCCTTTATTATATTTGTATGTTAAATTAAATTATCATGAATAGAGGCTTATGGGATTGAAGTCGTATATATTGCCGATACTGCATATACTGATATTTCAGTAACTCTGTCGGCTATAAACACAGATTTGCTCAAAACCGAGCCCAACTGACAGCAACTGATACTAATGGAACAAAATATGAAAACGAAACTTCTTTTACTGATAGTCTTGCTATTTGTCTTTAATATTGCAAATCTATATTCTAAATTAGAGGGGCAAAACTTAATAGATTCTCTGCTAAAGCAAGTCGAGTTCATAAAAGAAGATACATCTGGTGTAGTCCTTCTATTGAGGATTTCATTCAACTATCAGAACACCGATCCAAAGAAAGGATTAAATTACGGATTCAGGGCTTTAGTATTAGCAAAAAAAATCTCTTGGCAAAAAGGGTTAGCTGAAAGCTATAACACAATCGGAACAAACTACATGTCATTATACGATAATGACATGGCAGAGGAATCATTCCGTAAATCCCTGGATATAAATCGAAAAATCAACTACCAAAGCGGCATTGCCTCTAATTTGAGCAATCTGGCAAGCATACAAATTCGTCGCCAAGAACTCGATAGCGCTATGAGTTTGTTAATGAGTTCGCTTGAAATCAATGAGCAAATCAATAACAAGGTAAATATTGCTGCCAATTTGCGCAGTATAGGGAACATTTACATGCGCAGGTCGGACTTTTCGAAGGCATTAGAGTTTCTTATGAATGCACTCAAAATTAATGAAGAGATAGGAAGAAAATCCGGTATTGCAAGCAACTTACAAGATATTGGCATAATATATGCCAATTTGAAGAATTTTGACAAAGCCATCGAATACTACGAAAAGGCCAAAGAAATCAACAAAGAAACAGGAAATCTGAGAGACTTGGCAAACAATATTAATAATATCGGCACAACATATTTCCGATTGGAAAAATACACAAAAGCGTTGGAATACTTTTTGCAATCCCTCCAGATTAATTTGAGTATTGCAAATCGACGCTCAATAGCAAACAACTACGGCAACATAGCAGAGACATATAAATTCTTATCAGATTATGACAAGGCGCTGCAACATTACGAAAAAGCCCTTGAAATCAACGAACCAGAAAATGATAAAAAGGCTATGGCTGCTAATTATGCAGGTTTGAGCGATTTATACCTTTTAATGGCAAGCGATTCAATAATTAATATTAGCAACAACAAACAAAATTTAATTGCAAATAGGATACATAATTTAAATAGAAGTCATACATATTTGGAAAAAGCAATAAAAATTTATGAAGAAGCATCCGATTTGTTGAAATTATCGCAAATGTATCAGAAGCTATCCAAAGCATATGAGATTAAAGGTGATAATACAAATGCTTTAATTGCATTCAAGCAGTACACAACATTGCATGATTCAGTGTTCTCATTAGACAGATACAGAATTATAACAGAAATTGAGACAAAGCATTATCGAGAAATGAAAGATAAAGAAATTATTCAACTTAAATTGGCTCAAAAATTTGAAAAATTAAGAACATCAATTTTATTCGGCAGCATAATTATTTTGATGGCTTTGCTAATTATCGGATTTCTTAGATTTAGAGAGAAAAAACTCACAAATATCATTCTTAGACGTCAAAACAGCGAAATAACACTGCAAAAGCGTTTGCTCGAAGAGCAAAATAATCATATTTACTCATCTATCCGCTATGCTTCAACCATTCAGAATGCAATTCTGCCTTGGGAAAACACTCTGAAAAATGCGTTCAAAGAACATTTTGTGCTTTTCAAACCCAAAGACATTGTATCGGGAGATTGCTACTGGTTCCAGCAGATTGACGGAGTAAAATATCTTGCTGTAATTGATTGCACAGGGCATGGCGTACCGGGTGCGATGCTGGCTGTAATCGCAAGTTCAGCACTCGATGACGCAGTACTCAGCAAACGCCTTTCTGATACTGCTCAGATTTTGTCTCATATCAACCTTAAAGTTACCGAAGTCCTCCATCAGCGTTTAACTGAAAATAAAATGAAAGATGGTATGGAACTCGGATTGGTGGCAATTCACAAAAACAAATTACAATTTTCGGGTGCAGGGCGCCCATTATATTTACTAAATAACGAATTAGCCGTCTTCAAGACCGACAGACGGGGAATCGCAGGCAGTAAAAACAACTTGGAATACAGATTCCACTCAATCGAATTTGAATTATCGAATATTAAAGCAATTTACCTGACTACTGACGGTTTCGCGGACCAGATGAATGAACATGGCAAGAAATACGGCACGACACGATTCCACGAAACCCTTGCAGTAATTTCTTCTGAACCGTTTGACGTGCAATTGAACCTTTTATCCTTGGAACTTGAGAGGCATCAAGGAAATCGAGAGCAAATTGACGACATCGCAATTTTAGGCATCAGATTATAAAAAATACGAAAAGCCCCACTAAAAGTATATTAAAAGCGTTTTAAATCGTCAAATAAATTTTGTTCATTAATAAGATATTGGATATGATTAAATACTTTGCAATAATTGTCCTTGCTTTTTTGATTACATCATCTTCTCTTGAAGCGCAGAATAATCAAATTAACGGAGGCGGACCACGTTACGAAATTTCCGTTGTTGAAATTGATACCGAAACAGGCACCAAGCAAGATTTGGGCAAAATCGTCATCGAATTGTTTCCCGATATAGCTCCGCGGCACGTCAGAAATTTTGATAGTCTCGTAGCTGTCAAATTTTATGACGGCACGGCTTTCCACAGAGTTATACCGGGATTTATGATACAAGGCGGCGACCCGAATTCAAAAGACAAACCGAAAGATACTTGGGGAAGAGGGGCACCCGGACAAACAAGAGTACCCGCTGAGTTTAGTTCTGTGAAACACATCAGAGGTATTGTCTCAGCTGCAAGAAGTAATGATATTAACAGTGCAACATCTCAGTTTTTCATCATGCATGGCAATTCACCGCACCTCGACGGTAAATATAGCGCTTTCGGTCAAACCGTAAGTGGACTTGATGTCGTTGACGCCATCGTAAACAAACCCCGCGACAAAGGAGATAATCCAAATAACAAAATCGAAATGACTATCAAAAAGCTATAACAGTTTACATATCTTTTCAAAAAATCCTTGCACGAAATGTAAGGATTTTTTTTATTAAATAAAATCTTATCATTTATGAATTTAGATTAATCAAATATTTATTGTGCATTCATTCAATTCGTTTAGTTTTGTATTAAATTTCCAAACCAATAGAAATGTGTTTTTATGAAGATTTCAAGAAAACGAGCAACTTTCGTAATTATCTTTATGATTGCACTGCCATTGTATCTTAATGCTCAGAAAGACATCGAAATCAGCAGAGAATTTCAGATATTTACTTCCAAGAATGCGAGCGGATATTTCAAACCGCTGTTCACAACACTTGGGCAGAGTCTGAATTCGGGATTATTCCATTCCGCAATGATAAGCGAAAACTGGTCATTTGGATTTGACCTGAATTTCATGAATATGTATATCCCCGAATCACAAAAGAATTACCAAGCCGAATTACCAGACATGTTCGGCAACACCGATGTTGCTCAAAGCGCCGAGTTGCGTAGCGATATAATTACACGTAATCAAAAAGGATTCGTCAAACAACCGACTATTTACGGTGGTATTTCGACTCCGGTATTTTCATCACCACAAAATTTATACCGCCCCGATTCACTTTACAAAACAGTAAGCTTTATTGAGGGCAACGACATAAGCTCGTTAGCCGGACTGCCCGTCCTGCAACTTATCGTAGGACTACCGACAAGGACACAGATACGATTTAGGTTCCTACCGCTTCCTGTGCAAGATGAAACCATGACCTACTTAGGAATGGGGATTAACCAAAGACTCGACAAATTTCTTCATTTATTCGGTAAATACAACACAGACAAAGCACTTGCGATTCACGGCTCTTATCATATGATGTCACGTGGTTCGAGTATTGGCATTAGTTCTATTTCTACTGGGATTAATTTTACAAACAGTTTCGCATTCGGGCTCAATTTATATACGGGACTGCAACTCGAATCCCTCAGAGGCTCAATTAATGCGGTAAGAGTAGGCCAACCGAGCGATGACATCATAAACAGTCCGTATCCCGAAGTGCGCAACATGTCGCCTCTCCAAATTGACGTAAAATCGTTCACGGGATTTCGTGCAACATTCGGTGCAACATACAAATTATCTTTCTTGGAAATTAATGCCAATGCCTCCTATGCATCTCAACCTATGATTGGAATTGGCGTGACTTTCTGGTTGTCAAATCCTGAAGACGTTCCTCCATTGAAACTTCCCGAACTGGAATTACCCGAGTTCATCCAATATGATTTAATCGCCAAATATGTCCCAATGCGTATGAACATACCTTTTGTCATGCTTAATATGCCCTTGGCAATGTATTTCGAACTCAAAGCCGATGTAGAAGCATTCGGCAAAGTAAAAATTGACGAGCAAACTTTCTCCACCGAATCTCCAATCGAGAAAATTAAAATCGAAGAATTCCTCTCCCGACAAATGAAACCCGTTTTACCATATCTATTCTTTGATGAAAATTCAGCCGAAATTACTCCAAAATATAAACTCCTGCACTCGCCACAAGAAGCCGAAAAATTTGATTTTTCAGAGCTACTCGGATTAAACTCTCTTGAGACTTACTATCAGTTCTTAAATATTATCGGAAAAAGACTGAAAGAAAATCCGAACGAAAATATAAAAATTATCGGATATCGCGCAGGCAAAGGTAAAGAAGCCACAAACAGAACCCTGACCAAAGAGCGTGCAGACAAAGTTCGAGATTACTTCCGCGATATATGGCAAATTGATGAATCGAGAATATCTATGGAATACGGCACAACCCCGAAGTCAGCTTCAAGCGAAAGAACTGATTTGGGTGTTGAGGAAAACAGACGTGTCGAAATAGAAGCATCTTGGAACATTCTCCAACCAATTATTCTCAACGACACCATTAGGACAATATTTCCCGATATGGTAACTTTCAGACCTAAAGTAGTAAATGAAGCACCCTTGACAAATTGGAATTTTGAAACAATTGGCGGTACCGTTCGACTAATTGCCGAAAAAGGCGCTAAACAGATAGCTCCGAATTTCGATTTAACTTTGACCGATAAAATACGTAAACTTCGTAATTACAATGATTTAAGATATTCAATTTCCGTAACCGATTCGACGGGACAATATGTAAGATCCGAAGCTAAGAGAATCCCAATTGACCTATTGTCTGTCGAAAAGAAACGCCAAAACGAAACAAAAGATACAGTTATCAATATTTATAATCTTATTTTGTTCGATTTCGACAAACACACCCTCGACCCTGTAAACAAACGAATTACGGACATAATTAAATCAGAAATAACCGAGAGTGCAGTTGTTACCGTTATCGGTTATACAGACATTATTGGTAACGACGATTATAATTTAAGACTTTCCCGAAGGAGAGCCGAATCAACCGCCAATGCATTAAATGCTAAAAACATTCAATTCTTTGGCAAAGGAGAATCCGAGTTATTATTCGATAACAGCACTCCCGAAGGCAGGTTCTACTGTAGGACAGTTGTTGTTGAAGTTAGAATTCCAATAAATTAATGAAGGCAACAAAATGAAAAAAATATTCTTCCTCGCAATCTTAGCTTTATCCATCAATTCATGTGTAACGGATTCCGTTGACAGCTTGAGCGAATTTACTTTCCAAGTGCCCGTTCATTTTATTACAGAATATCTCGACAGGACTTCCCCAGATACTTCCATTGATTTCACTCATTTGATGAAATATGATGCATATAAGGAAAATAAAGATAAAATCTCCGAAGCAATCGTATATCAACTAAATTACCGAATCGACTCTTTGGTTTTGGAAAACGGTGTGCCATTTGGGCCCGGCTCCCCCGATATAGTCTTCGATAGAGTTTCATTCAAATTGCAATTCGGTAAACCAAGATTTGGCAACACTTATTCTTTAAATCCCAGTGACTACATTCCCGACCCTGCTTCACCGATTTACGAACTTGGGGAGTTTATAAACGTAAGCGTAAGCGAATATTACAGACGTTCCCACCATATCCTCCAAGTTCCCGGCTCAACGGCATCGGTAATTTCTAAAACTTTAAAAACCGTGCCTTACTTTTACATCATTACCGAATACAGCCGAATTAAAGGTCAGGCAGCAGATAAAGTCATTTTCCCGTTCATAAGCTCAAAATTCGATGTCGTGATACGTCTGAAAGTTAAGCTCTAAAATTCAAGACTTATTCCGATTGTCGGTAATACTCCCAAAGATTCGGAAAATTCTGCAACTTGCTTGCGTGGGTTCCATCTTACACCCGATACATTTTTCCGGGCGTATATATTTTGTATATCAATGTAAGTAATTAAATTTGTCGCAGAGAACATCCACCGCCGCTCTACTCTCAGATCTAAACTATGAAAAAGTGACAGTCTTTCGCCGTTGTTATATTCGCGGAAGTCACGCATTCCGTTACTTAAATAGGGTGTAGTTGGTACACCCGTAGCAAGGCGGAACTTAGCGCTGATTTCCCAATTCATATTAATTCGCCATCCTGTCGATAAATTGAAAATGAATCTGCTATCATAAGCCCCTGGTCTTTCGGTGCTATCCAATGATGTGAAGACCGATTCCGCGTAAGTAGCACTAAGTAAACCATAAATGGGTATGTTGCTGAATTTTTTCTGTATGAATAGCTCCATACCTCTCACTCGTCCCTTTGCTTGCGATGATAATGGCTCCAACCCGAATGGAATATCCGATGTAGCGTCATCAAATCCTGCGGGCGCCAAAACTGCCTGTGGACGATAAATCCTGCCGGGATAATTAGCGTAGTCTTTATAAAAGAACTCTAATTGTACTTTGATATCTTGTAGCGGAGTATGAGCATAACCTATGACAATTTGGTCGGCTCTGATTGCTTTTAATCGGTTGTTTGGCGAACCCAACAGCCAAATGTAAGACGGCGATTGGTAATAACGTCCCAAACTCAAAATGAACGAAGAATTTGGATTCAGCGTATAACTATAAGAAAGACGCGGTGATAAATAAACTTCACCGTCAGTAAAGGAATAATAGTCCATCCGACCGCCAACGGTAAATCTGTGTTGAGCATATGCGGAACTCAAAGACAGGTAAGCCCCGTTTTTAATTGTCGTAAATGAGGTATCTATCGATAAGGACCGTTCGATGCCTTCGCCGTCTTTTCGTAAAAATCCGGGAATTAGAATATTGTAATCAAGTACGGCACCATATTTTAGTTGATTGCCAAATGTCAACTCCGTCTTATCACCTAATTGAAAATCCAAATCTGTCTTTAGGATTAATTCACCTTCTTTTGATTCGTTTCGGAAAACTTCCACAAGGTTCGAATCATTCTGAAATGTGGTGAATCTTGTATATGCATTGCCTAAAGTTACAGTTGCAAAACCTCTTCTGAAGAAATGCCTCCAGGTCAACCCTGAAAAATTCCTGTACTGGTCCGGCACAGCAACCTGACTGTTGCTGAATCGTTTGTCCGCTTCATCGTTGTTGAGTTTAACGTCATTTAATGCCGTCACAAATAAGTATGATAATTGATTTTGGGCATTAATTCTATAGTTTGCTTTCCCTTGGAAATCCCAATATTGAGGAACAAATCCGAACCCTGCCGCTTGAAATATGAAATCCAAGTAACTGCGACGCGCACTGAACAACCACGAGCCACTATTACCCAAAGGTCCCTCGAGATTTAGCCCGAATTGAGTAGCTGAAATCGTGCCTTTGCCCCCGAATTGCTCCTCGTTACCGTTGCGTAATGTTATATTTGTCAATGACGATGTCTTATCACCGTATTTTGCTCCAAATCCACCCGAAGAAAAGTCTATGTTTCGCACAAAATCAATATTAATCATTGACAAAGGACCGCCCGTTGAACCTTGCGAGCCGAAATGGTTTATATTATCAACTTCGATATTGTCAACAATGAAAAGATTTTCAAACGGAGCTCCCCCTCTGACAATTAAATCATTTCTGCCTGCCCCCGTCACGTTCACACCGGGCAATAGTGCGGTAGCTCTGATGACGTCCTCTTGCACTCCCGGCGCTCGCCTGATGTCCTCAAAGTTGAATGATTGTGTGCTTGTGACTGATTCAATCCGCTTTACAAAATACGATGCCCGTACTTCGGTACCTTGAAGCTCGATAATTTTTTCAGTTAGCTCAATTTCAAGAAAAATGGCTCTACCGGAGCCAACCATTATGTCACTTTGTACGTAAGTCTCATATCCAATGCTCGTGAATTGAATTTGCCGATTGCCTATCGGCACCTTTTCTATTCTGAAATTGCCGTTCGGCTGCGAAATTGCTCCCAATTGTGTATTTAAGACTCTTACTGTCACTCCGGGAAGTCCTTGTTGAGTCATTTTACTAACTACCCTCCCGCTGACCGTACCGACTTGTTCATTAGCATGGGACTTGCTTAATATTAATAGCAAAAAAAATAAGGCAAAAACGAGCCTCACATTCATCTTAATTTCTCCCAATAATCAAAAATTAATATGAAAACAGATTAGATTTAAAAACAGGGTCAAAAAAAATAACCCCGCGGAATTTCGCAGGGCTATTTTTATAATACGCAAAAAATTAATTTTTCATTACATCATTCACTAATTGCGCCGCATGTTCGAAATTTTGGGCGACTTTGAATGAAAGTCCCGAATTTGAAAGCATGATTTTCGCTTCTTCGGCATTTGTACCGTCAAGACGCACAATTACGGGCATATCGACATAAACTGTGTTTAGTGCTTGAATAATCCCGGCGGCAATTCTGTCGCAACGCACGATACCGCCGAAAATATTAATCAAGACAGCTTTAACATTTTTGTCGCTCATCATTATCCGGAATGCGTTTGCAATTCGTTCGGGATTTGCTCCGCCGCCTACATCAAGGAAGTTTGCGGGTTTACCGCCAGAAAGTTGAATCAAATCCATTGTCGCCATTGCAAGCCCGGCACCATTTACCATACAGCCAACGTTGCCGTCCAATTTAATATAGTTCAAATGGTATTTTGAGGCTTCAACTTCGAGTGGGTCTTCTTCGGTAATGTCGCGTAATTCCATGTACTCGGGATGACGGAAAAGGGCGTTTTCATCGAAAGTCATCTTGCAATCAAGTGCAATCATTTTACCGTCGTTTGTGAGTACAAGCGGATTAATTTCAACCAAACTGCAATCCAAATCTTCGTACGCTTTCACCAAATTAGTAATCAATTTTACGAAATTATTGAACGCTTCACCTGCCAAACCAAGTCCAAAACCTAAACTGCGAGCTTGAAACGCCTGAAAGCCTACAGCAGGGTCAATATGCTCTTTCAAGATTTTCTCGGGGTTTTCTTCAGCCACTTTTTCTATTTCTACTCCCCCCTCAGTCGAGACCATTACGACATTTCTGCCGGTTGTTCTATCTAATGTAACCGAAGCGTAAAATTCTTTCTCAATCGCAACGGCTTCCTCTATCAAGATTTTCGATACAACGCTACCTTCTTCGCCCGTTTGAATGGTAATGAGTTTGTTACCTAATAGTGCTCTTGCTATTTGATAAACCTTATCGGAAATATTACCGTCGCGCACAATGTTGACACCACGCAATACTTTATCGAAAAGGTACACGGGATGTCTCGAATCAGCATAATACACAGTACCTTTGCCGCGCCCGCCTGCATGAATCTGTGCTTTGACGACTACGGTCCCGATACCTTGTGACTCAAACTCGTCATATGTGACCTTACCCGCTTCAAATGCATTAAAAACAACCCTGTTTTTCAACACGGGAACATTATAACGCTTCAAAAGTGCTTTTGCCTGATATTCATGAATTTTCATGATTTGCCTTTAAATATATTTCCGAAAATTGCTTATTATAAAAGTCTATAATCGTTTGAATATGGTAAATATTTTTATCATGATAAGTATGATTTTAATTATAATAAGTTATAACTTTATGATAATTGAGAATAGACTAATTTAAGTTGGGGACTTAGTGTAAGGCACTTTTTTATCTCAGCAGATATTGAACGACCGTTATTCTTCATGTGGGGTACAAAGACTAAATAAACTTCATGAAAAAATAAAAAGCAAAAAAAAATTTGGTGAAGTCGGTTTTTTTTTCTTTTGTACAGTTCTAAGTCGCGTTCGAGAAAATAGTGTTGTTTCCAATGTGCAATAAGATTTTTTAGGGCAAGATTACATTGGTAGAACGGAGTTTAGTTTAAATAATTTTGTAAAATTTTCATAGGAGTATGAAATGAGATTAAAAATTTTTCTTGCATCGGTTTTTATTTTCGCCGTTGCATTGAATTCTTTGCAAGCTGAAACCTGCTATTGCTATAAGAAGGTTATGGTCGGCATGGGACAATTTGAATGGGATAACGATGCAAAAGCTTGTCCGTTAGCCGGATTCGATTGTCAAAGAATGGAATGCAGCGATTTACAATTGGGTGACATTAACCCTGTACCAGACGGTTATATATTGAATTTGACGTTAGTTACTGTAGAGTTCAAACTGAAGGATGAGTATGGTAATTGGAATACTTATATTAGACCGGGTTCTAATTATACTTTTGACCAATATCACTCAATTGAGATTAGCAGTTGCCCTGCTTATCCTCATCTTAACGGCAGAACTATTAACCTAAATGGCATTACAACAGATGGTTCAGGAAATTATAGTGTATTCATTCCTGAAACCCCGTAACTTATTATATAATCAAACAGGGGCTGATTAGTTTCAGTCCCTTTTACATCAAATTAAGTGAATAAAATGAAATCATTACTAAAAATACTGTTTTTTATCTTGTGTATTAGCACGAAAGCTGTTTATTGCGAGTATGATATAGAAAAATTGACCGAATTGAAAATAGGAGATAAAGTAGCAGTTTGGGATGCATCAGCAAAAGTTGATGCACGGATATATTTTTTTACGGATGCCTCTGCATGCCATGTATGTAATCTTGCCATATCAGATATTTTTGAAAATTTAAGTTCAAAGCATCGGATTGAATTTGTCACCTTTTTGCACAGAGCCGACAAGGAACTTATTGAATTTACCAAAAAACATTATAAGTGGGGCTTCGACGTGATTTCAGATTGGCTCGGCGTTTATATGGCTCATTATAAAGTGAAGGCAATACCGCTCTATATTGTTACGGATTATGAGGGCAAAGTACTTGCCATTGATAAAGCCGGCGGAAGTAAATATTCTTTGCATCAATTAGACAGCGTCGTAAGTAATGAAATAATGATGCGTGAGAATGCAGGCTTTACGGTTGGAACGAATAAATTCATGCGTGAAATTAAAAGAACAAGATTAAAATTTGCTGACGGGCGAAATCTAAGTGGCGATTATAATGTTGATGCGCTGGTTGATGAAAGAACTGGCGACATTTATCTCCGCACAAATTTTAGATGCGATATTTATGTATTAGATTCAAACGGAAAAATGAAGTATGAAATATCTGATATATATTTTAAAGAATGGGATTGCGATTTTCCTTATCAAATGTCATGGTTTGAAAAAGATTCAGTCATAGCAGTTTACAATTTAAAGTATCCGGGTAGGGTTGTCATTTTATTTGATATTATCAATCGGAATATTGTGAGAAAATTTACTTTCTCTGAATTCATATCCGAGCCATATGATTACAGGCAAAACAGTCAAATAGGTATAAGAGGTATTTGCTTAGGCAATTCTTTAAAATTTCTCAGTTATTCCAAATTTTCTAAATTGTCTATGAAAAAATATCTGACACCAATGGATCCAGTCCTGATTGTCTTTGATTTGAATACTAATAACGGAAAAGTCTTTGGTGTTGCCGATGACTTATTCAGTAATTTCAAAGCAGCAAGTTGGTTTAAATCAAAATTCATTTACAATCATCCTTTAATATATTCCATTCAAACATTTCCGCAAATTGTAAATATCTATGATTTGGATTTCAAAAAGATTAATTCTTTTAAGCTGAATTTAGGAACTACATTCAAACTACTCCAAGAGGATATAATGATATCCGAGACAAGAGATGACGAGCATATGACACAGTTAACCTCGCGAATATCTTATCTTTATAATTTTCCTAAGTATGACCCTAATCATGATATTTTTCTGTTTAACTATATAAATTGGAACTATCCTAAAGGCGTTACAAATCATTTATCTCGTGAAGTTAAAAAAGACTTTTATATGCACCTTACCAATAGCAATGGTACACCATATTTCCCTGAAGATATTTTTATGCAAAATATGGGTCAACCGGTTCATATTAGTGGTAAGCATCTTTGGGTCATTGAAATTGAAAATTATAAAATGGACTTGGTTTTATATGAACTTGATATAAAGTTATAAGTTTTAAATATTTATCATAGTAGCTTTCAAATATAGATATTATTAGAAAATTTTAGCTTACTCCTTTGGAGAGGGATGGAGTGAGGTGCCCCAGGGTGAGCTAAAAATTTTATTTTAAACATTTCGTCGTGCTTTTATAATACTTGCTTTTATAATACTATTGAGGTAATAATATGATAATTGAGAGAAATGACAAGGAAGTGATTCTTAGATTACCTTTGGATATAGGCACTCATAATTTGGATAACATTGCTCGCTATTTGAAATATGTGGAAATTACATCTGGCAGTAAATCTGATGAAGACTCGACCAATGAAATTGCAGATGAATCAAAAAAAAGGTGGTGGAACGAGAATAAGCACAAATACATTTAATGAATATTGTAGTTGATACGAACATTGTATTTAGTGCCATAGTAAACACCAATGGGCTTATTGGCGATTTATTGTTCAATTCTCCTCATGAATTCTACTTTGTCTCGCCTGAATTTATGTACAGCGAAATCATACGCTGTAAATCCAAGTTGCAGTCATCATCAAAGCTAAGTGAAGAAAAACTTAGCGAATCAATGTTCAGAGTTTTATCACAAATTGAGCTTGTTTCTGAGGGTTTCATTAATCCGAAAAAATTGGGCAATGGCTTATGAAATAACCAAGAACATTGATGAGAATGATACTGTTTTCGTTGCTTTGACTTTAGAATCTAATGGATTTCTTTGGTCTGGCGATAAGAAATTAATCAAAGGGCTCAAACAAAAGGGTAGGGATTTCATAAAATCTACTGATGATTTATTATTGCTCAGAGGATTTTAGGAATAAATCATCGCACTCGATACCTCACTGGAAATTAAAAACACCATAAATAAGCTTTTCTTAGCCATTCTAGCAACGTGAAATATCCGGAGACAATACTTGTTCCTTCGCTTCCGGCTCTGAATGACTAAATCCTCTTTATCAAAAGGAGAAAAAACGAATTTTAGCTCGCTCTTCTTCGCAGAACACAGGAGCGCAAGATGATATGCTGATAAAAAAAACGCCACTCGAACGAGCGGCGTATTATATTATAAAAGGTTTGTCCTAATTCTCGGGATATGTCAGCGTACCACTATTCAAAAGATATATTTGATACCCTTGCCCTGGAAGCATGTTGCCTATCGTGTTGATTTCGAATGCGGGATAGAAGACGTTACCCATGTTGTCCTTAGCTATTATGAGATTCTCATTTGCTACGAGCGGAGCAAGAGCTATCTCAATATCCATAGCATTATCACGTAGATATGCGAGCATATTCCATCCTGATGCAAGACTTATCTCCGTAGCTTCGGGAATTATCTTATAGCCCGTGATGGCGAGCGTTTCGGATTTCGACATATATACTTGATAGCCCTGCTTAAGTTCCCAATTTCCGATGTCGTTTATTTCGAACTCGGGATAATATATCTGCCCAATATTATTCTTGACGATAACAGTGCTTTCCACTATGTCGGAGAAAATGCTCTCGAGTGCAGTATTTTCCGGCTCGACGTAGGTAGAAATCATGTTCCAACCGGTAGCAAGAGGGATATATTGTGTTACAAATGAATATAATTTTGACAATACACTCTCGCCATCATTGATAAAGCTATCAGGACCCGATGCATATTCAACCGTTGCTTTTATTTCTGTTTTCTGTTGAGCGTCCCAAAGAACAAATGTGTAGATTTCGTTATCGGCGAAGCCGTCTTTTTCGGGTGTATCAGTATCATCGCCCCAAACAACAAGCAACATATCATTGCTCTGCCATACTCCGTAGCCTGCGCATCGCATTTCACCGTTATCCGAGTAGAATGCTCCTATTGCATCTCCTTGGGCTATTTGACGTCCTCCGACTAAAGGTTTGATTTCTATAGGAACAATTACCGTTGCTTGACTGCCGGTGCTATCTTTGAATGCCCAATTCGAAGGTACATCATCCGGTTCAGCTATTGTCTTAAAGGGATATATTTCTGTCCATTCGCTTGTATAAGTTCCATTTCTTGAACGCATTCTCCAATAGTATTGTGTTTCATAATTAAACTGAGAAGTATATTGATAGCTCAAGCCAACTAGATTATCCAAATCTACCAGCAGGTCGGTAAATTCTTCATTCTCAGATATTTGCAAATGATAAGTTAGCGCATAATCAGAAGTTTCCCACTCAAATATTGGAGCTATATCCACTAAGGCTGAACCCGAATCTGGATATACTAAAGTAGGTGGCAAGAGTTCGCGTAGTGTGGTATATGCATCATGTGTGGTCTTAGCTTCTTCAAAATTACCAGCATAATCGTATGCGATTGAGTAGAACTTGTAGGTAGAATCGTATTGACCCGTGAAAATGGCACTTGTATCACTTGTCCCAATTAACCATGGGATATAGTCATTTTCGTTAATTTTTGCATAGATGTTATATCCTGCAATTTCTCCGTATGGGTCATTTCCGCTCCAAGAGACAGTAAATGTAGTGTCGTAAACTTCTTCATCAAGCTGATTGACTAAGCTCATTGGTTTTGCGTCGTCAATGGTAACAACCCATTCATTTGTAAGAATCGGCTCATTGGCATCGAAAACTATCTTAGCTCTGTTCCGAATAACTGTCCCGTTGGTTAAACTATCCTTTGGTTTCACCGAGTAAGCTACCCTTCCATCGCCTTCCGGAGGATTTACGTTCGGTTCAAGAAAACCGAGTATAGGGTCGTCAGTAAGAGCCATAGTCAATGGGTCGAAAGAAATATAGTGCCACTTTGCTACTCCTGTTGCTATATCTAATTGACCTGTAATTCGGACAATAAGATTCTTTTCAGGTCTCAAATCAACGTCAACAGAATATTCTTGTAATCCGGGAGGAATGTTGAAAGTCTTATCTGCAAAATTGAATGAAGTAAGCTCAAATGTACGTAAATCAAGGTGTTGCTTATCGAGAGTATCGTAAACAATAACTTCTTGGGCGGCAAGTGCAGCAGAATCAACATTCTCAAACATCACAATAAATGGTAATTTGGATGATGATTGTACATAATTAATACCCGTTACATTAGATGGTCCAAGTTTTTCGTTAGGGTCATAGGAGTTTGAAGATTGAGTCTTTTTTTTTGGTTTTGATGATATCACAAAAACATTTGCACATGATTTGAGTTCAATGGCATCGCCTGCATATTTAAGACCTTTATCAAAATACTTATATAATATTCTTAAAAATTTTATTATCCTACCACTCGGAAGAAATCCAACACCTAATCCTGCACATTTAAATACTTTTACCCAAACATTTATTTCATTTAATGCAGGAATATATTCTTCAAAGTTCTTTGGTTTATCATATAATTTTCCTTGCATACCTTTGTTAACATGTGATATCCAAGCCAAAAGAGCATCAAAAGCAGTATCAAAACATTGACCCAATTTCTCTAAATCTTTTTTAACTAGATCTTCGAATGCTACACCTGCAATTCCTATTAGGCAATCAATGGCTTTCTCTTTATTAACAGTTAGCCCCTGTAATTCAGGCTCCTTTTTGGAAAAAATCGAATTCTCTATTATATTCTCAAAATAGCTATCAACAACAATCAATTCAATATTATAATCAGAATTTATTGTGGATTTTGCTATAAAATCAAAATTTATTATGCCGTTAGGTTCGATGTATGGAATTATATAAGGGTAAACCTTGTATTCAACATCATTTGAATCATCCAATTCAACTTCAAAAAATTTTGGGATAGTATCCCATGCAAATGAAGAATCAGCACCTAAATCAGAATGAGATGGATATAATTCGTTAATCTTTAAATCTATTTCTAATCCCTTAGGTACTTTTAAATACAATCTTGTATTAACAACTTCAATGTTACCAACATTTGTAAGGTTAATGGTAAAATTTGCAGTTCTACCTGTTCTAAAAATTTCTGGTCCTATAATTTGACCAATTACTTCAGGCCTTATACCCTTTTCTATTTCAAATGCTTTTGATAGTACATAGTCTTTTTGAAAAGGGTCATTCAATTTTTCAACTTTTACATCATATTTACCTAAGCTTTTGTTAAATAAGTTAAAGGTAGCTAATATCACATTATTCGAATAAAAAGTAGTGTCTGGGTAAATCTTCACAACTCCATCCTCCGTTGAATCCTGTAAATATACAATAGTTGAATCAGCGAAACCGACACCATAGACATTAATCGTTACGTTTCCAATATCTCCCCCTTTTTTGGGATGTATATCCTGTATCCCGCTTATTCGGACTTGGGTGGTTAGGGTATCTTTGCCACAGATATTCTCAACGATTTGCCTAACATTATAAATACCTACTTTGGAATATCTGTGCCGTGGATTGACTGTGCTATCAATCTTGCCATCCCCGAAGTCCCAGCGCCATTTGCTTGCATTATAGGAAGTATCAAAAAAAGCAACCTCATTTCCAAACCTTATATTATAAAAGCCGGATTCAGGTCCGTCTATTGTACATACCGTAAAATCTTGTCTTCGAGGCATGCTCCATCTGCCAATTGAATCCTGCATTCTGAGAAATACCTTTTCTGGTCCCAAAGCTAAGCCGGAAACCGGATTGATAAACCTTCGGTTAACAGAATCAAGCAAACCTAAGTTTATCTGAACTCCGTTTCCAACTCCAGGGTCAGCATTCCCAATAAAATATTCTAATTTTGTCAATGGTGCATTTTGTTCGGACGCTCCCGCCAAATTTCCCTTATAGAATAACCGTTGCTGATTGTAGGACCACAAACCGTTCTCATCCATAAAGCGGAAGAAGACTTTGTGGTAACCACCATTCAAACTATCTAAGGGGGCATTCAAATCGGATAATGAAATTGTATCGCCCTTAGTGAAATCAACTTTTACACCATTGCCAACTCCGGGGTCACTATTGAAGAAATATTCGCCTTTTATCAAGGGGGCTGACTCTTGATTTGCTCCGGCTCCCATAAGATTTCCCTTATAGAATAACCGTTGCTGATTGTAGGACCACAAACCGTTTTCATCCACAAAGCGGAAAAAGACTTTGTTATAACCACCATTCAAACTATCTAATGGGGCATTCAAATCGGATATGGTGATAGTATCGCCTTTGGTGAAATTAACCTTTACCCCATTACCAACTCCCGGATCACTATTGAAGAAATATTCACCTTTTACCAAGGGGGCTGACTCTTGATTTGCTCCGGCTCCCATAAGATTTCCCTTATAGAAT
>CAZWXI010000010.1:0-18792 GCA_964637845.1 uncultured Hyphomicrobiales bacterium | reverse complement strand
CAAGGGGGCTGACTCTTGATTTGCTCCGGCTCCCATAAGATTTCCCTTATAGAATAATCTTTGCTGATTGTAGGACCACAAACCGTTTTCATCCATGAAGCGGAAAAAGACTTTATGGTAACCGTTTGCCAATTCTGAAATATCAACCTCAATATTAAGTAGTTCTACGGTATCTTGGTCTGCGAAATCAATAGCAATTCCATTTCCGATACCGGGGTCACTGTCGAAAAAGTACTCACCCTTTACCAATTTTTGCGAAAATGCAGTAAATTGAATAGAAAAGAGCAAAATCAGCAAAACTGTTGATTTTTTGAACATGATTGCCTCATCTTGCTTTAATTCCTTTTACATTAAAGCGGAGAGTACCGTCTTCACCGACTACTGCCGATTTTAAACTGAAGTTTACAAGCTGCGGAAGAGACGGCTTACCTGTATAATCCAAAGTGCCGTTGTCATTTCGGGGCCAAGGGTATAAACCACCTGTAATTCCGATATCTGTGCTATCAGTACCTGCATTTTTCGCAGGAGAATCATCTGCGAGACGGTAATCAATAGCATTTGTTACAATTTCCCACATACTTAAACTTTGATAATTGTTACCTCTAAACTTTGGGCTGGTCGCAATAATGTTGTCTTCACCACTATTGTTTCCATATGGTAAAACATCTTGTCCTGTTTGAAATGTCAAATTATTATTAAATGATGAATATTCTGCCATAGATGGAGTGCCATTCACAAAGATATTGTTTTGAATTATAGCAGTTTGAGATGTAACACCACAACTCCCTAAAACAGTTCTTAACGATCCACATAACTGGTTATATGGGAATAAATTATTTGAAATTATGCTACTTCCTCTTCTACTAATAACGTAATTTATAATAATATTATTAAGAATAAAGACTTTATCTGATTTCAGGTGATTAGCGGTAATAGAACCAATCATTGAGTTTTTTATCAGACAATCTTCAACATTAACCAAAGCAATATTGCCAAATATTTTGGATAAGGTAATAGATTTAACAAATTTATTATGTACCCCAACAGTTATTGTAGATTGGAATCCTTCTATAAATACTGAATCACTCAATATTGTAAAGTCAGCATATGATTTGTCATCATTATTAACAATAGCACCATAATATCCGGAACCGATTAAATGTATTGGTTTATTTATATTAAAGTTTCCATAATATGTTGGGCTTCTATACACATATATTGTATCTCCTGCTTTAGCAGTGTCCAAAGCGGTTTGCAAACTTGTAAATTGTGCAATAAAGAGAGGATTATTGCTCACAGTCCATTGCTTGGCCGATGCAAATTGCATGGGCACTGAAAATGCTAAAACAAACAAGAAAATAAAAATCTTTTTCATAAAAACCTCCTATAAATTATGTTATATATTAAAATACATATCATTCCGAAGGTTTAATATCTCCGGAATGAATATATACACTTATTTAACTTTAATAAATGTTTTTGTATATATGTTTCTGTCATTTGTCATTGTAATGTAATATGTTCCGGTTTCGAAGTTTGAAATATCAATATCGTATATATAATCTACGCAATAATTTTCAAACATCAACTTCCCATTTATGTCTCTAATTTCAATTTTCAAAGGACCAACTATTTCTTCAATCTTAATTTTTATAATACCGAATGTAGGATTTGGATATAATTTAATCTGATATTGTTGATTTTCATTTACACTTGAAGAACTCTCAACAAATACTTTCACATAGTTACGGAATAATGTCAACTCAGGAGCAATTGGATTGTTTACTTCACAAGTATAAACGCCCGTATCTTCAATCTTAGCTGACTCTATTATCAATTCTTGCGAAGTCCGGTTAGGTATTAGAACTCCATTTTTATACCATCGGTAAACATTGCCCGCTATATGCTCTGTTTCTGAACTTATTGTTAGCTTCTCGCCTTCTGTTAATTTAATTTCTTCTTCTTTGCCTAAAGAGTCCTGTGGTGAATATCGGAATGCAATAGCATTTATATTTGCCTTTGCAAAGTCAACAAAATCGAATTTATTTCCATATGCCCAAATTGAGTCTAACTTATGACTGGGAATATTTTCCAACCCCCCGTCAAATCTGCAATCGCTTATGTATAGTTCTTTTAATGCTTTAAGATTTCTAAAAGTTGATGGTAATGAACCACCGATATTTGAGTTTCTTATGTTTAATAACTCAAGAACTTCTAAATTACCAATTTCAATAGGTAAAGGACCTGTAATTTCGGTAAATCTGAGATATAATTCTTTTAATTTTTTTAAATTTCCAATTTCTTTTGGCAAGGTCCCAGTTAATGGCATATCATTTAAATAAAGTCGCTCTAATTGTTCTAAATTTCCAAGCTCTTTGGGTATGCTGCCGGTTATTTGATTGCCCCATAGATACAATTCTTTTAGTGCAGTTAAATTCCCAAGCCAAGTAGGGATATTTCCTGTTAGCTGATTGTTAGAGATTTGAAGGCTTTCCAAATTACTCAAATTACCAAGTTCTTTGGGGATTGTACCTGTTAATTGATTGCCCCATAGATACAATTCTTTTAGTGCAGTTAAATTCCCAAGCCAAGTAGGGATAGTGCCATTTAACTCATTACCACCAAATGCTAATACTTCTAAGTTGTATAATTGTGATAATGTCTGAGGCATAGTGCCACTTATCTTATTCCGTGTCAATCTGAAATCTTTTAAATTAATCATGTTGCCAATTTCAGTTGGGATATTTCCTGTTAGCTGATTGTTAGAGATTTGAAGGTTTTCCAATTTACTCAAATTACCAAGTTCTTTGGGGATAGTGCCCTCTAATTGATTGCGCCAAAGATACAATTCTTTTAATGAAGTTAATTTCCCAAGCTCTTTAGGGATTGAGCCCGTTATATTTCCGTTACCACCCAATCCCAATGATTCCAAATTAGTAAGATTAGATAATGTTTGTGGAATAGAACCATTGATTTTATTTCGCGTTAAATTCAAAACTCTTAAATTAATCAAATTACCAATCTCAGCAGGTATATTTCCTGTTAGCAGGTTATCAGACAAATTTAAATATTCCAAATTACTCAAATTACCAAGTTCTTTTGGGATAGTGCCCTCTAATTGATTGCGACTGATAAATAATTCTTTTAGGTTGGTTAATTTGCCAAGCTCGGATGGTATATTACCTGTTAGTTGGTTTTCTACTAACTGAAGCCTTTGCAAATTACTCATATTTCCAAGCTCTTTTGGGATGGTGCTGATTAGATTATTGTAGTTAAGCATCAGTATATTCACCCTTCCACTTTCATCCAAATATACCCCATACCATGCCTCTAAAGGCTTATTTGTTAGCCAATTGTCTTGTCTGTTCCATGTAATTCCTCCCGTAGCATTATATAGAGCCACAAGAGCTAATGAGTCTTGTTTTCTACCGTTAGCATCATATTCAGGTATTTTTGGTTTGTCGGTGGAAATATATACGGAGTTAGTTGTCATTAATAAACTTCTATTGTTTGATGAAGCTAGATTCCAAAAATACTGATCATGATATGTTCCATAGTTTTTATTATTTAAAATTAGTTCAATATCATTGAATGAAACCCAATTATCTTTAGATGCCAATAAATAACCAGAACCCTTGCGAACACCGATAAAATAGTCCCCCATTTTAATGAATGAAGAAATGTCATAAGAATTGTTGTTAATTTTTACAAAAGAAATTCCATTATCCTTTGATACAAAAGTGCCCTTGTTTGATTCAAAAAAGTATATATCATTTTCAAATTCAACAATTTCAAAATACTCCGAACTTAATTCAAAATTGCTTGAAATGTCCTTCCAAGTATTTTCATTTTTATTGTATAAAAACAACTTTTTAGATTGTTTTGCAAAAAGAGCATTTTTTCCACCTCTAAGATAGATTGGTGCTCCATCACTAATTATTCCATTATTCTTAACTTGGAAGTTCTTGCCGTCAATATCAATTGAGTAAATTGTATCTTTTTCAGCAAAATAAATTCTACTGTCATATTTTAATGGTTTTCCGTTTATAGAGTAATATGTTTTGCTAAAATTCGCATTATAACTTGAAAAACTTGTGCCTTGATTTATAGATTTCAAGATTGATTTTTTATTAAAATCTAGTATATAAATCCCCGAATCATCTATGATAATGCTATTCGAATACTTGATTATTTTTTTCCAGGTTTGCTCATTTTCTTTTAACAGATAAATGTTGCTAGCATTGTCTTGAATATAGAGATTCTTCCCATCAGAGTATGAATAATAAAATTGATTTAAGTAAAGTTCATTATTTTTTTCAATTAAACTAGAATTTAATAAATCGTATTTATAAAATCCCCCGTTATTAGCCCAATCTGCAACAGTTAGGTAATAACTATTTAAAAAAATAATTGGATTCATATAATCTATAGATTGATCTGATTGATTTCTTGCAACCCATGTTTTACCATAATCAACACTTATTGAATACTCATTAGTATAAGAAGTAACAACCAAAAATTTATTATATGATTTTATTCTTGATACTGATTGCTCGTATGTTAATTTTAAGTTCTCTCTAGTGAATTGATTCCAAGTTTTTCCCAAGTCTTCCGAATAAAAAGCTTCATAATTACTAATTGCGTAAATGAATTTGTCATTTACTGAATAGTTTGATATCTTTTTAGAATTTATTTGAATCTTATTAAATGTTTTTCCATTATCATTTGAATAAAAAAGTCCGTTGTTGTAATTATGAATAAAAAGTGTACCGGAATTATATGTTATTTCACCAGTAATTGGAGCTTTATTTTCTTCCCAAGTGCTTCCATTGTTTGAAGAAAAATAAATTATCCCGCTTTGGCTCCACCATCTATCAGTGCAAAAAATTTTACCATCTCCTACAGCTAAATTATTTACTCTGAAATTATTTGGAACATCAATTTCTGTGAATGAACTTAAATTATCATTTCCATACAATACCTGATAATCTCTCGTTAAAAAATAAAATCTGTTTTTGTCAGTCTTAATATCATAAAATCCAAAGTATTCATGTGTTAATTCAGACCAATTCTCACCATCATTGGTCTTGAATACACTGTATCCATTAGATGCTAATATATAATTATCGCTTGCAGTAATTGTATAAAATATACCGCCCTCCAAACCTTGAAGGATACTTGACCAATTAATTTCTTGAGATTTGATTTGTGATAAACCAAATCCTATAAATGCAATTAATAAAATAATATTTTTCATAACTAAAACTCCCTAATTAATGATAAATAAAATAAAATATTCATTTTTATATTTTACAAAGTAAATACCGTTGATAAATCCTTGTAAATTTATTAATTGATTAGTGCTATGAATTAACCCTGATTGAATCATATTACCACGCAAATCATAGATTTGTAATTCATTATAAAAATCTGAATCATCCTTAATCACTAAGTATTTTTCTGATTGATTGAAAGAAATAAATTTTGAGTTATTAATTTCTTCTACATTAGTACTTTCAAATTTTGTTCTAAAGTTACCTACTTCACTCCAAGCACTCGAATCATTCGCCCCAATAGCCAAAACCCTCCAATAATATAGTCTATTGTTGGCTAAATTGCTAAAAGTCTCGGAATTGCCGTTTACTACGCGATTGAACTCAAGTTGCGAAAAATTAATATTCGGTGATAGTTGCAACAAATAGGCATCAACATTGTGAATAGTCGTCCAACGAAGTTCAACATTAGGGGTAGTAACTTCAGCATTTACCGAGGGACTTACTAACGCAGGCACTGGTAATTTGGTGTTGAATGACCATCTGCTACTCCACGGACCGACTTCATCCCATGACAACAATCTAACTCTCCAATAATATTTCATTTGTATATCGAATTGATTATATGCTATACTATTAGTAGTAGAAATTTCATTCAGGAGCAAATCTTGAAAGTCTGCGTCGGTACTGACCATAAATTCATAATAGACATTGTCGTAACTGCGGCATTCGAGCTTAGTTTGAGGTTCAATTTTTTTTGCGTTATCAGGTGGAACAAGTAGAAGCGGGTCGGACATCATGGTTTTAACTTTCAGATTGTATTTCATTAGTCCCAATGAGTATGATGCTCTACCCAAAAGAAAAGTGTTATCTTTAAAAAGCTTCACGTAATCCGATTGCGGTGCCTCAGTTAGTTTACTCCAAGTCCGCCCATAATCGGTAGTATATAGAAGTATTGAATTTGTACTGCGATCATATCCATTATCAGTAGCAACAATAATCCCAAAATCGTTAACAAAGGATGATGCTCTTAAACGCATGCCATACTCGCTTAAATCGGATTTTCGCCATGAGAGACCCCCATTGTTCGAGAGATAAAAGGCATCTTCGGCTAAAATTCTGCCATTGTTTATATCATCAAATTCAATTGATACAAAGTCCTTTTTATAATTTGGGTCAATATTTCTGTTGTCCCAAGATGTACCACCGTTAGTTGTGTAAAATACTTTACCGGCACGGTCAAGAACCCAACCGTAATTTTCATTCACAAAACTAACATCAATGAATTCATTTCTTGTAGGAAGTTCTCTTGAAATCCATTTCTTACCGCCATCTGTCGTGTTGATTAAAGTCCCTGAACTACCAACAATCCACCCATGTGTCGGATTTATAAATTGTATTCTTCTGAATCGCGGAAAGAAGGCTCTGAACTCGTTATTAATCGTCCATAAAGCACCTCCATTTGACGACAATCCTAACTGATTACTTGAATTAAAAGCCCATATATTGTTCTCATCGAAAGCATGCAAACATTTTAATTCGCCGCTAAAGGTCCAGGGAACAAAATCAGTTTTTGAGCTTCGTTGTAACCAGCTTTCACCACCATTAGTTGTGCTATAAATTAAATCATCCCATGAAATTAAAAAGCCTATTTTATCACTATACATTTTCATATGCTGTATGCCATTAATTTTTTCATCAACTAATCTAGTCCAGTTTTTGCCACCATCGGAGGTTCTATATAAATATCTGGCAATTGCATAACCATTGGTGTTGTCTTTAAATGCAATCTTTTTTATATCGCTGTAATACTCATCTGAAATTTTAAGTGTATCCCAAGTTTTTCCGGCGTCAAAAGAGTTGAACCATCTATCATCATTTGACTTGACATATAAATGACTGGTGCTTACCGGATAGAATTGCTCTAATTTCATAGATGTTTGTAATTCTGTCCAATTGATTCCGCCGTCAGATGTGTTATAGAGTTTTCGTTCTCTAATACACCAACCATTCTTGTCGTCATTGAAATGCAATAGTTCAAACCACCTAAGCTTGTCGTTTAAAATCTGCCAAGTAAATCCACCGTCATATGTTCGATATATAGCATTCCATGATGCTATCCAACCATTAAGTGAATCTAAATAGAACATATCAAATACGTCTGCGTACTCGTCAGCATCAGGTAGAAAGCTTTGCAAATCGATTCTTTCCCAAGTTGATCCTGCATTTTCGGTTTTTAATAATATATTCCACTCTTGGTCCGACTTATTCTCAGCAATTATCCAACCTGTTTGGCTGTCTGAGAATAATATTTTATGAATGATAGTATTCGGATATGACCCGACAATATACCATCTATTCCCGCCATCAATACTTCGATAGACTTTGCTGTCGTCAGTAATTAGAAATCCTACTCTGTTGTCTATGAAGTATATTAATTTAAAATTTTTAGATTCACGATTGTTCAATTGTATCCAGTTTTTACCATCATCGAGCGATTTCATCAGCATACCGGAATTTCCTGTGATGAAAAGCTCGGAAGATTTTAGAGCAATGTCATTTATTGCCCCGCCTTGCGGTTTTGGAAACATCCATTCGAATGTCGTTTCATACTCTTCTGCAAAAGCTACATTAAAACACACCATAATTATTAGTGCTAAAAGCATATAGGCTGATTTCATAAAAAACCTCTCGACAATTTAATTAATAATTCTCTTCTTGCTATGTAATACCAATACAAAACTAATTAAGTGTCAAATCATATCAAAATAATATTTTTAGTACAGCTAAAAATACCAAATACTACTGAGTATTTATGAATATTTATTAATGAAAGAATTGCCTTTTGATTGAATACTATGCGGGAAGATTACTATATAACGTTTTCAAATAAAGTATTTTTGATTGTATTCGAATTTTAATTATCAGGTAAAGCAGCTGACTAATAGTTGGCGACTACCTGCATGTAATTGACTTTTGTGGATTTTTTCTCTCATCTCATTTGCTTCCCTGTAATTGAAAAGATGTGATCCCGGCAGGAATCGAACCTGCGACACCAAGTTTAGGAAACTTGTGCTCTATCCTACTGAGCTACGGGACCGGTTGTCAATTTATGCTGTCATTGCCCGTTAAAATTATGCGTGCCGTGTGGCCGGCATTCATCCCGTCTATTTCGAAAATCGCTGAAGCGACGAAATATTTCAACACACGGCTGTCAAGCATGCTCCCCGAAATAATAGCCCGTTCTATGATATGCTCGATATGCTCGTTGTCAACAATACCAAGCGAGTGAAGCTGTATCAACTTGCCGTACGCATCGTCTGTAAATAAATCTCGTTCACTGGAATGCAACACCCTGAACGATTCATTACTGACAAAAACCGGGCTGTTTTCGTTGAACTCCTGAAAATTGAATTTATCGGCTATCCAGCTGAATGCTGTCGAAATTTCTGATGTCGTATAGCCAAGGTCTTTGAGCTGTTGCACATTGATATTGGCAAACGATTTATTAGTCCGAAGTTCGGATATCAAGAACACAATTATTTCTATCACTCTCTCAAACATTGAGCATTCCTGCTAATTCCAAATATTTATCCTCTAATTCCCGCATTATTTGCCTTTGTTCAATCGTTCTATCATCAATACCAGCCACATGAAGCACTCCGTGAATTGCCAGCCTTGCCAATTCTTGCGTAAAAGATACCTCATATTCGGAAGCTTGCTCAGCCGCAGTATCGCAACTTATGTAAACCTCCGCTTCGAGTGGTAGCTCTTCCAGCACAAACGTTATAACATCAGTCGGGGAATCGTGCCCGAGGTACCTTTTATTCAACTCTCGTATGAAATCATCATCACACAACACAAAATTTATACTCCCGATTTCCCCGTCTAGCACCCCGTCAACTGCTGTGCCTGCCGCATTCATCACTTTTTTCAGCCGAAGATACTTCCTTTCCGCCTGAACGCTGTAACTCAATTCAATACTCATACCTGCGACGTTCGAGTTCCAACAATAGTTTATTCGTGCAATCCACTTTCGGCAATCGAAAGCTGCATCGCCGAAAGCAATACTGCCGGATGCAATTCCGAAAAATCCGATTTCAGTATCTTGAGCGAAATATTCGAATACAGAGAGCATGTACATTGCTTGCCTATTATCAAACTCGACATATATTCGCCCTCCACCGAAATAAAGATGACTTCGTCAGGCTCAAAAAACATATACGACTTAACGCCATGCAATTCGTAATATCCATGAACTGTTTGCACCGAAACAATAGCTCCCTCAGATTCCGCACCAATGTCAATGCCCGAATATAGCGTGAAAACAAGCGGCTTCGAGTAATCGATATTAACAAGTGTCCAAATCCATGCGTTATCATACACTTTTGGCTCTGCTTCAAGCAACTCGGATATTTTCCTTATGTCAGCATTCCCGAAAATCAACACATTCCTTCAATAAATCAAACATTCGCATTTTCAAACGTAAGAAAAAGTAATGATTTTTTATAATATAAATCGCCTTATATTGAATTTTTTTTAAATTTTATACTTTTCTTAATAAATTTTCACTATTTTCAAATTTTTCCTATTGATATTCATCAAATTTGTTTTATATTGTAAATGATTTTTCATATTAAGTTAATAAATCTATTCTAAGTTTGTTTAGTTTTAATTTTTAGTCAATTGTGAAAATAATTTTTCATTTATACAAGAACAATCTAAAATACTGCATAGCCAATATTTTGTTATATTTGGAACAAAATATCCGAAATTTCATACAAAAACTTAATCATTACAAATTATTAATAAATTTACAGACGTCCACACAAAAGAGTTCAGGTTTTAGTCTCAACTTATATTATTATTTATTATTAATTTACGATACTTTTCGATTATTCTTATACTCTACGCTACAAAGAACCCATGCTCTTATACAAAATCAAACATTCTTTGCCGGCTCTTGGGCAGACAACAATTCGACTTTCGGATGCTTTAACAACTCGCTAAACTACAGTTCCTTACTAATGGCAAGAAACAATTATGGAAATTGAAATACTTCGCCACTTTCTGGCATTGATATCTTATAGGTTCCATTCGGCAATTGCTGATTCTCCGGAAAATTTCCCTTACCTCAAAATCGGAAACAATAGCCGTTCGCCAGTCGAAATTATTGACCACATGGCAGTCCAAATCAATATTGCTATCCAACTTATCGCCGGCACCCCCATATCTGGGGTGAAAAGCACTCCGATTGTCTCAGAAAATTTCGCTAAATCAAAACAAAATTTCTTATCTTTGCTTAGTTCTGCGGATATAAGATTGGAATCTTTAAACGGCATGGAAATTTCAAAGGTCAAAATGATTACTCAAGGACCGCTTGCAGACTGCCTCACTCACATAGGGCAACTGGCTATGTTGAGAAGGCTATCCGGTAGTCCAGTCGAGACGCAGAACTTTTTAAAAGCAAAAGTTTTGACCGGCAAACTCGATTACGAAGAATGAAAAAAATACTTGTTGTTGCATACTATTTCCCCCCTTCAGGCGGTCCCGGCGTCCAACGCGTGCTGAAGCACATCAAATACTTACCCGAGTTCGGATGGCTACCCATAATCTTGACAGTATCAAACGGACAATTCCCTGCTCGCGATGAATCTCTATTAAAGCAAATTCCCGCCGGCACAGTAGTCGAACGCACTCAAATATACGAGCCATACAATATCTACCGCATGTTTACCGGCAAATCTAAAGATACGGCAATTGACGTCAATACCATTAAAAAAGACAACAGCAAAATCGGCTTGAAAGAAAACCTTGCCGAGTTCATCCGCTCCACATTTTTTATTCCCGATGCAAGAGTTGCTTGGTTGCTCACGGCACGCAAAAAAGCTCTTGATATCATCAAACAACACGACATAAAAGCCGTTTACAGTTCTTCACCGCCATACACATGCTCACTGATTGCCAAATATGCATCACAAAAAGCAAAGCTGCCCTGGATAGCTGGATTTCGCGACCCATGGACAGATTTCATCTCTACCCCGAAACGCTGGTTCCTGCCGAAAATGGTTGACAGAAAACTGGAAAAATCCGTCTTTATGACTGCCGACTACGTCGAATGCGCTTGGGAAGGCATTATCAAAGATGCATTGACAAAATATCCCGAACTTAACTCTTCGAAATTTGTTCACGTACCAAACGGTTTCGACTCCAACGATTTCCCAAAAGTATCTTACCGCCCCAATCCGATATTTACTTTAACATACACTGGCTCAATGTACGGCAGACGCAATCCAGAGAGCTTATTCAGAGCCATCGAAGAATTGCTCTCCGCTGGTAAATTCAAACCCGAAGATTTCAAATTAAGATTTGTCGGAAGGTTCGGCAAGGAAGTTACAGACATGTTCAAAAAAGCATCCTTCTCGGAAAGCATCGAGGAAGTCGGCTACGTCACTCATCAAGAAAGCATCGAAATGATAATGAAATCGGATGCACTATTACTTGTAGTGGACGAATCAAAAGAGAGCCGCGAAATCGTACCCGGGAAAGTATATGAATACATCGGCGTCGAGCGCCCATTAATCGCAATCGGACCTGAAGACGGAGCCGTTGCAAAACTCATCTATGAAACCTCAGCCGGCGACATCGCCCACCAAAACAACTTGCAAAAAATTAAATCCATGTTCATGCAAGCATATACAAACTGGAAAAACGGCATACACACAAGCAACCCGAACCAAGCCGCAATTCGAAAATACGAACGCCGCAATGCCACAGGGCGCCTCGCAGAACTTCTCGCAGAGTTAGTCTGATATCGAGGATATACAAGAATGTCCATTGCCTCACCACTTCACGAACTTCTCCACTTTATTGCCAAACCGCACTAAATACACGCCCACAGGCAGGTGGGTAATATTATATAGAAAAGCCCCATAACGGGGGCTATTTTTATAAAGAAATATAACTAAATATGTGAAATAAATGCTATTTACCTTTAAAGAAGCGAGTATATTCCGTGCTGTTATTGGCACAATAATATCTCAATCCCACAACCGAGTTATCGTATTTTATTTCATAAAGCGAATTACCCAAAGAATCACTAAACAAATGCGATTCAATAGTTTCGTGCGGGCTATATTCGGCGGCATATACGTCTTCATCGGCTAAGACGATAAAATACGAGTAAATCTTTTTTATCAGACCTTCAGAAATAGGGTTTGGCATAGTGGCTATATCCATAGAGCCATACTCGAGCGCAATGGTTTCATTGTTGCCGGTTTTGTTACGTATTTCGTAAATGTACTTGTGGTATTCGGTGTGAGCATTAAATTGCGAAAATGGCATGAAAATACTGCATGAATCTAACAGAACTGTTCCATTAGGAATTTTTAGCAATCTGACAGGTGGCTTTAGGTTCCTGATTTCCATTGATACATCACAGAAAAGGTAAAATCCAAAGGCAAAGTTTGTTTGATTACTGTCACGGACGTAAACCACGCCGTACTGAGTTCCATTGCCACATTCGTTATCCGTAAAACTTAACTGATATTGCGACAAAGCCGCTTCGAGACATATAAAAACCATAATTAGGGCTGTTATGATAATTTTCTTCGACATTTTTTCTCCTAAATAGTAAATAATTTTTAGAACGATTAAACAAGCTCATGGTTTCACAAATTTCTCCATCTTATTGCCAACCCGCAGGATATTATAGCACGGAGGCAGATGCGACACATCAACTCTTACCCATTGCCTCAAAAGATAGTTTGGGCGAGGTGAAGTTGGATTTAAAAAAGAATTTAAAAAATGTACCACACATTGCAAAAAGCGTGATATATATCGTCTTTCTAGCATAAAATTAATAGAATAAATTCAAAACCTATTGTAATTAATTATTTGGTAATATAAATTTCACATGTTCAGTTTGTGTAGTTGGTGAATAATATTTGAAACCAACCAGCAAATTATTTCTATCAATGTCACGAATTTCTAAAAGATATGCACCATTCTGATTAAACACATTTATGTATGTCAGTTCTTGCGGGGTATAACTTGAAGCATAAGAGTCGTAGCTATCCATTGATACTAAAAAAGCGGCAGTCAGTACAATTTCACCTGGGTCAACGGATTCATGATTAGAACCATATACGTATGCAATGGGATTATTGCTTGTATCGGGTAATAGTTCAATCAAAAAAATGTTACTCCTATTTATTGAGTCCCGTTGTGAATAAATCAAATGTACTTTCATATTGCTAAGTAAGTAATTGTATGTCTCATATTGTATAAAGTTAAATGGAGTAAAAAATTCCTTTTGCAAATTTAAATCAATTAAATCATCAAAAGTTACCCCGCAATACCAGGAAAACATATGAGTATATTGGAGCGTATCTAATAAATTTCCTGATAAAAATGCGAAATTCTCATAATTCAATCTAGTATCATTAGAGTCACAATTTCCCATAATATTAATAAAAGATTGGGAAAAAGTGTACTCTGATAATGAAAAAAAGTAAATAATTAATAGAAACTTAGATATTTTCATTGCAGTTCTCCCGATTAGTAAATTAAAAATTTATAACTAGTTACAGTATTATCTCCATGAATCAATGAAACTATGTACATGCCAGATTGTAATCTTTCAGGTAATAGTATAGAACTGTTCCTTTGAAGAGTACTAAATTGATGTAAAATATTACCTAAATAATCAGAAATTATTATTTTCTTTCCATGTAAATCACTGTCATCTCTAAAGTTAATACTTAACTCACTTGATGTAAGCTTTACATTTATAGAGACGTTTGTAGAGTGTGACTCAGTAATGGAAATTTTTGCCTTTTGTCTGCAATGATACTTAATTAATTTACTATCATAGTAAGCAAAAGTACAATCCCATTGCCCGTCACCATCAAAATCAACCCAATATACGACGGCAATTTTTCCATCAACAACATCAACCACCTTGCGTATTATCTTAGGAACTGATAATGAGCTCGAAGTGCATATAATCAAAAATATTATAGACGTTAAGACAATTTTAATTATTTTCATAATTCTATTCCTATATTAATTAATACTTGACTTTTTTAATTATATCACCATTACTCTGAATGGTCTGAGCTTCGATATCATATTTCGATATGCTATCGCTCATCAACCCTTTCAGCTTTTCACGTCCTCGTTTAAGTCTTGACTTAACTCCCGATATTGTTCCGCCTTGGAGATCGCGTATTTCCTCAATTGAAAATCCCTCTATTTCGAATAGAACAATAGATTCTTTCATTCTCGCAGGTAATTTATCGAGGGCTTCGTAAAGTAGCTTAACATCGTAGGAGATATCCGGCATGGGGTCTGATGAAGTTATATTTTCTTGACATGGACGGCTTTCTTCGACAAGCCGGGTCCGGTTTGCTTTTTGCTTTCTATGGATTCTGGTCGCTATGGTAAAAATATAGCTTGTAAATGCTTGTCTGTTTTTAATTTTATCAAAATTTTTATATGCCACTAAAATCGTATCACTGACTAAGTCTCTAGCTTCCTCGTTATTTCGTGTCAGCGTTCTTGCAAATCTCGACAGTTGAGTCTTCACGTATTCATAGTAGCTCATGAACTCATCTTGCCTTGCATATTTTAAACTCTTTTTCACTTTTTGTTCTCATCTCATAATAGTATGTGTCGTAATCCCGTAAAAAGTTTCATGTATTTGAAAAAAATTTGTGATATGATAAAAAAGATTAAACGAATTTGTCACGATTCCAAATTCCCCATCTTGCAAGCTCGCTTCCCCCTTTTGCAAAGGAGAAAATAGTCATTCTGAGCCAAGGGCGAAGGAACAAGTTTTCCCCGGTTTCCTTCACTCCGCTCAGAATGACGGCTGTTCTTACTCCCTCTCCTTTGGAGAGGGTCGGGGTGAGGTGACTTACGCATTGCCCAAGAGTATTGTAAATCCGAATTCGTTCCTTCACTCCGCTCAGAATGACGGGGCAACGCCTTACCACTTCACAAACTTCTCCACCCGATTGCCAACCCGCACAAAATACACGCCCACAGGCAGCTGCGACACATCAATTCTTACTCCCTCTCCTTTGGAGAGGGTTGGGGTGAGGTGACTCACGCACTGCCCGAATGTGTTGAATATTTTAACACTCCCTGACCCGCTATTATTAGAGGGGGAATCGTCACGCTCTAAGTCATTGAAATTGATATAGATGTAATCTGTGGCGGGATTGGGGTGGATGGAAAAAGTATTTTCTTGTGGGGCACTGTCATCAACACTCAAAGGTGTTAAATCCAATTTATAAACACTACCCGAATGTGTGGCAGCAAAAAGATTGTATTTGCTTTGGGATAAACAACATACATCGAAATTGGTTAATCCTTCGTTAAATGGAATCCATTTAATATCTGAACTCTTTTCAGCTTTGAATACACCCTTATTGGTAGCGGCAAAAAGATATTTTGAAGCAATAACAATTGACTTTACACTTAAATCTACTAATCCATCGTTTTCTATTTGCCAATCTGATAAATTATTTGACAAATAGACACCATTATCAGTACCTACAATCAGCACATTTGCTTCGGCTGTAAGTGATTTAATTCGACTAGGAAATTCATGTATTTGTGCCCAACTATTGCCTCCATCAGAAGAAAACAACAGTGTACCGTTTATTGTGCCAGCATAAACGTCTTTGCCGTTTGATGCCAATGAGTTGATTAGTCTATAAATTCCGCCGGAACCGATTAAGCTCCAATTTAATCCTTTATTCTCCGATAAAAATATCGAACCTCCATCGCTATAAATTAGCTTATCGGAAAATGAAATGATTGAACTAACCACACTGTACCCCGGTTTTAAATATCCATCATTTACTGCATCCCAACTGTTCCCGTTATCAAATGAAACAAACAAGCCACTACTAACACTGGCATAAATAGTATTATTTACCAAAGCAATTGAATGGACGCCCGGGGAAAAAGTATCGATACCATTGTTTATTGCTTTCCAGTTATTCTGCAAAATATTTGACGAAAAAACGCCATTTTTGACAGTTCCAATAAATACTTCTTCGTTATTGTTAGTCATGCACGTAATCTCTATGGGTTCCAATCCTGCATTAAATGGTTCCCATTTCTGAGCGGATACCGGAAATGTCAAAAAAATCAATATAATAATTAATATTAATTGCCATAATTTTTTCATAACTTATCCAATAATATATTTAAAAAATAATTACCTCATAATAACAAACAATTTCGAATGTAATCTATCGCCTTCTCGATAAATACAAAAATAAGTCCCGTTTGATAAATTATTTAATTCAACATCAAAATTATAAACGTTTTGATTAAGATATTTATCATTTATTATCGAAGCCACCCTATTTCCAAGAAGATCATAAATTCCTATATCAATGATTTGGGAGCTATGTAAGACGATTTTGATATTCATTTGCGAGCTTATTGGATTAGGTTTTATTTCAAAAGTGTTATTAAGAAATTCATCTTCTCTCGCAACTCCAGAAATTTGGTCACAACAATAACCGGGATCACCATCAGGTGGGGTATTTGTAAAACCTAATAGATATCCTAACTGATGCATTATTTCAGTTCTTAAATCGGTATTTACTAAGTATCGCCCATACCAGCTAGGCGGACCACCACCTCTTGTAATAAAATACTTTAAAGGTTTTCCCTGTGTATTTACGCTTGAAAATCCACTTGTTCCATTCAAAATTATAGCTAATTTTGAACAATCATAGCTACATCCAGATGATAGAGGGTTGTATGCATGTGAGGGTAAAAGTTTATCGTTCCCTAGTTTTGATGCATCTTTCGTCCACATAATTTTTATATTACAAGGCTGGCAATCACTATTATTATAAGGCGAACAAATGTTCTGCCAGTATGCCATAGCTGCACTTATTAAATTAGGGATGTCACTGTCATGAAATTTAAAATCATTCTTATATTGACCTTCCCATACTTGTTCACGCCATGGACCCAAATTACTCCAAGGTACGTCTGTATTATCATATGTCAATGTATTCCCGTATTCGAGCGGGAGGCAAATTTTCATTGGCTTCCAATTTGTATAGGGTTGCTTCATATTATATGGGTTACCCTCTGTGCAAATTGACACAATTCTATTATTAATTGGGTCGCAAAAATTATAGCCAATTTTTCGCTCATTATCACTTCCGTTATAAAAAGTTCGACAGCTTTCACAACTTCTTTCTTGTGCTATAATCTTTACTGAACATATAATAAGTAGAACAATTAAAATTATTCTCTTTTTCATCTTGATTTTCCTTTCTTGTTAATATGTTCCATTAATTATCTGCTGTATTAATAATGTTACAGCAGTCCTCCACTCTTCATAACTTTGTAATGAATTCTGTGACCAGAATAAATTAATATCTCTGATATTTCCTCCTATAATCGGTAATGCATTATTCGAACATAAGGACTCTAAGTCTAAATCAAAATAATCATTTTGGAAATCAAAAAGCTGATTTGTATGCCTTAAAAATATGACGGCATCCTGACCGACTGTCATTTTAAACCCTCCATTATTGTCGCTAAATGCAACATCATTCTGAATATTTGATTGAGGGTTGTTAGGGGAGTAAGGATGTTGAAAGTAATTTAATTTTTGATACTGAAACGAAATGACCGGCTCTGTAACTGATGGTAAAGCTATTTGAGTAGAATGAGGTATAACAGGGGGATTTGCGCCTGTGTTTAAGTCAATAAAGCTCTTCCCTTTTAGCGTATCCAAAACAGTTGCATATACAATATATCTTTTAGAATCTGGACTTTCAATACCCGGCAGCCTTCTTTTATCCAGTACTGAATCAATTGCAATTACGTGAATCTTCAAGATGTAATCAGATAACAACAAGGCAATGAAAGCATTCATTTTTAATGGTTCGACAAGCGATTTAAGTTTATAAGAAACATTATTCCTTAAATGGAACAATGAAGATTGATATCTTCCTCCCGATACCGAAGAATTATGTAATGCTACTTCACCCATATATTGATTAAAAATAATTGGGTCATAATCAACAATTTTATACAAGTACTTAATAGCATTCTTCAAAGTGTCATTTAGTGATGACCACGTACTCATTAATTGGTCTTGTTGCGAATTAGTTGTAAACCTTAACAAACTATCTAAATAAATATACGAGTACATGATATCATAAGGCATACCTGTTGATAATGGTGGAATACTTCTAATGATAGGATATGCATTCTGAAACATTGAATTAGATGAATCATACCAAAATCCTGCTGATTTGAAAGTTGTATCGTTGAGCCATCTAACTCCGCTCTCATTTTGTGCGTTGATGTTCAAAGTACAAGAATAAAATACAGAAAATAGCAATACAATTTTTGGCATAAGCCAGACATACTTTTTCATTTTTTTCTCCTGAAAATTTTTTATAAAAACTGTTATTTAAAAAACATTAAGAACCAAAAAGCACAAAACAAAAAAGCACAAAACCAAAAA
>CAZWXI010000009.1:0-47044 GCA_964637845.1 uncultured Hyphomicrobiales bacterium | reverse complement strand
GATGAAATCAGGACTTTCGGGCGAGCCGTAAAATCCGCCGTCTTTTATCGCAATGAACTTATGCTTATGTCAACCGAGTTGATTAACAAGTACTTTATTTCCGATGCTGAAGGTGAGATATTTAAAGTAATACCTGCAATACGTGAAAAAGTAATATTCTTACGGCATGATTTGCTGTCATTACAGCCTCCTGTGGCATCAGTTGATGCGATTATATGCTTGAATGTTCTGCACCATTTCAGCTCTCAAGAGCAAATTCGAGTTCTCGATATGTTTAAACGCATTGTCCCTGATAATTTGATACTGATATAAAGAAACGCAAGCCATAATAAATGCGTTTCTTTTTCGTGTAGTTATTAATATTCGCCGTAGAATTTGCTCCTATTGTCAACAATTTTAGCTTTTTCCTTTACTTTTTGGAACCATTGGAAGAAAATAGAGCCCTTTGACGCTTTGAATAATTCCAATTTATAATCTGCAATAGCTTTTTCAACATCTTCATCAGACGGTTTAGTAATGTTTTCAACCGTTACGATATAGTATCCGATTTCACCTCTGAAAGGGGCCGTGAGTTTGTTTAATTCCGAATTAAACACGACTGCCGAAAATGCGGCATCTTGTCCGAAGCCGGGGATTGTTGCTGTATTGCGGTAATCTGTAAGGGTCTGTACTTTTGTAGCCAATTCGGGGTCAGCTTCGGCAGCAGCTTTCAATCCACCGTATTTCTTAATTCTTTCGTAATATGGTTCAATTCTTTGTTCAATGGTATCGAGTTGTTTACGTTTTATAATTCTGCGTGAAATTTCTTCGCGGACGTCATCGAGTGGTTTGAAGCCGACTTCACGAGCATCTGAGACTTGCGCCAGAATTATACCGTAGCGTTCGAGTTCGACCGGTTCGATTACATAGCCGACTTTGTTGGCAAAAGCTATATCTGACAAACGTTTGGAGCCGAGTATTGGTCGCTCACGCTCAAAGGGAAGACTTTCCTGTATGCTGAATCTAAGTCTTGCAGCTAAAGTGTCAATTGATTCACCCTCTTCTATTTGACGTTTCATTGAGTGTGCTTCGCGGAATAATTGCGATTTAGTGGAAGTACTCAATGTGGGCGATAATCTCAATTCGCTGTATTTTAGTTCTTCGGAGCGTTTATCCTCGACTTTGATGATGTGAAAACCGAATTGTGATTCAACAGGACCAACTATTTCACCGACTTTAGCGCCGAAAGCGGCTTCCTCGAAAGGTGGAACCATGCGCCCTTTGCCGAAATAACCCAAATCACCGCCTCTCTGACCTGAACCCGGGTCTTGAGAATATTGCATGGCAAGCATGGGGAAATTATCGGAATTGCTCCTTGCTTCGCTCAGTATTCTTTGTGCTTCGGTACGAGCACTGTCTTTGTTATTGCCAAAATTGACTAAAATATGGCTTGCTTTAACGACTTCATTCACCCCGGAGCGAATATCATCAACTCTGAGAAAATAAGTGCCGTCGGGGCGATTTATCGGACCTGCGACCTGACCCGCTTTCAATATACTTAAGATTGCATAAATTTCGGGTTCAATATCTTCGACCAACAAATAATTATGAGTCATGCCGTTATATTCGCTGAGTTTGATGTCGAAAATACTATCTTTCATTGCATCTGTGGCAGCAGCCATTAATTCTTCGGTAACGTTTTGTACTCTGCGTTCAAACTTAACGGAATCTTCCTGCGAAGGAACAAGCGGTATCGTGACGTATTTGATTCTTCTTTGTGGCACTTGCTTGAAGAAGCGTTTATTTTCATTGTAAAATGCTTCTATTTCCTCACGTTTGGCTTCGAATGGTTCTTGGGGTAAATCTCGCAGTTGGAACGGAAAAAACCTCAAATCCGCTGTACTATTTTCCTGAATGAATTTCAACCGCGCGAATGTGGGTGAAATTAAGGAACTGCTTGTGGACACAACTGCCGTCAATTCTTGCTGTTTCATTGTTTGACGAACATGTTGCTCAACTCTCAACAAATCTTTTCTGAAATTGTTTACGGCGAGTTCTCTTTCTTCAAGCGAAATTTGTGAAGGGTCTGAACCCATATAATTGACAAAACGTTCGGGATTGGTGATTAACTCTATATAGACATCACGCATGAAGTTTCCGACGCTATCACTAAACATTTGGCGGAGGAAATCAGGTGTATTATCAATTAATTGTTCTTTGATTTGGACATCGCTAATGATGATACCGATTTCTTTCAATTGTTGTTCAAGAAGAATCTCGTCAACCATGAGTTGCCAAACCCTTTGGCGGATGGCATTCAAATCTTGTGGTTGCTCTTGCTGTTGCCTTTTGGCTTGCTCTTCCTCGTCTTTGACCCTTTGTTCGTAATCAAGGTAGTATATCGATTGCCCGTTCACCGTTGCAAGTACTTGCGTTTTAGGGTCACCGGTAGTTCCTCTCAGCCCTTCGATTACGGTTGGATCGCCTATGGTAAAAAATGCAACAAGTAAAACGGCGAAAACCCCAAATACATATGGCGACATTCTTCTTATATTTTGTAACGTTCCCATCAGTTCGTTATCTCCAATTTTATAATAATTTTAAACTTTCTTAAGAATACGTTTTAATTTAATCTACAAAATTAATACATACAGACTTAATAAACAATTCGTCTCGGAATTTTTACTCGACAAGAATATTATTTGAAAAATTTTTCAAATTATGTTTGGTTTTTATGATAAATTTTATTAGCTTGCAAATAGCTGTAAGCGCAAGCTTTTTATTAAAGGAGAGATGAAGTATGAAAAACTTAAATATTATCGCGAGTGCAGTTTTCTTAATGATTTTCTTCGGAATTTTCATAATTAAAACCCATGCACAAGAAGCATTAACACTTTCAATTGCTCAATCATCAGATTGCTCCAAAGGGGTTATTATACATTTTATTGACACCAACAATGACGGTTTTGTGAATATAATGCAAGGTACGGATTGCAATGGGAATATCATAAACATCAACGTTGTGGACAAATTCGGACTTATGGCGCACAAAGATTGCAAATTCACGATTGGCAACAACCGCAGTCATCATTATTTCAGTTTTTTATTTATTGACGCAAACGATATACCAGTTGCAGTAATCGATGGTCGTGAAAAAGCTGACTTCCTTGTAATCGAACCCTTACCTACTACATATTACGAACTAAGCAACAAAATTATTTTCGGTTTGTCAGAAATTGATTTGACGGAGTTCCCAAATTATGACCTCTCGGCAAGTGCAGGATTGCAGGTTGATGTCGTATCCACATTTGATTTGACTCAACAACGCTACGATTTAATGTATCAAAGCAGTATTTACCAAGTGGACTTCTTTGTGCCGAATCTTTCTGATAATCGTTTTGTACTCGATGGACAAGACTTTACTCAACTGTATGAAAAAGATTACGGTGTGCTCGAACCGTATTATAGGGAGTTTTACAAAAGCCAAACACAATCGGGAACTTTACTGAATGATTTCGATTTCGAAAGTATTAATTTTTCTGACTTCTACAAAAGTAAAAGCCCCGAAGAATTTTTGAAGCTACTTGAAAAATCGAACAGGGAATTTAACTTGTCTCAGTTGAATTTTGAAGTTTTCATGCAGCGGGAATTTGACGAGAGAAATTTTGCTGTATATAATATTTTTGCATTCAATTTGGGTAACCATGACTTCAAGCAACTGTACTGCAAAAATTTCAAGGGAGTAATACCAAAGAGCGATAAGGAATTTAAACTTTGCAGACAGTTAATCGAAGATGCAATCAAAGCTCAATTCAGCAAAGAGCAACTCGAAATGCTTGAAAAATACTCTAATATCAGCAATGATTTAGGAAAGGAGTACTTAAGAATAAATCCGAATCCAGTATCAGCGTCGGCAAATATTTTCTATGAGGTGGATTCCCCATCGCGTGTTCTGATTCGCATTTATTCGAGTTTGGGTAACGAAGCAGCCGTTGTGGTTGATGAATTTTCTATGCCTGGCTCGAAGCAAGTCTCGTATAATGTATTAAATTTACCGAATGGAGTTTATCTGCTTCAGATGATGGTTGATACAAAAGTAATCAGCACAAGAATGATTGTTGCTAATTAAACACTTTTAACTTAGGGTGCGTGTTAGACTCATTGATTAACATACGCTCTCATTTTATTATAAAATTGCCTTGATTCGTCATGGCAATTTTGTATTATATGTATCGGAAAGAAAGTTGAAAATCGGAAAATTTACTATCCAAACACTTGATACAGGCCTATTTGCCCTCGATGGAGGAGCAATGTTCGGTATAATCCCAAAGAATCTATGGTCGAAGAAATATGATGCTGGTGACGAAGCAAATAGAATTCCACTTGCTTCAAGACCGTTATTAGTGTCATTCGATAATCGCAAAGTGCTTATTGATACAGGGAATGGGACTAAATACGATGAAAAATTTGTTTTGATTTACAAAATTAATATGCAAAAATCGAATATTCGCACCACATTAAATGTGCAAGCAGGGCTGAACCCTGAGGATATAACCGATGTAATTTTGACGCATCTGCATTTTGACCACTGCGGCGGCTCGACAGAGATTGTTGGCGGTAAAGCTTTACCTGTGTTTATAAATGCAAAGCACTACGTCCAAAAGAAGCACTATGATTGGGCTGTATCGCCTTCGGAAAAAGATAGGGCATCGTTTATGAATGACAATTATGTGCCTTTGAACAATGAAAATATGTTCGAATTTACTGACGGAGATGGCGAAATTTTCCCCGGAATAAGTGTTGTTCCTGTGCACGGGCATACAAGCTTCATGCAAATGGTCAAAATTTCCGATGGCGGAGATACCTTACTCTATTGTGCAGATTTGGCACCCACAACGACACATCTCGGAATAGCATATGGAATGGGGTATGATAATTTCCCGCTTACGACAATCGAAGAAAAGAAAAAATATTTCACTCAAGCGGCTGAAGAAAATTGGTTGATATGCTTTGAACACGATGCCTTTGTAAAAGCCGTACGTATAACAAATACTCCGAAAGGATTTGCAATTACTCAAACCGTGCAGGATTTTTAATGACGATAGAACTGTCAAACCCTCGGATAGTAATTACAGGTGATACAGCGTTTGCTGCTGTATGCAAATATAGCGAGCTATTTGACAAAAAGGGAATCAGGGTTAAATTTCCGGGGGATGACGATTTTCAGGTAGCACTTTTCAAAATTGATGGGCAATTATACTGCGTTGATAATATATGTCCCCACCGTCATGCTGACTGTATTCACGAAGGTATAATTAGAGACGCGACAGTGATTTGCCCGTTGCATGGTTGGACATATTCTTTGGATACGGGCAATAATACAAATCCCAAACAAGGCATAAAAAATCTTGGGTCCTACAAAGTCAAAGTCTCGGATGGAATTGTATTCATAGAGGTACCGTATTTCAAGATTCCTGCTTGGCGAAGGTAACATGGCTTCTGACGGTCAAGATTTTAAGGAAAAGTTACGGACTTATGCATCGGAGCTTGGATTTTTGGATTTAAGGGTTGCCCGGGCTGTTGAATTGGAAATGGAATATGAATTTTTCGAAAATTGGCTTTCTCAAGGTATGCACGCCGATATGACTTGGCTCGAGCGAAATAAAGGGAAACGTCGCGACATAAGAAAAATCCTCGGAAATGCCCGAAGTGTCATTGTGTTAAACCATTCATATTTTACGGGGAAAGAATACCCGCCCGATAGCAAGCTTACAGGGGTTGGTGGTAAAATTTCACGTTATGCTTGGGGTGATGATTACCACGATGTATTAGCTGAAAAACTGAATGAGATTATAGCATTGATTAAAGATAGTAATCCCGAATCACAAAATCTCGCTTATGTCGATACAGGTCCGATTATGGAAAAGCAATGGGCAGTTCGCTCGGGTTTAGGTTGGCAGGGCAAAAATAGTCTTATTTTGTCGTCGGAATACGGCTCTTACTTTTTCATAGGTTTGATTATTTCGAGTTTAGAATTACCCGTTGATGATACTGTTGCCGATAAATGCGGCACATGTACGAAGTGCATTAAAGCATGTCCTACTGATGCAATTGTTGCCGATGCGGTGATTGACTCTCGCAAATGTATTTCGTATTGGACAATTGAAGCCAAGCACGATAAAGAGATTCCTCAAGATATTGCCAATAATTTGAATAATTGGCTTTTCGGTTGCGATATTTGTCAGGAGATTTGCCCTTGGAACAAAAATAAACCGAAATTGACTGATTACATAGGTTTCCAACCGAGACGGGAGCAAATGGTTTTGGAGCATTCGGCAATTGAAAGGATGATGCAGGATGAATTTTCTGAGCGTTTCAGAAAATCACCGATAAAGCGATTAAAATTACTAGGGCTTAAACGAAATTCTCTCGCATTGAAACAGTCTACCGAGCAATCCTGATTTTTCTCATCATTATTATCCGTTTTTTTATTATCTTAGCACGCCGTTTGATTTGAAATCGGCTTTTTTTTGTATAAAAAATGGAAAATTATGAATACAGAATTAAAAAAGAAAGCATCATTTCGGGATTTTCCCGCCACCTACTGGGTTGTGATCGTATTTGAGTTTTTTGAGCGTGGTGCATATTATGGTGTAATGAGTATTTTGTCTGTTTATTTGACTGATATGCTCGGCTTTACAAAGACTGAGGTTGGCACTATAAAAAGTACAATTCAACCACTTTTGTACTTTCTGCCGATTTTGTCGGGTGCAGTCGCAGACCGTCTCGGGTATCGCAAAACGCTGATGGTTGCTTTCACCTTGCTTGGAATTGGCTATTACTTGACCGCTCAGGTGACTGATTATTTGGCTGTCTTTGTATTTTTGATTATAATGGCATTTGGTGCGGGTACTTTTAAGCCAATTATTTCCGGCTCAATTGCCAAAATGACTAACGAATCAAACAGCACTCTGGGATTTGGTATATTTTATTGGTCAATTAACTTAGGTGCTTTCGTTTTTCCGCTTGTCGTTGTTCCCTGGTTAAAGGCAATGGATTGGTCTTATGTATTGATTATGGCAGGTATCGTAACGGCATTGATGATAATCCCGACATTTTTTGTTTATAAAGAACCCGAACGTGAAAAAGTAGATGATTCGCAAAATTCATTATTCTCAATCTTCGGCGATATAGGGAAAAAAATCGCTCTCGTATTCATGGATTGGCGATTCATGTTGTTTATATTCATTTATTCATGGTTTTGGATTTTATATTTCCAAATGTTTGATTCGGTGTTGTGGTATGTGCAACAATTTGTGGATGCAACTGCATTGAATAATTTCGTGAATTCAGTGACCGGACTCGATTGGAAATTCGACGTTGAGCACGTCACTGTCGTAAATGCCTTTACGATAATAGTTTTGCAATTGCTTGTTTCGTCAATTGTTAAAAATACCAAGGCACTTCCTACATTGATTGTGGGTATCGGCATGGGGACGCTCGGCATGGCGATATTGGCATTCAGCAATAATATTTGGGTGTTTTTGGCGGGTATTATGCTTTTCTCAATCGGCGAAATGACAGCTCATCCAAAATATATATCATATCTCGGGCTTATTGCGCCAAAGGATAAAAAAGCGACTTACATGGGATTCGGATTTTTGTACGGCTTTTTCGGCTCATTTGTCGGTGGTTATCTCGGTGCTTGGCTTTATGTTAAGTTTGTGGATATTCCGATGCTCGATTTCATCAGGATAAGCCTACCGACAGCCACGATTACGAATGAAATGAAAATTTCCGATGCTATTGCCATAGCCGAAAGTGCAGGCATTACCAAGGATACTGTATCGTCTTATGCACATACTTCGGAATTGTGGCTATTATTCAGTGGAATAGGCGTATTGTGTATTATAGGACTGTTGCTTTATCAGAAATTTATAGGTGCACGGGAAGCAAGTGAGTAATTTCTCTGTATTGAGATGAAATACTTATTTATTATAACGCTTTTATTATTTTTCATGTCTTGTGGCAAGAGAGTTGACTTGCCATTTTCTGAGCTATTTGAAGATGGGAACGAAATATCTGCCGCAATAAGTGATTCCATCGAAATCGCAGAGCTAACCGCAAAATACGATATTTTCCCGTTAATTGAGTATGAACATATTGTTATTCAAGACAATCAACATCTCGAAAAAATCAGGGAGCAATTCAAATTTGATAGGAATAATCCCGCGTTGAATAAAGCTTTTTGTACTTTAAATCGCAAGGAAAGGAGATTTCTTCGAGTAGGCGATACAGTAGTCATACCGAAAGAATTTTACGAAGATATGAAGGCATATTCGCTTTTTCCACAATATTATCACGGAGCAAGGGATATACCGAAACTTATTCTGGTTTCGAACCGCTGGCAGTGTTATGCCGCATATGAAAATGGAGTACAAGTAAGATTTGCGGCAGCTAATACGGGCAAAGAAAAAACACCTACTTTCCCGGGGCGATATGCACTCGTATGGAAGCAGGAACTACGGAAATCGTCACTCGATAGTACATGGATTATGCCATTCACGTGGAATTTTCACCGTTATGCAGGAAGTGCCTTTCATAAATTTGATATGCCGGGTTATGCGGCATCACATTCGTGTATCAGGCAGTTTTCAGATGACGCCGAATGGCTTTTTAAATGGGGAATCGGCGGAAAACGCGACACGAACGGAAATTTCATTCATCTGACGGGAACGCCCGTTCTGATTCTTGATATATTTGATTTTACGCGTCCAAGAACTGGCCCCTGGTTCGCTTTGAAATCGAACAAGGATTATGTAATCGATGTCCCTGAAAATCCAATGGAATTCGAGGAAGCATATATACCGATTCAGCAAATTCCAAAAAGTACACGGGGAATATTGCCGGACCGAAAGCGGTATATAGCGGCTGAGGATACCTTACGTGCACGCGGGTATATAAGAGATGGTGTGAAATTGACTGAATCAGTGGATTTCAATGAAGTTAGGCGCAAAAAGCAAGCTGATAAGCTAAAAAAAGAAGCTCAAAAACTGAAAGAAACGCTAGAAGCTGACTCAAAACAAGATTCTGAGCCTGAATTTATCCCTCAAACGAGAGATACAAGCTCCGTACGCTGAAAATTGCGTATTTTTGTAGTTTGTATATTTAAGGATGGCTTGGGTGAAATCTTGGAAAGCTGAATTGATGCTTTTTTCAGCTACCTTTATTTGGGGAGCTACTTTCATATTTACAAAAGTCGGGCTTGCGGATTGTCCGCCGTCATTGTTTGTAATTTTGCGATTTGGTATTGCATTGGTGCTATCTTTTGCTTTTTTCGGGAAGCACCTCAGAGCAATTGATTCGGTCGTATTCAAACGGGGAGCGATTCTTGGCTTATTGTTCGGAGGTGGATTTTTGCTGCAAACTTATGGCTTAAATTATACTAGCGTCTCGAAATCGGCTTTCATCACCGGGATGACAGTCCCGATTACACCGTTCGTGTTTTATTTGATTCAACGAAAACCTATTCAGTTTTGGTCGAAAATAGGTGTAGCTGTCTCGTCGGCGGGATTGTACATATTCACTAATCCGACGCTTGATAATTTCAATCTTGGTGATTTCCTGACCATATTATCCACATTCTTTTGGGCATTTTATATTACGCTGATGGATAAATATACGAAAGGTAATCGCGGGTTTAATCTAACTGCGGCTTATGTTGTGATGCAATTTGTAGCTGCAACACCTTTGGCTGTAATATCTTTCTTTGCTTTAGATTATGGTGATATTTATTTCAATCTTTCGGATGATTTAATTGTCGCGCTCGCATTCAATGGGATTCTTGCATCGTTTTTGATTACATTTATTCATACAGGAGTACAGAAATATACTACTCCCGTGAAAGCAGCACTTATTTTTTCTCTCGAGCCGGTAATTGCGGGCTTTATAGCGGCAGTTACACTGGGAGAATTCATGGTCGTACGCGAATATATTGGCGCTGTTGTTATGATGTTAGGTCTATTGATTTCAGAACTTGGCGGCTTTTTCGATAAATCGAAAAAAGATAAGTAATTTTATCGATAAGGTATTTCGAAAGTGAAAGTTGTAGCTTCCCCAAGCTCGGATTTATAGCTAATTTGCCCGCCTAACAGGTCAACTAAACCTTTCGATATCGCCAAACCGAGTCCTGTACCGTCGAATTGGGTATGTTGTTCTCTTTCGATACGGGTGAATCTGTCGAATATGTTAATTGAATTATCTTCTGGGATGCCGATACCTGTATCAGAAACGGTGAAAACAACTTTATCTTCATGTAATTCATAACCGAATTGAACATAGCCGACATTGGTAAATTTGATTGCATTGCTTATCAGATTTGTCAAAATCTGATGAATTTTATTTTCATCTGAGACAATATTAACTTTTCGGTTATCTGATTCATTGTTCACTTTCAATGTTATCGCTTTTGCATCGGCTTGTGGCTTGAAGAAATAATACAAATCATATATTAAATTATTTAAATTTAATAATTTATAGTTAACTTGCACTTGTCCGGCTTGAATTTTTGATAAGTCCACAATATCATTGACTAAGTTCATTAATCTTTTGCCGCTTTTATTAATAATTTGCAAAAATTCTTCTTTCTCTGTATCTGAAAATTCCATTTTGAGTAATATATCAGAAAAACCGATAATTCCATTCAGAGGTGTTCGGATTTCATGTGACATGTTCGATAGGAAGGCTGTTTTTAATCTATCGTTCATTTCGGCTAATTCTTTTGCTTCGAGAATTTTTTTCTTTGATTCAATCAATAAGGTCAAATCAATGCTCATTTCCATTATTGCATCTTGTCCCTGCCAATTGATTTTGTGCTCAAGTATTTGTGCCATAAAGGTTTTTGCATTTTTTGTTCGACGTGTGGAGTAATTGTCGGTTATACTGGTAATTATTTCACGAAGCTGTGAATTGATCTTGTAGTCATTATAAATCAATGAATTATGATTTAATTGAAGAATTTCGCTATAACCATACTCATATATTTTGCAAGCGGAATTATTTGCATCAATAATATTATCGTTAATATTATCGTAAACTATTAGTGGTAAAGGATTTGAATAAAATAATAATTTATATCTTTCTTCGCTTTCCGTTATAGAATTGATTAATTCATGATGACTTGTAACGTCTAATAATTGGAAGATTATATAATTTCTGTTATTTTGCCCAAAATACTCAAGAAAAATTAAGTTATCGCGTACTTCGCCGCCTTTATTAATTATTTGAATTTCTTCTTTGTCAATCTTTTTCAATTGTGGTAAGATACTCACAAGTTCGACAATTTTTGCCGGATTGAACCATATCGGTAAGTGATAAAAGCTTCGTGAGATGACTTCATCGTTTGTAAATCCTAATGTCCTGGTAAAACTCTCACTTATATTGATATACGTCATTTCGTCTGCATTAAGAATAGCAGTTGCTAATGGAGATATATTAAATAGTTTAGTAAAAAATTCATTCGCTTCGGCAAGTTGGTTTCTAAAAACTCGCTCTTCAGTCTGGTCGTGAAAAACAAGCACTACACCAAGTATATTCCCTTCGTCGTCGCTAATTGGTGCTCCGCTATCAGCTATGGGAATGTACATACCTTGTTTTGAGACAAGTAAGGTATTGTTTGCAAGACCGACTACTTTTCCTTCGGTTAGAACTTTTTTAACAGGATTTTCGGCTATTTGCATTGTCTTCTCATTCATAATTTTAAAGACAGTAGAAATGCTTTTTCCGACTGCATCATTTTCGTTCCATCCTGTAAGTTCCTCGGCTACGATATTCATACGTGTTACTTTGCCGTCATTATCTGTGGTTATTACAGCATCGCCGATACTATAGAGTGTAGTACGGAATATCTCATTAGTCTCACGTAGAGATTTTTCTTTTAAATATAATTTTCTGTATGCCTCCTTTTGACGGCTACTATAAAATATAACCATTCCGAGCATGAAGAATAGCAAAATAGCGATTAAAGCGATAATAAGTGCAAATTCTCGCCTATGAAGTTCGCTGAGAATTTCCCCCATGTCAATGTCGGTGATGATGTACCAGTTAGTACCGTTAATCTTTGCAAGATGTGATAAAACCTCGTTACCTCTGTAATCAAGACCTTGGAACATCCCGAGTTCACCGTTGACTGCTTTTACGGCGTTTATTTCGTTTTGTTCTAAGGGAATAGTCAGTTTGAAAGCCATATCACGTGCATGGCGTAAATCTGTAAGAATCAGCACGTCATCTTTCTCTTTTCGGACTAAGTATGTTTCTGCACTCGGACTTTCTCCTGGCCATATGGTTACAAGGGGATAAAAATAAATCTTTGGGTCAACTCTAAATAGTATGAACGCTCTTATTGAGTCATTTTGGTCAGCAACGGGAGCAATTAAATCAATGAAAATGACATCCTTTTCGACATCTTTGTATAGGTCGCTTATTAAAATAGTATTGTATTTTTCTGCGTCGTCAATGTATTTGTCCAAAAAGTCGGGCATTAGAGTCGAGCCGTTTTTGAGCGAGAGAGTTATTTCTCGCTGGGGTGTAAGTATTAAAATATCGTTATATCTGTCATTTAGGAGAACGGGCTCAAGAATATCTTTAATTTCCGATTCGATTTGAAGGCGATTAGATTGTGTCATATACTGAATAATCAAATCGGTTAAGTACTTGTTGTTAGAGAAGAATTTAATGTCTGAATGTCTTTCGAAGAGCCAATTCTCGATGCGTTTAGATTTAATATCGGAAATAGTTTTAAGTTCTTGGTATCTTTCACGAATGACTGTCTTTTCTGCTTCATTGTAATAATAATATCCTACAAAAAACAGCAAAACAAGAATAGCAAAAAGAAAAAAAATCATATGTGACTTTTTCAAAGGACTTAACTCTGTAGCGGATTCTACATTAACTTTTCCCATTCCGAAACCTTTTAGATAGATTTACAAAAATAAACATTTTCAGTCCAAGTATCAATTAAAATATATTAATATTGAAAAATACCAAGTCCATGATTTTGTCACATAAAGTTGCATCTTAATGGTAATAATGTATCAAAATATTTAGTCATACATAATATTGAATTTTGCAAATCCTGAAATATGAAAGTATTAAAGGGAGTTAGAAGATAAATTAATTTTTTTAAATGAAGAATTTTTCGTAATTTTATAAGTAGTTTTTTAGCAAAAATTGAAATTTTATGAGAAAAATTTAGCATAATAATTAATATTTCGTAACAACGTAGCAAAGAACGAGGTAAAAAATGGCAAAAGTAATTGGTGAAATAATAATTGATATCGAAAGATGTAAAGGTTGCGAATTGTGTTTCGACGCTTGTCCAAAAGAAGCGATACAATTAAGCGATACCATAAATTCCAAGGGATATCAGTTTGCTATAAAAGTTAATGACTTGTGCAATGGTTGTGCAAGTTGTGCATTGGTATGCCCCGATGCAGTTATTACAGTTTACCGTAAGGTTGACAAAACTAAAAGACCTGTCAAGGTCGTAGATATTGAGGAATAAGAGGGAACAGACATGGGTGAACTAAAACTTATGAAAGGTAACGAAGCATTGTCCGAAGCTATGATAAGAGCCGGATGCGATGCTTACTTCGGTTATCCGATAACTCCGCAATCGGAGGTGCTCGAGTATTTATCACGCGAGGCTTACCAACGCACCGGTATGCTCGCATTGCAAGCGGAGAGCGAAATAGCGGCTATTAATATGATTTACGGTGCTTCGGGTGCAGGACGTAGAGTGATGACGACGTCTTCAAGCCCCGGTATCAGTTTGATGCAGGAAGGACTTTCCTATATCGCAAGTGCTGAACTGCCTTGCTTACTTGCAAATGTTGTCAGAGGTGGTCCCGGACTCGGAACAATTCAACCTTCGCAGGCGGATTATTTTCAATCGGTAAAGGGGGGCGGTCATGGTGATTACAAACTCATCGTACTGGCTCCGTCGAGTGTGCAAGAAATGGTTGATTTCGTGAAATTGGGCTTCGAACTATCTGAAAAGTACCGTAATCCTGCTATGATTCTTACTGATGGCGCTATCGGTCAAATGATGGAAAAAGTCGTATTATTTGATCAAGTGCCACGCCGCACTGAGTTCCCAGAATGGGCAACTACAGGCAAAAAACCGGACAAAGAACGTAATTATATTACTTCTTTGCACATTCAATCCGAGCAAATGGAACAAATAAACAAGCGTCTTCAGGCAAAATATAAAGCTATGCAAGAAAACGAAGTTCGCTATCAAGCAGTGAATATTGATGATGCTGAGTACATATTTACGGGTTTCGGCTTAGTGGCACGTATTTGCATTAAAGCTATGGAACTTGCTCGTCATAAGGGCTACAAAGTTGGTGTCATTAGACCAATTACCTTATTCCCCTTCCCGATTAACGTATATCAAGAGCTTGCTCCCAGGATCAAGGGTATTTTTGACGTAGAAATGAATGCTGGGCAAATGGTAGAAGATGTACGTCTAGCGATAAATGGTGTGACACGAGTAGAATTTTATGGTAGAATGGGCGGTATGATACCAACTCCCGAAGAAATTCTCGAGAATTTTGAAAAGATTTATATCAAAGGAAATAAAAAATGAGCGAAAGAACATTTGTAGACATAGAAGCCGAATTGACTGACCAACCGACATCTTTTCAGAATGACGATATTTGTATAGCTGAAAACGTCGTTTACGAAAAACCTAAAACATTGATTGACATTCCGATGCACTATTGTCCGGGGTGTGGGCACAGTACGGCACATAAAATTTTGATGGAAGTTGTTGACGAAATGGATATACAAGGCGATATCATTGGCGTGGCGCCCGTCGGATGTTCGGTATTTGCGTATCATTACATGAATGTGGATATGCAGGAAGCTGCTCATGGTCGTGCTTGTGCAGTAGCCACCGGCATCAAGCGAGTTATGCCCGATAAATACGTATTTACATATCAAGGCGATGGCGATTTAGCCGCTATCGGCACTGCAGAAACTGTACACGCCGCTAATCGTGGGGAAAATATTTTGGTCATATTTATTAATAACGGCATATACGGTATGACGAGCGGACAAATGGCTCCGACAACTTTGCCTGGTATGGTTACAACTACATCACCATATGGACGCGATATAAAAACTCAGGGACATCCACTTTTTATAAGTAATCTCTTGTCTCATTTGCCGGGTGTAGCCTACGTTACTCGACAGTCAGTCCATACCCCAAATAATGTACGCAAAGCAAAGAAAGCTCTTGCTAAAGCATTGGCATACCAAAAGCAAGAACTCGGTTTCTGTCTTGTAGAAATAGTGACTAACTGTCCGTCAAACTGGAAAATGACACCAAAACAATCTAATCAATTCGTCGAGGAAAAGATGATACCGTTTTATCCGCTTGGCGACATAAAAGTACCGGAGGGCAAATAATATGACACAAGAAGCAATTTTCGCAGGATTTGGCGGCCAAGGTGTGCTTTCTATGGGCATGATATTAGCGTACTCGGGGATGTTAGAAGGTAAAGAAGTTTGTTGGATGCCGTCGTATGGTCCTGAAATGCGTGGCGGTACAGCAAATGCAATTACAATTGTATCCGATGAGTATATCAGTTCGCCGATTATTTCGAGATTTGATTCAGTAATCGCACTCAATCAGCCGTCAGTTGACAAATTTGAATCAAAGGTTAAGCCCGGCGGTATGATATTATTCGACAGCACAAACATTTTGAAGCCACCGACACGCGACGACATCACGATTTACAGTGTCCCAGGTAGCGAAGAAGCAGTTAAACTCAAGAATATAAAAGTTCTGAATATGCTTATGCTTGGTTCGTTCGTGAAAGCTACTAAAATCATAAACGAAGAAACAGTTGCCGAAGCACTAAAGCAAGTATTGCCCGAACGCTACCATAAACTGATACCTCTTAACATGGAAGCATTTAACGTAGGCACGAGCTACATAAAAAATTAAAGCTCCTTATAAATTGAACAAATGATAACCGCTCCATTTGGGGCGGTTTTTTTGTGTAGTTCATGTTTACAATAATTCCTTTTTTTTTTTTTTTTAAATTTGAAACTAGGAAATCTTGAAATGATGAAAATGAGTGGAAGACACAAAATGAGGTATATAGTCTGGGGTGTGATATTGATTATTATACTCGTTTGGGCGACGATATACGGTGCGGTGGCTAAGTCCATGCCCAAAAGTATGGTTGTGCCCGAAGACGGCTCTCGGAATATATTTTATTACCATTCACCATGAAAAAGGTACACTCTCAAAATCCGTCATTTGCGTGAAATAAGAAAAAAAATTTTCGACAAAAACAAATGAGAATATACAGTTCATAATAAAATAGTTCTATCCCATCGAGATGAGTATAAAACTATTGTTGCCTATTACCCCCTATTTCACAACATTCAATAGTTGGACATGCTTGTAGCCATTTTGTTCGGAGACAAGCCAATAGCTCCCCGAACTAATATGCTCAGGTAGTCGCAAAGATGTTGAATACGAACCGGATTCGACATAAGTATTATATAGGCGGCAAAGCTCTCGTCCCGCTAAATCGGATAAATACATTTTCAGATGTCCGGAAGTCTCAATTTCGTACTCGGCAATGAAGTCCGTACCGTATGCCACAGGGTTCGGATATATCCGTTTCGGTCTCATAGACGGCGAACTTATTGAAGTGCTTACTCTTGTACCTTTGAGGAATTGAACTCTGGTGACAAAAAAAGTAGAAAAAAATACGGTGCCGTTATCGAAATATTTATGTATAGCAGAAAGCAATGTATTAGTTGTATCATCTACACCAGAAGCCATTTGAAAAGTTGGTTTATACCAACTTTCACCTTTATCAGTTGATTTAAGAAACCCGAATCCTGAACCTGCAATAAAAATATTTGTGTCATTATGCACCAGATGAGAAGAGAACATTTCATGAGGCCAAGTGGTTTTGAATTTGATTTTCCATGTCTTTCCTCCATCATAAGTTTTGCAGGTAATAGCAGTGTCATTAAAAGGACCTGGTAACGCAAATTTACCTGTTGCAAATGCTTCCTTTTCGTCAAAAAAATAGATATAATTGACAAAGTTCGGTACTTCTAATAATTTCCAAAAACTACCATCAAAATCTGTATGATAAAAATATTTTTTTGTAGAATCACGTTCAATACCATCAGTTGGTTCACAATATATCATAATGCTTTTATCTTTTTGTATATCAAGTGTAGTAAATAAATCCCATTGTCCAGCTATTGAATCAGGTACAGGGAAAGCTTCCCAACTTTTACAACCATCAGTTGACTTCAGGAATTGTTTTTTTGCACCGGGATAATATACTAAATTAGTTGAGATTGTGAGTGCCTTCATGCTATCTAATATTATAGATGATTGATGACCGTAATTTTCAATTTGTGGATATTCTTTAAATGATGCTCCAAAATCCTCAGATATTATTATATGACCTCTATTAGTTAAAATAATAATTTTCCCATCTGCAAAATATGCACAATCTTCACCCCAATAATCGGGATAATATACGGAATCGTTTGATTTAAAAGAAGTATCGGCATAAATTAATGTCCATGAATTTCCTCCATCAGTTGTTTTTTCAAGCATTATTCCGGTGTAATTATTATCTGTTTTTAATAAAATACAATTATCTTCATCAATACATTTAAAAGCTCGTAAAGAAGTCAATACGTTTTTATAAAATTTATAACCATGTTCTACATAATATATTTCTTGTGAAAATAGATTCACAAATGGCAATAATATAATTATCAATAATAAATATTTCATTTTTTTATCCTTTTAAATTTTACCTGCCCACATAAAAATGTGAGCAGGTTTTGTTAATAATAAATCTTATTTTATCTTTATAAATTTACCGTTCAGTATTTCGCCATGACTGCCGGAAACTACTACATTGTACGCGCCTGTGGGAAATGTACTCGATTTCAACTCAAATTCAAAGTTTAAATTATTGCCTGAATTTAGTTCCTGTTTGAAGATTTCGTTCCCAAGATTATCAAATACTGAAATGGAATATATTCCTTTCTCCGGTAATTCTAAGGACACAATAACATTACCGTCTGTGGGGTTTGGATGGAAATTCATGTTCTCTGATGGAATTGATTCATAAATTCCCAACTTTGGAAAAATATTGCCTATTCCTGAACTCGGTATAGAACCTTGCCAATTCCCCGGCATTGTACTTTCACAATCTGTAAATTCACATGGACTATCACAATTGTATGTCTCCCTTTCAATAGCAAAAAGTTGTGTAAATTCAAAATATGGTCCTGAAGTGCCTACACGTCTGCAGATTTCATAAAGACCAACGCAACATTCTCCACCACATGCTTCATATTGAAAAGCTGATAATGACATATGCGAATATTCCCAACAGGTTGCAGCTTTATATGTGAAATTTAAATAGCAACTGTCAACTTGATTAATACGCATCATGCGTTGATTTTTCATAGCAATCATCCAAAGAGCCATCCTCCAAGCATTCTCTTTGCAAGTAGAATCACAATTTTGAAATTGAATTGAAGCGATTTGAAACTCATATCCCCATCCAGGAATATAACGGTCATAATAAATTATTGTTACAATACAATCTGTATCTTCGCATCCCATCACATCAGCAGGTAGTCCAATAGCCCAAGCTGTAATTGGTCCAGTCCAAGGGGTTGGGTCTCCCTCATTACAATGTGTTGGGTCGTAAGATTGACTGTATGTAGTTCCCGTGAAGCTGACAAGAAATGCAAACGCGAGGACAATTGGCAGGACAATTCTTGCCATGTCAAGCCTCCTAAGTAAGTAGTTGTTTAATAGTGATACTCGGTACTCGGTACTCGGTACTCGGTACTCGGTACTCGGTACTCGGTACTCGGTTGATTTGATTATACGAATGCATGATAACTCCTATAAATTTAAACATGAACATACCCCACTACAGGGCTATAAATCCTTTTCTTTACTCGAAAAAAAAACTTTTCTTCACAGTACAATTTTTAACATTCAAAGTTAAAAAATGTTTTTCATATTTCCAAATACTATTTAACAAACAATTTTCGTAGCCCATGGAGTAATTCACGGGCTATGATAATAATTGATAAATTTATGTATAATGAATTTATCCCTATCGTCTCACTATAAACCATACGCTAAATCCTGCGGCAATTACGCTAAGTGCTTTTGCGCGTACGCTTCGGCGGCTTCACGCACCCATTTGCCGTTTTGGTGGGCTTTTAAACGGGCTTTGAGTCGTTGTTTGTTCAGGAACCCATTACCTTTTATGACGTTAAAGAATTCGTCCCAAGGGATTTTTCCGTAGGTATAGGTTTTTGTTTCGGGATTATATTTCAATTCGGGGTCCGGAATGGTAAGTCCGCGTGCTTCTGCTTGGGGTACAGTCATATTAATAAACTTTTGACGGAGCTTTTCGTTGCTTTCCACTTTGATTTTCCATCTGAGAGATTGGGCGCTATGAACGGAATCTTTATCTTCGGGTCCGAACATCATAAGTGAAGGCCACCACCAGCGGTTCAGTGCATCCTGAGCCATTTGCTTTTGTTCAGTAGTGCCTGCACAAAGTTCAGCTATGAGTTCATATCCCTGACGATTGTGGAAAGCTTCTTCTTTGCAAATTCTTATCATAGCTCGTGAATATGGGCCGTAGGAGGTGCTTATTAGACTTACTTGGTTGACCATTGCGGCGCCGTCCACAAGCCAACCGATTGCACCAATATCTGCCCAAGTGAGTGTGGGATAATTGAAGATGCTTGAATACTTTGCTCTGCCCTCATGTAAGTTCGACAGTAACTCCTCGCGTGCAGTGCCGAGTGTTTCTGCGGCATTGTATAGGTAAAGTCCGTGGCCTGCTTCGTCTTGAATTTTTGCGAGAAGTACAAGTTTGCGACGTAGACTGGGGGCTCGGGTGAGCCAATTTCCCTCGGGTAGCATCCCGACTATTTCGGAATGTGCGTGTTGTGAAATCATGCGGATTAAATTTTTGCGGTATTCGTCGGGCATCCAATCTTTTGGTTCGATTTTCTCGCCTGCATCTATTCTTGCTTGAAACTGCTCAAGTTTTGCTTGTTCGTCCATGTTATCCTAAATGTATTGTAAAGTAATTAATCTTTTATTTAGTTACGTTAAAAAAAAATACTTAGTGTTTGATTTTTTTCATTTTTTTTGAGTAATAATTAACTGAAATAGACGTGAAGAAATTTGTAAATTTAATTTGTTAGATGAATAAACAAAAAATATGAGTAATTCAGACACACAATGGAAACTTTGGGAAGTCTTCGTACAACTGAAAACGGGCAAACCCCATGAACACGTGGGTAATGTGCATGCACCCGATGCAGAGCTTGCTATTCAAAATGCACGAGATGTTTACGCAAGGCGTGATAAACCTGTAAGCATTTGGGTGGCACCTTCAGAAGTGATTACTGCCACGACACCTCAGGATAATGAAGCATTTTTTGATCCCGTTGACGATAAAGTGTATCGTCACCCGCTATTCTACAAAATTCCAAAAGGAGTAAACGTTGATGTCCACTGATGTGTTACAAGCGGCGCTTTATAATTTTGTACTTAAGCACGGCGATGACAGACTGATCCTCGGACATCGTTTATCGGAGTGGAGTAGTGCAGCACCTATACTCGAGGAAGACATCGCAATGTCCAATATTGCACTTGATATGTTGGGTCAGGCTGTACTGTTTTTGAGTTATGCGGGTGAACTCGAAGGCCATGGTCGAAATGAAGACTCCTTGGCATATACACGCTCGGAGAGGGATTTCAGGAATTTACTTCTTACGGAGCAATCTGCGGAAGATTTTGCCTATGCACTCGCAAGGCAGTTTTTCTATGATGTTTATGATTACTATTTCATGGAAGCATTGCAAAGCTCACATGATAAGCGTTTGAAAGGAATAGCCGAGAAATCGTTCAAAGAATCCAAGTATCATTTGAGGCATTCATCAGGGTGGATACTGCGATTAGGGGACGGTACAAACGAAAGCCATGAACGTATCACCGAAGCAGTTGATTTTTTATGGATGTACACCGGCGAGATGTTCGAAACAGATGAGTATGATGCAATTTTGATTGCCGAGGGCATCGTCGTTGATGTTTCGCAGCTCAAAGTAAAGTGGTATGAGTCAGTTTCACAACTTTTACAAAAAGCAACACTCGAAGTTCCGCCGCTTGACGCATTCATGCAAACGGGTGGCAGAAAAGGTATTCATACGGAAAATCTTGGACATATTTTGGCAGAAATCCAGTATTTAAGGCGTTCCTACCCCGATGCCAAATGGTAACTGTTGCTGACGATAACGACATTAAGCAGAGAGTGCTTGACGTTCTTCAGGAGGTCAAAGACCCTGAAATACCTGCAGTTAGCATATTGGAAATTGGTATGGTTCGTGAAGTCGCAGTAATCAAAGGTAATGTAAAAGTAGTAATAACACCGACCTATTCAGGTTGTCCTGCAATGATTTGGATAAATAATGAGATAAGGAACCGTCTTGAAACAGAGGGGTTTAGAAACATTTTAATTGAAACTCAGTTATCGCCAGCTTGGACAACTGATTGGATGAGTGATGAAACCAAGAGAAAACTTAAAGTATCAGGCATAGCTCCACCGCAAAACAAAACCTACGATATGGATACGTCGGATTTATTTAATATAATTAAAATTCCTTCAGCGATTACTTGTCCATTTTGTGATTCTGAGAATACGAAAATAGTAAGTGAATTTGGTTCAACTGCTTGTAAATCATTGCATTACTGCCATTCTTGTTTGCAGGGTTTCGACCACTTTAAGTGTCATTGAACTTTTTCGCGTTTAAGGAAAACGAATCCGTTTTTTCTGTATAGTTCCAATAAATCCGGATAATTTTTCATAAATTCTTCTGCGGCAGTACTTTTGACGGAAAAATAGGCATCGGTTGTAATTTTGCCTTCGAGTAGATATTTCTCGTATTCTTTGCCGGTCATTCCCAAATAGTACTTCGAGCGTTCAAACTTTTTCTGACCGTAGAAAAATGGAACGTATGATTTATAGCCAAGTGTATGCAAATAAACATCTTCCGTTGCTAAATAACTAAAAAATTCAATCGGCGCATTTTGTGTGTATTGTTCAATTTTGGGTGTTACGAAAGGAAGAAATAAAAAAATAGTCAATGTGGTTATGCAACATATAGTTACGTAATATTGTAAATATTTCTTCTTAAGAAGTAATATTAAGGAAGCAAGTAGTCCAAGGAAATAAATAATTCCGATAATATATTCATATCCGCCCCATTCGACGTCAGAACTTAGTACTTCATAAGTAAAAGCATCATTTACGTAGGGTAGTACGTACTCAATTTTAATTAATGAAATGGGGAATAAAATCAATAAGATAGAGAATATTATTCCGAGGGTAAGCGTAATTATCGAAGTGGACAATTTCCATGATAAATTTCTGTAAACTATTGAATATATTGCATATGCTGCTAAAAAGGTAATAGGGAAATATGCAAGAGATGAGTAATGAACAATTTTTGTTTTGACAAGAGAAAATACAATTAATACTACACAGAGCAAGACGATGTTCCACAATTTAAAATCGGATTGTTGCCCTGTATCATCAAATTGACGGCGAAAGGATCGCAACATAAATACAGAAGCGGGGAAACATCCCAATAACAAGATTACGAAATGATAATAAATTGGGCCGGAATGCCCGGCGTCACCAGTTGTTAATAATCGTATGTGGTAAGCAATAAAGTCGTTTATTACTCCGAAACCTGATTGTGCCAAGACAACTGAGTACCATAAAATCGGTAAAACAGATGAATAAATTGTAAATAATAGTATTTCTTTAGTCGAAAATTTTATTTTTCCCCGATTAAAATATAATATAATAAGCCATGTAAGAATAATTAAAAGAAAAGCAACGGGTCCTTTAGTTAATACAGCAATAGAGGTAAACAAACCCGCATAAAAAAGCGATTTATCATAAACTCGTTTGTCGGATATTACTTTTTTCGTTCCAAGTAAATAAAGTTTATAAAGTGAGAGATAAATAAGCAGGTTGAAAGTCGGGTCAATTATGGCAGTTTTAAAATAAAAATGGGGTAGAAAGGAGCCAATATATGCCAAAATCCATAGCAAACCAAATTTATAGTCAAAAATTTTTCTTCCAATGTTAAATATAACAAGTAATGAAATTATGCCGACAACGGCATTGGGGAAGCGCGCACCAAATTCGTTTATGCCGAAAATATGCATCGAAATCGCTTGCAACCAAATGAAGAAGGGCGGCTTTTCGTGAAATGGTTCGAAGTCTATTCTAACAAGCAAGTAATCTCCCGTTACGAGCATTTCTCGAGCGGCTTCTGCAAAGTTAATCTCGTCCCAATCGAAAAGATGAACAAGACCAAGATTGGGAATAAATAGAATGATACCGAGAATACAAATCAAAAATGAAATTTTCAGGATGCTCTTAGTATCCATTTACGCTAAAATTTTATAAATAGGTCCTGATGTTGTCAATGTGCTTTCAATCAAGTTCACTCTATAAGACGGCATAATTCCTATCGGTGTATTAATGAAACTGTTGAATTTATCCGCAAAACCTGAGTTAATTACTTTAACGCGAAGTAAAGTAATATGTGGCAGGAATTTTTGTTTTTCAAACGGAAAGCCAAGTTTGAGCATCTTAGCTTCGATTTGCTGAAAATGGGAAAATATAGCCTTGCCGGGGTTGAACACTTTAGTGAAAATTATTTTCGGTTTTTTGACTGTCGGAAAAACACCGATACTATTAATTTTCAGTGGTTTGTCGTATTCGATGAGCAAATCGCTTAGTGATTCCTTGATTTTGTCAATTTCCGATTCTTCGACATTACCAAGAAATTTATAAGTAAAGTGCAGGTTATGCGATTCAGTCCATTTGCCTCTGACAACTTCGTCCATCTCGCTGATAAACTCAGGATAGAATTGCGAAAACAATGAACTGTCAACAAAAGTTCCGATAAATAAACGCTTTACACTCATTCTGTATCCAAATAATGTATAACATCTCTCATTCTATCACTATCGTCGAAAAGAATTTTTCCATTCAGAACGATATAATTAGCAAATATAAGTAAATTCGGTCAAACTGCGAAGTTTTTTTGAAATTTTATAGAATATTTTTAAGATTAGCCGTATTTTTAAGTGATTATGAAATTGCAAAGTAAAAAATATTATGAAAGAGTCGCCTTATAATTCGACGGTAATAGGGAAAATACTGCTAACGCCTGATCTACTGGTACTCAGGTTGCGTACTGACGAGCCCCGAAAAGAATTCAAAGCAGGTCAATACACTCAAATAGGACTTATGTCATACGAGCAACGCTCTCCGAATTCGGTTATGCCATTGGAAAATCCCGGCGATAATGTTTTGATAAAAAGGCCATACTCCATAGCTTCAGCTAACTTCGAAACAACAGAATTCGAGTTTTATATCAGCCAAGTAAAGTCCGGACAGCTTACGCCTCGCCTTTTTAATTTGACTTTGGGCAGAAGAATGTGGATTGACGACAAAATTTTGGGTGTATTTACTCTTGACAACGTTCCCGATGGGTGCAATATTGTTATGATTGCAACGGGTACAGGACTTGCTCCGTATATGAGTTTTTTGCGTTCGCATTTATCGTCTCATTTAAATAATAAGTTGGCGATTATTCACGGTGCCGCTTATCCTTGGGACTTGGGCTATTACAGCGAATTGATGTTGATAAAAAATACTTTTAAAAATTTCTTTTATTATCCGACCTTGCTCAAAGCTGACAAAAGCTGGATGGGATTGACGGGTTATATCGAAAAGCATCTTGAGAATAACTTGCTCCCTGGCAGCGCCGGAATTGAAATTAAACCTGAAAAAACGCACTTTTTCTTGTGCGGTAATCCTAAAATGGTCGAATCGGTCACAAATTATCTAAATAAGTATAATTATGTCAAACATTGTAAAGATACTAAAGGCTCATTGCATGTGGAAGAATATTGATATGCTTGAATTATTGAGATATCGTAATTCATTACTGATTATTGCAGTCTGTCTTATAACCATGAGCGGGTGTATTATAGTGAAGCATGAGGAATTTGTATATATTGAGCCGGAAATTGCTATCAGCCCTAAACCGCTGATTCCGCTTTCAGAAACGATGGTACGTTCTACTAATGGCGATATGATTGCTTTTTTACCGAAGGGATGGTTTTTTATTGACCCAAAAGAGAGAGTATCTCCCGACATAATCGCAGTAGCGATGAATCCGGAATATAATATGAGCGCAGTATTTTCAGTGATTCGCCATTCTGCAACAGTTCAGGAAGCATTTGACAATGAAGGACTTTATGGTTTAGCACGCATTAGTCTTGCCAAACGTGAGCGGAAAACCGCGGGCGTTCTTCGTCAAGTCGGGAAATATCAGAAAATTAACATTGGTCCACAGGAATTTGTTAAGTATGAATATTCAACGACCGGCGGCGCAATCAAGGCAAAATCCGCAGTATTTATTTCTACGGCAAATGAATTTTATGAGTTTTCGCTTGTACCAATGATAGTTGACGATAATCCCTTACCGTCCTTTATTGAGGCAGATGAGATATTTACATCGATTTTGACAGGGATAAAATACTAATTTTGTTTGATATTTTCGAGAACCGCTTTTATTCTTTTGAATACATTAGCTACTTTGCCGGCACCGTCAACTCTACTGGCAATGCCTTTTGCGTATAATAATCTGTAAGTCTGCGTGTAGTGCTTTTATGAATTTTTGAACTGTACATTTAATCAATGTTCCTTGAGTAGCTTTACCGGCACCGGGAGTAGCCCAAAACACTAATCTTATAAAGTCTTTCTGAGTATAGGTTCTATAAGTAACTTTCACTAAAAATAATATATAAGCGAATTAACATAAATTTTAGAAATAACACATATCTGCCAAATACAGTTTAGTAAGTACTATTTTTAGGACAATAGGATGCTTATTTCATGGTAAGCTTCTGCTACTCTTTCGAGCGAAATTGACTTAATGCTCGGGTCATCTTGATTTGCGCGAACCGCTATGGCAATATCCGAAAGTGGTTTGAATTTGACGTAGAATTCCTTTAGCCCGCTATATAACGCTAGAACGGGTTTGTTGAATGCGGCGGCAATATGTACAAGAGATGTATCGGGGGTAATGAGCAATTTTGCGTGATTTACAAGTGAAACAACATCGCTAATATCGGAAGAATAGAAAAGTTTCGCCGTATTGCCCGCTGAGGAATTTATTTTCTCGGCTCGATTTTTGTCTTGGATTGTAAAGCATATAATCAGCGGTTCGAGTTCATTACGATGAGATTTGATAAATTCTGACCAAAATTCGTCGTGCCACATCTTATAGTCCTTGCTTGCAGATATGTTGAGTAACGTAAAATTGTTAAAGTGTTTTGTAAAATTTTCAATTTTAGCTTCGGATTTGTTGTTTACAGGCAATGAGGGTTTGGGAATATACTCAGGCATTTTGTACCCAAGAGGGATCAGGGAATTCAAGCCGATCTGGACATGATGACATTGTTCTATATCTTCAGGTAGAGAATCAGTAAAAATTGTTTTCATATTCGTGGGATTATAACCGACTTTTCGTTCTGAACGCGAAAGCGAAGCCAATATTCTTCCTTCATTGGAAATATGAACACGCGGATCAATCCATATATCAAACTTTTTAAGCAGAAGTTTAGGCAAGATATAGGGGAGTTTGAATGGAGATTTATCAAATATTATTACATCATCGATGGATTTGTGGTTGGCAATGATTTGATAATTGCTCGGGCCGGAAAGTAATGTAAGATGGGCACCGAATTCTGATTTTAATACATCGAATGTCGGCGTCAGTAATATCAAATCTCCGATTCTGCCTAATTGTACGAATAAGCATTTCATCTTTTCTCGCCACTATAAAGTTTATTTTCGGTAACAATTTCATCAACTGCTTCGATGAGCTCGTCAACTGTAATATTAACCAAATTACCTGATGATGTCTTTAAGCACCTGTATGGAGAATTGAATGAATACCACGGTAGTCCCGTATCTTTTGAGCCGGTCCATAAGAATAAACCTATGCATGGTATTTTGAATGCAGCGGCTATATGAACTGCGGCTGTATCGGGGGATATAATGATTTTAGTCAATGAAAGCATTGCCACATAATCATCAAAGTCATTTGTTAGAGGTGCGGCACGGCAAATTGTATGCTTACTTAATTCATTAAACTCATTCGCGTAATCATGTGTATGAAATATAATTATATCAAAATCGGGATATTTAATATTCAGTGTCTTAATCAATTCAATATAGTTATCCGTGCCCCAATACTTTGAACGGTCCGAGCCGGCGAGATTGATTCCGAGCAAGACACGATTATTATTGATTGATAATAGTTGTACGGCTTTGGCACTTCTTTCTTTACTAATAGGATATGAGATGTGTAAGTCGCGTGATAGAGGCACTACACCAAAAGGCAACAGCAACTGAGCTATTCTCTCGACAATATGATGTTTGTTCTTGTTCAAAAGAGGAACAACGTGCGTATATGATGAACTGTTAGCTTTATTTAATCCGAGTGCATAAAGCGGATTAGCGAGTTTAATTATAATTGATGATGTCGTGGAAGGATTATCGAATAAATCTATAACCATATCATATTTATTGGAATTCAATTTTCTGAGTATTCGCATGTATTTGAAAAGTCCCTTTTCCAATACGTAAATATTATTGACATATGGTAAAACAGCAGATTTGGCATCAATATTTCGCTTAGAAAGTAATATATCAATTTGCACACCAGGGAACAAGCTACGAAACTTTTTGATGAAAGGAATTGAAACCATTATATCGCCTATTCGGTCGTGGCGGAGCAACAGAATTCTACTGCCCTCGACAAAATAGAATTTATTGGAGGGCTTTTCTATGAATATTGGTTGTCGTGCGGTACTCAGAAAGTTATTAAACTTCTTTCTCAATGAAATTTCGATATTTTTCAGATTATTAGACATGGTTATATACAATACCGTCATAAATTTTTTCTACTTGTCGTGCATGGTTTTTAATGTTAAAATGCTCGAATGCACGTTTTCTTCCGTTATGGGCAAAAGTTTTCCGCATTTCATTATCGGCAATCAGCTTATTAATTGCTTCCGCAAGTGCTAAGGGTGATTTTTCAGGTACAAGTATGCCAGTATCGGGTGTAATTGCTTGTCTAAGGCCTGAGATGTCTGTACCAATGACGGCTGTACCGCATGCCATAGCTTCAAAAAGTACTCTACCCATTCCTTCAGTACCTTCGTGAGAGGGTAGAACTACTATGTCTGATGCCGCAAACCATTCATGAATATTTTCCTGATAGCAAAGAATCTTTATTTTACCATTTGAATTTATTGATTCAACGGCTTTCTTCATATCGCTTAAAAATGAATCATTCGCGGGTTCGCCAATGAGTAAAATGCAATTATTGTTCGCCGATATTGATTGACTTGCGTTAATCAAATCCAAGACCCCTTTCCCCAACTTAAACTGTCCTGCATAGGTTATTATGTAATCATTCGGCTCAAGACCTAATTGCAATTTAATTTGAGATTTGTCTTGAGGAATGAACAGGTCGCAGTCCACACCGTTATAAATGGTCTGGTATTTATTACTATCTTTGAGCACGAAATCGAATCTGTTCCTCACGTCTTCTGCTATACCGATGACTTTGTTGGCCAATGAAAATGTGACTTTATCGGTTGCGACTTTTCGTGTAAGCCTGACGTGCCAAAGCATGCGAGCTTTTGTGAATTTACAAGCAATGCCGGCTAAGAATGCGTCCCGTTCGTGGTCGGGATGTATGATGTCAATTTTCTCACGCTGTATTATTCGGTATAGCCGTAATAAATTTGATAACTGATAAAAGAAATACTTTGGTTTAAGTGCTTTTAGCGGTATTGTGAAGCAGGGGCAGTTAGCTTTTTCTAAAGATTCTGATAGTTCGCCCTTATATGGAACTATAGCAAAGGGTTGATACTTATTACGGTTGAGATTGTTAATGAGTGCTGACATGCTTTTCTGACCGCCCATTTTTAACTCGCCAAAGTGGCTCATGTATAATATTTTTATTTTGTCTGCCGATTTCATTCGATACTAAAATAACGAAATATGGGAAATGTGAAAAAATGTGACTCGTTGAGAATTGTTTATAGTCATGAGATTAATATTGCAAACTGAGCAAAAATCGAAACGAAAGTTTTAAATAAAAAAAGTCCCCAAACATGCAGATGGGGACAAGGTTTTCTTTTTCAAACTCCTTAGCTGAGTTTTTGGCGAATCTTCTTTTCGGACATTCCGCGTAAATAGTAGAGCTTTGCTCTGCGGACGCGACCTTTCTTTTCTAATGTTATAGCTTGAATCATAGGCGAATAGAAGGGGAAAATTCTTTCAACACCAACACCGTTAGATACTTTACGTATTGTAAAAGATTTACTGATACCCGCACCTTTGATACCGATGACAATGCCTTTAAAGTTTTGGATACGTTCTTTGTCTCCTTCTACGACCCTTACAGCAACTGTAATTGTGTCGCCTTCGCGGAACTCCGGCAACTCCGCATAATTACTGCCGTCTTTCGTCTTCTTTACCGATATTGCCCTTTCTTTCGCAATTTCGTTTACCAAATCTAAAGTATTCACTTTTTTCTTCTCCTGCAAAAATTTAGAGCAACAAATATACGAAAAATTTCAATGTATAAAACTTTTTTTTGCTAAATTTTTCAGATTTATCTCAATTGAGTCAAAATGACCAATTGTGCAATATTAGTCAGTTTGCCGACTTTAGTTTAATAGTTGATAAACTGTTAAAAAGCAAATCTGAAGCGAAACTTGAGCATTTCGGAGCTAAATGGCATTAGTATTGAACCCATAGAGCGTTATGATAAATAAGAGAAATTTTGCCTTGAATAGAGCAGTTTTAATCGCATTATTCTTAATGTTCTCCCCTGTTGGCAATGTTTCCGCTCAACAGGGAAGCAATTTGCAATTGCCGAATCTTTCGCTGAATGTCGGCATGGATGACGGCGGGAATGATTTAGTGCTTACTTTACAAATACTTGCAGTATTGACTGTGCTGACTCTTGCCCCTTCGATTTTGGTAATGATGACTTGCTTTACGAGAATTATCGTAGTTTTTCATTTTATGAAGCAGGCAATGGGAACCCACACTCAACCGCCTAACCAGTTGCTTACGGGACTGGCACTGTTTCTGACTTTTTTTGTTATGCAACCGGTATTTGACCAATCTAACGAGCGTGGAATTCAGCCGTATATGCGAGATGAAATTACTCAGGAAGTCGCTGTTCAGAATATCGTCCAACCGTTCAGAGAATTTATGCTCAAACATACTCGCGAGGAAGATTTGGCTTTATTTGTAAAATTAAGTGGTTCCGATAAACCGATGGATGAGAGCGAGCTATCAATTTGGGCAATTATTCCCGCATATACAATTAGCGAATTGAGGGTGGCATTTCAAATTGGGTTTATGCTGTTTGTACCGTTTTTGGTATTGGATATGATTATTGCGAGCACACTTATGTCGTTGGGTATGTTCCTATTGCCTCCGCAGTTGATTTCGCTGCCTATTAAACTTTTGCTGTTCATTCTTGTGGATGGATGGAATTTGGTAATTGATTCACTGATGAAAAGTATTTTAAATTAGGATAGAGTTATGACCGAACAAATGGTAATTCAAGTTGTCAGTGACGCATTTTATCATGCATTACTAATAGTCGGTCCCTTGTTGTTGGTATCACTTGTAGTCGGACTTTTCATAGCCATACTCCAAGCGGCTACTACCGTATCGGAGCAAACTTTAACTTTTGTTCCTAAGTTACTTGCGGTTTTTCTGGTAATTGTTTTGCTTTTACCATATATGATAAAAACGCTGAAATCTTTCTTTTTTGAAATCATGAAACTGATATCCGGTTTGTAGCGATGTTAGACCAAGCTACTATTCATTTGCTTACGAGTAAATTTCTAATTGGTACCCTGGTTTTTATTCGTGTGCTTGGAGTATTTGCGGCGGCACCATTTTTCAAAGCAACTGCCATAATCCCCCAAGTTAAGATATTTCTTGCTGCATTGATAGCGATATCAGTGACTTCGGCATTTTGGTCGAGTCAACCTGTTATTGATTTTCATTTGTGGTTTATGGTATTACTCGTTATAAAGGAATTTTTGATAGGTCTGATAATCGGATTTGCGACGCACGCCGTGTTTTTTGCTGCGAGATTTGCCGGTGGAGTAATTGACATTGAAATGGGTTTTCAAACTGCCGTCTTGTTCGACCCGGCTAATACGACTCCAACTATTGTGGGTGAATTTAAAGAATTGATTGCACTGATGTTGTTTTTAGTGATGAACGGTCATCACCATATCATTGAGGCGGCTTATGCAAGTGTACGTGCTGTTCCTTTGACCACATTCACAATTACCGAAGCAAGCATTCAGCTTTTAGCTAAGTATGCAGTTACAGTTTTCATTTTAGCAGTCAAAATTGCAGCACCAGTGCTTGTAGCATTATTTTGCACGAACCTTGCACTTGCTTTACTGGCAAGGATAGCGCCGCAGACGAATATTTTTATTTTGAGTTTTCAGATAAAGGTAGCTGTGGGACTTTTGATGTTGTTTATATCGGTGCCGATGGTGATTTACGCACTGAAATTGGCTCTTGGTTCGGTACAAAGCATAACTTTTGAAATCCTGATGAGTATGTATCCCGAGCGAGTAACTTAATATGGCAGAGAACAAAGACGGTCAGGAGAAAACCGAACTTGCAACCCCTAAACGGTTGCAGGAAGGGCGCGAACGTGGGCAAGTATCTAAAAGTCAAGACGTTACTACCGCAGGTATTTTGCTAATCGGGGGTATGGGTGTTTTTTTGCTTGGCGGAGACCTCATAACTCGTTATCAATACTTCATGAAAGGAATGTTCATGAATCTCGCCACTTTGCGAATTACTGAACATGGGCTACCTACTTTTGCGGGAAATATTATCGGTTTTTTGGCGGAACTGCTTCTCCCAATTATGCTCCTTGTGTTTTTCGTAACATTAGCGGCTGAAATATCGCAAGTCGGTCTAAAAATAGCCACAAAAAAATTCACTGAAGGTTTGCGTTTTAAACAAATTTTTAATCCGTTTAGTGGTTTAAAGAGAATATTTTTCTCCGAACATTCATTATTTGAGCTTGCTAAAGGTCTTACAAAAGTAATCGTTCTCGGTGCAATTGTTACTATGGTGCTATGGAATAAAGACGAAGAAATTATCGGATTACTCGAACGACCTTTTGCAGACATAGGTACCATGATGGCTTCAATTGCACTTGAAGTACTGTGGAAATTAGGTTTTGTCTATATTTTCATAGCTTTTGCGGATTTCGCATATCAAAAATGGAAATTCCGTAAAGACATGAAAATGACGAAGAAGGAAGTCAAGGACGAAACACGTCAAGCTGAAGGGGACCCGATGATTAAGTCTCGTCTGAGACAAATTATGAGAACTAGAATCAGGCGACTTATGTTGAAAAACGTAAAAACCGCCGATGTCGTTATAACTAATCCTACTCACTTTGCAGTTGCGTTGGCTTATATTCCGGGGTCGACATCAGCACCAAAAGTTGTTGCAAAAGGCGTGGATTTCCTTGCATTGAGCATTAGGGAATTGGCTGAAAAAAATGAAGTCCCGATAGTAGAAGACCCACCTCTGGCTCGTACTTTGTACTTTTCAACCGAAATTGATATGGAAATACCTGAAAATCTTTTCAAAGCGGTAGCTCAAATTTTAGCATATGTTTACACTTTAAAACAGAAAAAACTTTAATTGGCAAAACATTTGTTTATATATAGTTTTCATAAAATATTGGATTAAATGGCTAAAAGCAAACAAACAGGACTATTGAATTCACCTGCGTTAGATAATTTTACGCAGAGATTTAGTCCTTTCGTTACTAAGAATAATGATATTTTGTTGGCAAGTGGAATTATCCTGATTCTTGCGCTGCTGATTATTCCTTTACCTACTTTTTTGCTTGACTTCTTTATATCAATCAATATTGCCATATCTATTTTGATATTACTTGTATCATTATATATGAAAACCCCGCTTGAACTAGCTTCTTTCCCTACTATTTTGCTTATTACTACTTTATTCCGCTTAGGACTTAATGTAGCTTCTACGCGATTGATACTTGGTCAAGCTGAAGCAGGCGAGATTATCAAAGCTTTTGGTCAATTCGTAATCGGAGGAAACTATGTCGTCGGTATAATTATATTCTTGATTTTGGTAGTAATCAACTTTATTGTGATTATTAAGGGCTCGAGTCGTATCGCCGAAGTATCTGCACGATTTACTCTTGATGCGTTGCCCGGTAAGCAAATGTCAATTGATGCAGATTTGAATGCAGGCTACATTGACGAAATGACAGCTCGGCAGCGGAGAGAGAATCTCACGAAAGAAGCCGATTTTTTCGGAGCTATGGATGGTGCCGCTAAATTTATACGCGGAGATGCAATAGCGGGAATAATAATAACAGCGGTGAATATCATCGGCGGTTTTGCAATCGGGGTGTTGCAGCATGGTATGGCAGTTGCTGATGCGGCATCAATTTACACTATACTAACAGTTGGCGACGGGCTTGTGTCGCAAATTCCATCACTTTTGATATCTGTATCGGGCGGTTTGGTAGTAACCCGCTCGGCATCATCTGACAATCTTGATATTGAAATCGGCAAGCAGTTTGTCGGCAAACCCAAACCAATGTATATTGCGTCAGCCGCCTTGCTCGGTATTGGCATCTTGCCGGGCTTTCCGATTATACCTTTTCTGATGCTTTCAATTTTAGCGGCAATGATTGGCATTATTCGCGCTCGTGCATTGAAGCGTGAAGCCGATGCAAAGCTTGAGGCGGAGATGAAAGAGACCGAGCAAGTTAGAAAGCCCGAAGATATGCCTGTCGAGGAATTACTTAAGATTGACCCCGTGGAAATCGAATTGGGATACAGTCTCATCATGCTTGTTGATGAATCTCAAGGTGGCGATTTGTTCAAACGTATAACCAATGTTCGCAGACAATTGGCAATTGATTTGGGAATTATTCTACCACCGGTCAGAGTAAGAGATAATCTCCAGCTTGAACCCGAAGAGTATGTCGTGAAAATTCGCGGTAATGAAATCGCTCGTAATATGTTATATCCGAATATGTTGCTTGCAATGAATCCCGGAACTGCTGAAGGGGAGCTAAGGGGCGTTAAAGTAACCGAACCCGTATTTGGACTACCTGCTACATGGGTAAGCCATAATGACCGCGAAAATGCCGAATTGCTTGGATATACTGTAGTCGAAGCCGCAACGGTGCTTACAACACATATCACCGAGTTACTCCGAAGAAATGCCGATAAACTTATAACTCGTCAGGATATTAAGCATCTCATAGAAAATCTGAAAGACGATTATCCGGCACTTGTTGAGGAAATATCGCCCGAGACATTACCTATTTCAACTTTACAGAAAATTGTCCAAAGACTTCTCGCAGAAGGTATTCCTATTCGCGATTTGGCATTGATTATCGAATCATTACTCGAATACGTCAAGGTCACGAAAAATACCGATGTTCTTACGGAATACGTACGGCATAGTTTATCCGAAACCATAAAAAAACTCTATCAAGACCAAAATGGCGTAATTCATGCGATTGCACTTGATAATGAAATAGAAGAGCTTATGACTAACGCACTTCAAGCTAATAATCAGAATGCACTTGTGCCTTCGCTCGGGTTGGCACCCGAACTGCTGGAAGCAATAAACCAAAGTATGTCCGAAGCTATTGACGAGGTAACTATTGCAGGGTATATGCCGGTAGTAATATGCTCGGCTCAGGTACGTCCATATTTCCAAAGAATGGTTCGCTCGACTTATCCGATGGTATCAGTCATCAGTTATACAGAATTACCCGCTGAAACAGATGTGGAAATACTTAGCCGAGTACAAATGCAATATGCGTAGATTTACGTATTTGAAAATTTCGCAAGTTCGATGTAATTTTGCATACTGAATAATTAGCCGATGATGGATGTTGTATATTGATTATTATAAGGTATTGGGGGTTGAGCGAACTGCATCGAGTGAAGCAATTCGCAAAGCTTATATTTCTTTGGCTTGGAAGTACCACCCTGACCGTAACCGGAATAACGAAACGGCATTAGTCAAATTCACGCTCATCAATGAAGCATATCGCGTATTAGGCAACTTAGAGAATAGATTGAAGTTTAAAATTAAACTCGAGCAATACGAAAAGATCAAGGAACTTGCTAAAAAGAAGCACAAACGAATAGTAAAAGATAAAAACTCTGTTGAATATGAAAAAACTCTATAAATCCGTTAATGCAATAATAGCCGAAAATTATTATTTTTTTGTTTTATATTCACTTTTTCTTGCAATAGGAGCCGTATGGCTACTGATTTACGAAAAAGGGCAACTCGTGCGGATGTTGGGTAAGTATCACGGCTCTTTTTTGGATAGTGTATTTATCTTTTTCACAAATATCGGTGATGGGACATATTTCGCGTTTGCATTGTTGATTGCGGGGTTCTTCTCGTTGAGATATTTGGTTTACGGACTTTCATCATTCTTAGGTTCTGGAGCAATGGTGCAAATCGTGAAATTTTTTATAGACTCACCTCGACCTAAGGAATTCTTTTGGAATGTAAAGGATTTGAGTTTTGTCGAAGGTGTTGAAGTCTATTCTTGGAATAGTATGCCCTCGGGGCACACGGCTTCAGGATTTGTCATTTCCATCTTCTTCGCTCTGCTTCTTACAAATAAGCGTCTTGGTGTAATATTTTTTACTTTTGCTACTATGGTAGCATTTTCACGTGTCTATTTAGTTCAGCACTTTTTTGTAGATATTTATGTCGGTTCTATAATCGGGTCTTTATCGGCTCTGCTGTTCTATCACGTATTTTTTAAAACGGATTTTTCTAAGAATTCTAAATTCCTGAACTACTCTTTAAAGAACAAGTTATTTAAGCCGAAAATATCTGATAATACAAGATAAATCAAAAATAAATATTTTGTTGATGCTTGCGATGAAGTATCTTTTATCATTTTGTATATCACCATCTGATGATATTATATCAGTTCTCTTATTGTCTGATGATTATAAAAAACTGCTCCGTAAATATCGGTGTGGCGAACTAATTTAGTTACAATCTTATCTACAAAATCTTGTGTTAGTACGCTCAATAAGAATTGTATAAAATAGTGATATCGGCGGTAATGAATAAATATTATTGCTATTGATTAAGCCCAAAGTCAAATTTAACTTTAGACTGGAAGAAAGCTATACTATTTAACACGTTTTTCAGATTATTTAGTTCAGTAGGTGTTAAATCGAATAGATCGAGATAATTACCCGGTTCGAGTCCTTTTTGATAAGAATTTATCTGATTTCGTAATTGAACATCAAGCAAATATTTATGGCAATATTTTACTTCATTGTAAAAACTTTTGGAAACATATTTATTCCTAAATAAAGTTTCGAGCCTGAGAAGGGTGTTGGTCTCACCTATGGCATGCTTCATTGAATAAAGTCTGACAATATTAACAATTAGTCTGATAGCATTTTTTAAATTAAAATGGTCTGAATTGTCATCTTTTGTATTGGTTTGAATTTTACCGAATATATTTATGGGTAATTTATAATCAATTATTGAGGATGCAACATGTGTCAGAAATGCAGGATTATTTTTAATCAATGAGCTTGCGTAAGTACGAAGATTATCGGACAAATAATATTGACCGTAAATTGCTCGAAAATCGAAAAATATACTTGAATTAATAATTTGTTGAGGTTCTGGTAGCTCTATCCAATTTTTGAAATATTTTTTCCAAACGGATAGTGGCTTATTCCATTTTGGATTATTTGCCATTATCTCGCCGATGCATAGTTTATAACCAATTTCATTTAATAATCGGTTGATATGGTCGGCAAAGACTTCGAAATATTCGATAATTTCATTATTATCATCAGATTCAATATCTTCATAAATAATTCCATTGTCTTGGTCGGTAGAAAGTCCTTGTTCTGAACGTCCTTCACTACCAAGAACGATAAAAGCAAACTCACAAGGTGGAACACCAACTTGGCTTATTACTTGTTTGATGATCGCATTTGTTATTTGAGCACTAACTTCGGTAATTGTCTTTGTCGTTAATGATATATTTACACCAGCATTAACTAAACTCGCAATAAATGCGGGAAGTCGCATATGTATATTATGGATATCTGTCAGTGATTTTGCATTTTTTATGTTATTTGAAAGAAACTTAATATTGCCATTTAATTGCGTTGCTAAACTAAATATATCAATGTATTTATACACTGTGTCGACTTTGATAATAGCAAATTCTGCCTTTTGGCTCATCATTTGATTGATACAATCTGTTATTGTAGAGTTATTATCAATAATGAAGGAATTTATGGCTCTTATATTGCTCACTGGCGTATCAAAATTAATATTACTAATATTTAGGTATTTAATTATATCTTGCTTAGTTATAAAATAATTATTATCGTTGAGTTTAAAATGCAATATACCCATTGAATAAAAATCCATTAGTTCGAATGCATTTCTAATACAAGTCGTTGGTGAGCATTTCGGAATTTCTTCTGATGATAATGTAGTAATTGGCAAATCCCATATTGTATTTAGACTTATAAGTTCATTCAATAGTTCTTCTTTATCTTTTTGAATTTCTCGATAATTACTAAATTTAGTGACTATACCGTCTATTAGTTCAGTATCTGAATACGGATGTTTGAAAATTGTTGCACTCACAAGGATGTGAATTGATGTCCCATCCTTGCGTTTGATTTTGCAGTCGTAATCTCGAATTGAATCTTTGGTATTAATTAATGATACAAAGCGACGCATTTCTAACTTGTCTTCAAAGATGCTAAACAAATCAATACTTGATAATTCGCGTATAGAATCGTATCCGAGTAAATCTAAAAAAGTTCTGTTTGCTTCAGTAATACTACCTTTTCTTCCCGGGACGGCTCGAAATATTCCAATTTCGAGTTTTGAGGATATATTGTATACAATATCGCTGAAAAGCAGAGTTGCACCGGGTTCATCCGACTCTAAAGATAAATCTTTAATTATGACTATTAGCCCCCTATTCTCTGAAAATATTATTTTTGAAAAGTTAATGAGCACATTTGCAGGAGTATTATTTTTTGTTTTGATCTGAGTTTCTATTTGTAAAGTATCTTCATTATTATTTAGAAAAGTATTAATACGCTCTATCTCGTCTTTTGTCTCATTTAACAGCATTTCTTGCAAATTATTACTTATACTGTCAAGTATATCTTTGGGCAATAGTTCGGAAATAATTTTATTTCTATAGATGCAATCATTACCTATAAACATAAGCGTACCGTCTTTTGATGCCTCAACAAGTGCTTTGTACTTCTCATTCGATTGCTTCAAACTATCTACAGCAATTTGCCTTTGGTGTTCTACTCTAATATTTTGCTGAATAATTATTACGAGTAAAAATGAAATAATTCCGAATATTCCTAATGATGTCCACATCAATGTGTTGACGACTGAGGCAATGCTATCGCGTATATCTTCAATATAAACTCCTGTGCCAAAAATCCATCCCCATTTATCGGATTTTTTAACGTATGATATTTTCGGGACAATTCGAGTTGAGTCATCCATCCACTGCCACATATAATGTACGTATCCTTCTCCGTCATTCTCAACGACTTTTATCATTTCTGAGAACATTTTCATCCCGTTTGGGTCGGTAAAATTCTCTACATTTTTTCCATTTAAATCTTTGCGATACGGGTGCATTATCATATTTGGAGCATCGTCAATAATCCAAATATAGTCTTTATTATCAATGCCATACCTAATGCTTTCGATAGTTGAAATTGTCAAAGACTTGGCTTCTTCGTACGAGATTTCCCGTTTCTCGGCTTTTTCGTAAAATGCATCTGCGATGCAAAGTGCAGAATTGACGATTTCTTTAATCATTTCTTTTTTTGCTTCGATTAAATTATGATTAAAATACGGAATAATTACGGCAAAAATTAATACAATAAATAAACCCTGCGTGAGAAGACTTGGCAAAATAATATTTAAGAAAAACTTTTTCCTGTTAATTATTCTTGTGCTTTTCATAATAAAAACGAGTTATGCCTTGGTGTTCTTAATGGAATTGCCTCAATAGTACGGTCAGTAGTGTCTAATACTGTAAATCCATTATCTTGCATTCCGTCCGCAATACAGGGGCAAATAATTTGCATGTATGCCGTTTCCTGTAATTCGAGAGTCGAGAATTTAAGATTATAAATCTTCCTCTCGTCAATGCGTAAGAGTCCGTTAGGATGTAAGTGTCCCGATATTCCGATATTGCACTTATTTTCAGCCAATAGCTTTAAATGAGGGATAAAATCTTCGTATTTGTTCGGTTTTTTTGCAATAATGCCGGAAATATCGGGACTTACGGAATGAGTAAGTAGTATTCTAAAATTCTCGGTATCATAAAGATGCGTATCTTTTGAGATAGCAAACAGTTCCTCGAATTGTGTCTGACAATTAATAGGATAATCATCTTCATACAGCCAAACACGACCGGCAGATAATATCTTTCTTTCTTCCGGATTTATCTCGTACCAGTTTTCAGGGAAGCTAAATACACCATTATATGCCGGTAATCGCTTCAAATGGTTAAGGTCATGATTGCCTGGAATAATTATTTTGCAATTATTTTTTACACAATCAATACAAAAAGCTAAATTTCGGCTAAATCTGAAACTATAAAACCTATCGTTGAAGCCAGAAATATCACCGAGACAAATAATATCGTCACAATTTAATTTTTCGAGAGACGATACTGCAATTTTCAATCTCTCGGCATCTTCATGAATATCAGTAACAATTCCAATCTTCATAGTTACTCTACGTATTAACTCTATGATTTTTAGTAAATAACGATACAACTACTAGCGTTAAAAATCCCAGTGGAATAGAAATTATGCCCGGATTTTTCAGAGGTATTATAGCTTTGTCGGGGCTCATTCCGTAAATTTCAAACATTGTCGGTGATAAGAGTATTAGAATCAATGCTGAGAACATCCCAACCATTATTCCCCAAGCAATACCTTTTGCTGTCGTTTGCTTCCAGAACAATAGCATTACGATTGCCGGCAAATTTGATGAAGACGCGATTGCAAACGCTAATCCCACAAGAAAACTGACGTTTTGATTCTCAAATATAATACCTAATATTATGGCAAAAATACCCACGCATATCGCCGCTATTCTGCCGGCGGTTACTTTGCCTTTTTCGGTCATTTTTACTTTCATATATTTATCCATCAAATCGTGAGCGACAGCACCCGATGATGCTACGATTAGCCCGCTGACCGTGCCCAATATTGTAGCAAATGCAATTGCCGATATAATTGAGAACAACATTATACCAAATGCTTTAGACAGCAGTGGTGCCGCCATATTCGAATTTTCAGGGTCGAGGGTACCGTTAATCATTGCCCCTGTTCCCAAATATAAGGTAAGCATATAGAAGAATCCTATTGCTAAAATCGCCACTATTGTTGATTTGCGCGCCGCTCTCTGACTTGGCACAGTGTAGTACCTGATAAGAATATGCGGTAAGGCCGATGTACCCAAGAACAAGGCCAACATCAGTGAGAAAAAGTCCACTTTTGGCCAAAATGATTCTATGCTATCTAATTTATATAACAGCCCAGGTTTAAGTACGTCGCTACCTGATGTAACGTTTTGATAATACACAGTAACTTTATTGTCGTTATAATCAAACATTGCTTTAGTAAATCTCGTGATTTCCGAATCTTCCAAAATTTTGACAAATTCAAATGGTCCGACGGCTCCCGTGCTTTCTACTTCTTTACCGTCGACGATTATTTTATTCAAATGTCCGACTTGATAGAATTTCCCTTCTTCTTTAGTCCCACCATTGTATAATTTTGTACCGTCAGGTTTTGTGACAACAGAAAGTGCTTCTTCAAGTATGAACGTTTTGCCGTCACTAATCAATGACCACCATGATTCAACGCCGTTTTTCTCCAACAAAACAAATGTCATAATGCCTTGCGATGCTTGACCCAATAACTTATATTCATCGTGGGTTACCTCAGTGACTTTGTTGCCTTCCACAGCAACTTCGACCTTTTCGAAATCAGGATAATGCTCATTCGGTTTGAGATTGAAACCGTTTTGGAGCACATAGAATGTGATAATTGCTGCAAAAATAATCAGCAGGCCGCCCTTAATAAATTGCACATAGGTAGTCGAGGTCATACCTGCCGTTGCAACAATGAAAACAACAACAGAACCGACAAGAACGACACCTACCCAATGCGGGAATCCCAACAACGGTGTAATTATCGCACCCGCTCCCACCATCTGCGGTATCAAGTAAAATATCGAAACAACGAGCGTACTAATTGCGGCTGTAAGTTTGATTGCGGGCGAATCGAATTTGAAATCAAGAGCATCGGCAAATGTATATTTCCCCATGCGTTTTAGTGGTTCTGCAACTATGAACAATGCTACAACCCAACCCGCCAAATAGCCAATTGAATATATAAAGCCATCGTAGCCAAAGAATGCTATCATTCCGCAAATACCCAAGAATGAAGCCGCAGATAAATAATCTCCCGCGAAAGCTATACCGTTGACAAACCAGTGTATCTGACCACCCGCGGCATAGTAACCGCTTGCTGATTTGGATTTGCGAGCAAAATAAAAGGACAATCCGAGAACGGCAAGTACAAAAAGTACAAATACTATTATCGCATAAATGGAAACTTCGTAAATCATAAGCCTTCTGCCTCCTTGTTCAGTTTATCTTCGAAGCGGGTGCAGAAATAATTATAGACCAGTCCCATGACTGCAGCGAGGGCAATCAGCCCCATGCCATACACAAATGCAAGGTTCAATCCTCCTAGCACATTTATGCCAAGGGCTTTGGGGTAGAACGTACCTATGAATACAAAGCCAAAATAAACTACTAGATATACGAGAAACAGTATTACTCCTAACCGAGTTTTCTTCGGTATCGAGTTATCTTTGCCGAGTTCTACGGCAGGTTCGTGTAACATATTTACCTCATTCTTTACTATTTAGAAAAACTATATCAAACAATACATCATTCAATAATATAAATATATGCTATTTTATGTAAATTTTCTAACATTTTTCGTATGTATAGTTCAAATTATTGTTAAAATTTTCACAGAATAATAAATTTCATGAATCTATGTAATCTATAAATTACTAATATTTTCTAATGAGGATATCAATGAATTATAAAACTTAAATTTAGCTGTATCGAAATCACAGGAGTTTGAATAAAATTTACGATTTCTCTTGCATCATCTGAAATTTTTTATTAAATTGCATATGGAATGATGAAAAATTTATAAAAAGTTTGTTCTTTGAATTAAATACGTTTTTGCCCGTGAGGGTATACGTGAGGGTATAAATATATTGTTTAACTAAATTAAGGAGCTTTTATATGTTCTCATCAAGAGAAATTCTGTACACCCGCTCCGCATCGGGGGGGGGGAGGGGGGTAACTACTTTATTTATCAAAGAGTTATCAAAATCACTTGGCAAACTATGGCTTGCAATTTGTAGCATCATGTTATTGGGAGGTACAATATTGATGCCTGTACACATGGTAGGGCAGGGTGTTGACTGTCTCCAGCTGTTACCCGAGGGAACACAATGTAATCCTTGGAGAGATTCTCTTGCTTATGTTCAAGTACCAAGATTCACAGGATGTGATATTAAGATTAACGTAAGAATCAGAGAATGTTTTTACGAGGATCCGATTTGTGGAAAGACATGACGTTTTGTACAATTTTACGTTGGAAGTATTGATTGGGATATGCCACATTCAGATTCTTTGTTTGATAATTGCAGAGGTTTGACACGACATCTTTTACCTGGGTGGCCTGACAATTTTGACAATATTAGGTTGGATAGATTACAAGAGCTATACAAAGATATACAGGAAATTTTAGCCGACCAAATATTTATAAACTTTTATAGCAGTTCAAGCCCACTCGTTCAGCAATCCATGCATTGTGCTGACCCTAACTGTCAATTACCCGAGAATTGCCCTTCGTTTACTGTACACTATTCAATGCCAAAATGCGTTGCTTTTTGTTGGGGTTCATGCACTTTAAACGGAGTAAAGCGATTTTATGCAAACCAAATGAGTTGTACAGAGACCTTAGTTTGTTGTGAACATAAGAGAAACTACTGTTATTGCCCTGTAACACAACAAATCAAACTTGTTGAAACAATTACAACACAGATAGGCACATGTGAAGGTAGTATTTTTGATTCTTCACTTTGCCCATTGATTTCAACTCATTGCGAATTTACTGGTGTTACAAATTGTTCAATAAATTGTGAAGATTAATGGAGGATTATTATGAAAGCTCTATCTATAACTTTGGTATTAATGCTGCTTTTCATTGTATCCGAAAGGAATAGATGCTTTGCTAATGAGATTAACATTGGTGCCAATTCAAGAACAGTTGTAAAGACTTATAAAGAATATAGGAGAACGGTAAATCATATAATCATAAGTCCAATTAACGAATCATTATTTGTACATTCAAAGTCTGATGTTATAAACCATATTACTAACATTATTAAAAAAGTAAACGATGGAAGAATATTTGAGACTTTTGATGGAGGGAAAAACTGGTATGAGATAAGCAATCAAAGTGTTGAAGATTTATCGTTTGGTATTTATCCAAATCCTGCGATAGACGAAATAACGCTAAATTTATCTCGTTCAGTGAATAGTTACAATATCATGATTAGTAGCGTAGCGGGTAAAGGCCTAATAGAGCAAAAACAATATGACCCTATTTTAAAAATGGATGTTTCACATTTACCCTCAGGAGCTTATTACATTACAATACTTACAGATGATAACAAAGTAATAATTAATCGCTTTGTAAAGAAATAATTGATTTTTTAATTAAGGACAGGTGCTGACAATAAGGTTACACCTGTCCAACAATTTCAGGAGAGTAAAATGAAATTTTTATATTATCTTATTTTCACGTTTTTCATCACTATCTCAAATTCGTTTTCAAATAATAATAATGGCTTTATTTGGGAGAAATATTTGAGAAATGATAGTGTCTCATATTATTTGTTAGATAGAACAATGATTAAAGTCAACGACAATGAATTTATTACAATAGACCCATGCGAAATTGTCGGAAATTTTCATTTGATATTTACAAAAATTGATTCGGACGGCAATATTTTGAAAGTACATAATCATTTTTATTACAAAAGAATATCAATTCTAGCTTCATTTGATATCAAAACAAAATATATTTATGACAATCACCTATATGTAATAACTATCCAAGCCAGCATTGCCGGCGAGCATGCATCTCATCTTTGGAGATTCGACTTAAATAAATTTGAAGTTGATAAAATTGTAAGCGATAGCACTTTCAGAGAGAGTGTAGTTGATTATGTATTTGATAAGGACAAAATTATTCAACTTGGCGTTAAAATTGAAAACGAACGACCTGTTTTTACACAACCTCTTATCCGTATATTTGATAAAGATTTTAACATAATTGAAACAATAGATATAGATACAACGGGTTTAGGATTTAAAATTACTGACCATAAAACAAGAGGTTTTATGATATATAATACGATTTTAACAAAAGATAATAATATTTTTACTTATATAAATTCGTTTGATACAATTGATAATAAAAAAATATTTAGATTTGTCCCAGTTAAAATAAGTAAAGATGGGAAAATAATATGGTCACTATTTAATGAAATTGTTGGATTAGAAACAGAAATTTTCCAAACATTGCACAAAAATAGAACTATCCAATTAGAAAATGGCGATATTGTATCACTATTTCTCGGTTCCTTTGACTTTGCACATGAAGGGCTTATCAAAATTAGTCAAGACGGACAAATTCGAGATTTTAAGATTTTTAAAGATAATTCTAAATTAAAGAAACGACGCTTTTTCTTCTATGGTGACTTTCAATTTATTGAAGAACTTAAATTATATGTTATACCGGGATACCAATCTGAACAACAAAAAGGAGTTTCCCAAATAGTTCTATTCTTGAATCAAGATTTCGATATAGTTCTTGACTTCGAAACTAATGTAATTGTTGCTGATGCGCATCCAATAATTAGGTCATTATACTATTTAGGAAATTGGATATTTTTGATTTATGCTTCTGACGGAAAAACTGATTCACCTTATTTAGCGAAAATCAAACTCGAGCCTACAAGTATAACCGAGAACATTAACTTGAATTCGAAAATTAGATTATTCCCTCAACCAGCTAATGACTACTTATATGTTGATATTGAATCAGTCACTGAAGTACAAGGAAAGATTTACAATATAAACGGTGTATTTTTAAAAACAATATCAATCGGCGTGGGTGAAATATTTATTGGAGACCTTGCGAATGGAACTTATTACTTAATTATTGCTAATCAAACATTTAAATTTATCAAATTTTAAAGGATATTAATTATGAAGAAGATATTAATGATATCATTATTTCAATTGCTAATTATTCAAATATTATTTTCAGTAGAACCTGAAGTTCTGTGGGAATATCAAATTAATCTGCCGGATAATGTGAGCTTGATTGGTAAGAACTACACAGCATTAGGTAATGATTGCGTAGTAAGTGCATTCGAACTAGGTGATAAAAATATGCGAGGAATGATAGCTGTACATTGCCTTAATCTTGACGGCACAAAAAGATGGGAAAAAATGATAACTTATGAGGATCCCACGAAAATAATATTGATAAAGGAAATGAAAATTATAGAAAATGACATACTTTTGATGAATATAAATACTTTTTCATTTACAATTCCTAGAAGAACACTTCACTTTTATTCTCTTACAGATGGTTCTCTTATTTCGAGAAGTGAATTTGATACCGCTGCTTTTGAAATGAGTTATAGATATAAGCCGATAAGAGCTGACGGACGCAACTTTGCCTTTGGTCGTACAAATGAAAGTGATACCCTTAATTATTTATTAGAATTTGATGATAGTTTGAATTTATTGAATGTAACTCCTATCAATACAAATACTTTAGATTTTGTTATTTGGTCAACTATGATACATTTACATTATTTTAATAATAGTTTTACATCATTTTCAATTTATGGGAATCCGACAGTTGGAAATACAGTATTGAATTTTGATATACATGGAAATATTAATTGGGCTTTACAGTTATTTCCTCCAGGTTTTGACTCCTGCAATACTTATTTTCTATCTCCCTTTTTAAACAATGGTTATATAGTTGGTGGAGATGCCTCAAAGAATGGGCAAAAGTATTTTATATATGGGCTAATTACTTCTGGTGGGAAACTGACTTGGGCAGATCCGATACAGATGGACAATAGGCAACTCGTTTACGGTATCAAATCTTTAAATAACGGTCATATTGCTTACCATGGAACATATTTTGCACACGAACCGATTAATGGGCAATATATAACAAATGCTTTTATCAATATAATTGAGCAAAATGGTACCTTAATCAATAGTTTCAAGTGGAGATTTTATCCAAATGCTTCGTATGTGTTATGTGTTGAAGAAATGCCAAACGGCGATTTGATTACGAGCGGAGCAATGACGCGACGCGGATTATTTATATCAATGATAAAACCTATAGTTAGTAGCATCGTTGACAATAAGACCAAAGAACATCATATCTCCATCCACCCCAATCCCGCCACAGATTACGTTTACATTAATTTAAATGACTTAGAGGGCGACAGTTCCCCCTCATATA